>DASSUW010000152.1:0-15021 GCA_035706585.1 Solirubrobacteraceae bacterium | reverse complement strand
GCCGCCGCCGCCGAGCGCGCCGGCGGCGCCGCGGGTTGTCGACTTTCGGGCGCTATGCGCCGCTAACTCGACACTGTGGCGCCGTGCCGCTTGCCGGCTGCTACCCGGCGGCGGTTCGCTCCGCGCCCGCCACGGAACGCGGACGCGGGACCGCCGGCGGGCAGCCACAGCGCGTCGTTGCCGAACGCGCGCCGCTCCGCGCCGCCCGCGGCCACGGCGGAGATCAGCGCGTCCTCCGCGACATCGAGCGCCGGCGGCTGCAGGTGCTCGCACATGACCGCCGCGACCTCGGCGGTCGTCAACCCGTCCGGGAACGCCTCCAGGACCTCCGCCACGTCCTCCGCCGGCTCGCGCCGCTCCAGCGACGTGTCGAGGTTGGCGATGCAGACGTCGTAGGCCTCGAGCGGCTGGAAGCCGCCGGCCTCGAGGCTGCGCCCGTCGTCGGTCTCGAACACCAGGCTCGGCGCCGTGAAGCGGACCTCGCCCTCGGGCGTCGTGGCCGAGCGGCCCTGGAACTCGGTCGGGCCGCCGGCGGCCGAGCGCGCCTGCGCGCGGTCGGCGGCGAACAGCTCCTCGGTCTCGGGCTCCAGCGAGGCGGCGACCAGCGCGGCGGCGTCGATACCCGGCAGCCAGGCGAGCGCCCGCTCGATCTCGGCCGGCTCGTCGAGCGCGAGGGCGCTCGTGAACTGGGCGAACTGCAGCGCCCGGAACACCGCCCATTCACGGTCGGGCGCGAGCCGGCGGGTGGCGACGACGACGCGGCACATCGGCCACGTGCCGTGCATCCGCTCCCGCGGCGTCGTGGCGAACGGCATGCCGCGGCGGCGGAACGAGCGGTAGCCGCGCGCCTGGCGCTCGCCGGTGTAGCCGCGCCGCTCGTACGACTCGCGGCTCTCCGACAGGCCGATCAGCACGTTTCGCCACTGGAGCTGGTCGCCGTACCGCCAGCGCAGCGTGGCGAACGCCGGTCCGGCCGACCACGCCCACGGGCAGCCCGGATCCGAGAAGTGAGTCACTTGCATGGTCAACCAATCATGGCAGGCGCGCGAGCGCGCAGCGGACCCGCGTGCGCACGATGTTCGTCACCGAACCGCCGCTCGATCTCCGGCGCGGGCGTTCGAGCAGCTCGACCACACCGCCCGGCGATAGCCCGCGATTCCGTCCTGGCCGCTTTCTAGCCTCCGGCGCCCTTGACGTCTGCGGTCACCCACCCCGCCGCCCGGCGCCGCCGAGCCCTGCCCGCGTGGCCCGCCGGCCGTCCGCTGCGCGCCTGGCAGCAGGCGGCGGTCGACGCCGTCATCGCCCACGACGGCAGCTCCTTCCTCGCCTCGGCCACGCCCGCGGCGGGGAAGACGACGTTCGGGCTCCACGTGGCGCACCGGATGCTGAGCGAGGGCCGTGTGGCGCGCGTCGTGGTCATCGCTCCGACCACGCACATCTGCCGCCAGTGGGCGCTCGACGCGGCGCGCTACGGCATCGACCTCGAGCCGAACCGGCCGAACGCGGCCGGCCCGGAGCCGCGCGACCGCCACGGGATCGCGGTCACCTACGCCACGCTGGCCGCCGGCCCGGCCGGCCACCGCAAGCGCGCCGCGGCGGTGCCGACGCTGCTGATCGCCGACGAGCCGCACCACATGGGCGAGCACGCGGCGTGGGGCCGGAGCACGCTCGCCGCGTTCGAGCGCGCGCACCTGCGCCTGCTGCTGTCCGGCACCCCGTTCCGGTCCGACAACACGGCGATCCCGTGGGTCGCGTACGACGACGACGGCATCAGCCGCGCCGACTACGGCTACGGGTACACCGACGCGCTGCTCGACGGCGTCTGCCGCCCGGTGACGTTCCACACTTATGACGGCGACATGGAATGGATGAGCGACGGCCGGCGCCGGCGGGCCGACTTCTCGGTCGCGCTGCCGGCCGCCGAGGCCGCACGCCGCCTCCGTACCGCGCTCGACCCCGAGGGCGACTGGATCGAGCACGTCCTGCGCGACGCGCACGCCGAGCTGTCGAATCTCCGCGCGGGCGCGCACCCCGACGCCGGCGGGCTCGTCGTGGCGATCGACAAGGAGCACGCCGAGCGCCTCGCCGGCCGGCTCGCGCGCGTCGTCGGCGAGCGCCCCGAGATCGTGACATCCGACGCGCCGGACGCCTCGGACCGGATCCAGCGCTTCTCGGCCGGCTCGGGCCGCTGGCTCGTGTCGGTGCTGATGGTGTCCGAGGGCGTCGACATCCCACGCCTGCGCGTCGGCGTCTACGCCACGAGCGCCCGGACCGAGCTGTTCTTCCGTCAGGTCGTCGGCCGCTTCATCCGCCGCACGCCGGCGCCGCGCGAGCAGATGAGCCACCTGTTCCTGCCGTCCGATCCGACGCTCAAGCGGCTCGCGACCCAGATCGAGGAGGAGCGCAACCACGCGCTCGAGCAGCTCGCCGACGGCGAGGCGGTCGAGCGGGCCGAGCGCACGCAGTCCGACGACGCGTTCCGGGCACTGTGGTCGAGCGCGCGCCGCGACGACGACGTCCTGCAGACCACCCAGCCCGGCGAGGCGCTCCAGCTGTTCGCCGACGCGACACCGGTGGCCGCGCCGTCGCCCGCGCTCGCCGCGTTCACGACCACCGAGCCGGAGAGCGCGCACGAGCGGCGCGAGCGGCTGCGCGACGAGCGCCGCACGCTCGTCGCCGCGCTCGCGCGCCGGACCGGCGAGCCGCACGCGGCGATCAACGCTCGCCTGAACCGCGACGTCGGCGCCGCCTCCGTCGCCGCCGCGACGGTCGACCAGCTCGAGCGCGCGAACGAGATCCTGCGGGCGACCGTCTAGCGTCCCGGGCGTGCTCCTGCGCGCGACCGTCTAGCGTCCCGGGCGTGATTCCCGACTGGACGCCCGGCACGGTGGCGATCCTCACCACTGCGGGCCCGCACGCGATCCCGGTCTCGACGGCAGTGCGCGCCGGCCCCGACGCGGTGCTGCTGGCGCTCGGCCCGCGCCGCGGCTCGCTGGCGCGGCTGCGCGACGATCCGCGCGTCGCCCTGGCCGTGATCGCCGAGGGCGTCGCGGTGACGCTGCGCGGCCGCGCGGCCGTGATCGGCGAGGCGGCCGGCACGATCGCGGTGCGGCTCGCGGTCGAGGCCGTCGACGACCACGCGCAGCCGACGTTCGCGATCGAGGCCGGCGTGCGCTGGCGCTGGACCGATGCGACGGCCGAGCGCCGCGACGCCGAGGTCCGGGCCGCGCTCCGTCAGCTCGCCTGATCGAGCGGCTCCAGCACCGGCCTGCGGATGTGCGCGTAGACACGGCGGTCCGCACGTCGCCGATCTCGGGCCGCTCGGTCAGGCGATCGATGACGCCGCGTACAGCGCGTCGGTGTCCGGCACCGCGACGTGCAGCAGGAAGTCGTCCGAGCCGGACACCACGAACACGCCGACGATCTCCGGGAGCGCCGCGGCCGTGCTCGCGGACCTCACGCAGCTCCGCGACCGGGCGGCCGCCGCCGGGCTCGGCGTGGTCGACCTCCCGCGTTCGGGCAGCAGACCAACGACTACGAGACGTTCCGCGCGGAGGTGGCCCGGACCCCGGCTGCCGACCTCGAATACCTCGGTCTCGCCGTCTACGGGGAGCGCCGTCCGGTCGGCCGGCTGACCGGCAACCTGTCGCTGCTGCGCTGACCCATCAAGGGCTCGGCCCGGATGGCCGATGGGAGACTGGAATGTCGGAGCTGGCCGAGGAGATCGCGACCCCGCACGCCGCGAGCACCGTTGCGGTGGCGCGGCAGCCGATCTTCGATCGCGCCGAGACGATCACCGGCTTCGAGATCCTCTACCGCTCGCTGACCGGCCCGTTCACCGACGCCGAGGGCGCGACCTCGACGGTGATCGTCCAGAGCCTCGCCGACATCGGGCTCGAGCGCCTGGTCGGCGACTCGCGCGCGTTCATCAACGTCACCCGCGACTTCCTGCTCAAGGTCCGGCCGCTGCCGATGCCGCCCGAGCGCGTCGTGCTCGAGCTCGTCGGCACCCACAGCGCCGACGCGGAGCTGCTCGAGGCGCTGCGCGACGCCGTCGACGCCGGCTTCCGGATCGCGCTCGACGGCTTCCGCTTCGCCCCCGGGCTGGAGCCGCTGCTCGACCTCGCGAGCGTGATCAAGCTCGACATCCGCGCGCTGTCCGGCGCCTCGCTGGTCTCGCAGATCCGCGAGCTGCGCGAGCGCGGGCTGACCGCGATCGCCCTGAAGGTGGAGACGCGCGAGGAGTACGAGGCCTGCCGCGCGATGGGCTTCGACGGCTTCCAGGGGTACTTCTTCGCCGAGCCCGCGGTGGTGTCCGGCCGCACTGCGCCGACGCATCGCCTCGGCGTGCTGACCCAGCTCGTCGCGCCGGACCGCCAGGCGAGCTTCGAGGAGATCGAGCGCGTGATCTCGCAGGACGCCGGGCTCAGCCACAAGCTCGTGCGGCTGGCCAGCTCGGCGTTCGTCGGCGCCCGCCAGCAGGTTTCGAGCGTCCGCCAGGCCCTGATCCTGCTCGGGACGGTGGCGGTGCGGCGCTGGGCGATGCTGCTCGCGCTGTCCGGCCTGACCGATCGGCCCCAGCACCTGCTCAACGTCGGGCTGGTGCGTGCCCGCCTGTGCGAGCTGCTGGCGGACGCGCATCCGCTCGCCGTCCCCGACCGGGCGTTCACGGTCGGGCTGTTCTCGGTGGTCGACGCGCTGCTCGGCAAGCCGATGCAGGCGCTGCTCGACGAGCTGCCGTTCGACAGCCGGATCACGCACGCGCTGCTCGACCACGACGGGCCCGAGGGGCGCGTGCTCGCCGCCGTGCTCGCGTACGAGCGCGGCGACTTCAACGACGTCGCCCGCTTCGGCGTCGGGCTGCCGGTGGTCGCCGGCGCCTACCGCGAGGCGATCGACTGGGCCGACGGCCTCACGGTCCAGCTCGCCGCGTCCTAGCGCCGACGCCCGTTTGATCGAGGTTCCTGACCGGGTGTCCGAGCGGCCATGAACCGCCGCCTGCTTTCCGGAGTGACGGTCGCCGTCGCTCTCCTCGCCGCGATCCGCGGCATCATCCGTGCCAACAACCGCACGAACGCGATCCTGACGACGATCAAGAGCGAGCTCGCGGCTCAGCCGGCGTCGAGCGCGCACGGGCGGCGGGCCCGGGTCCACGCGTTCCGCGAGGTCAGGTGGTGGCGGCGGGGCAACAACTCCGAGAGCGAGGCGATCCGCGTGGGGCTGCGCGGGCACCCGGCGCAGATGCGGCGGCTGTACCGGCGGGCGAACCGGACGATGCGGCGCTGTTACCGGCAGGGCCTGTCCGCCGTGCGGCACTTCAAGGCCGTGGGGCTGACGTCGCCGGTGGGGCGATCTCGGGAGCGTGACCACCGGCCGCGCGCGGCGCGTGTCCGTTTTCGACAAGACACGGCGCCGCGGGCGCGCGAGCATCCGGCGCATGGACCGACACCATGCGATCGACTACATCGAGATCTCCGTGGGCGACGTCGCCGCCGCCAAGGCGTTCTACGGCGCGGCGTTCGGCTGGGAGTTCAACGACTACGGCCCCGAGTACGCCGGCATCCAGGGCGCGGGCAAGGAGGCCGGCGGACTGCGCCGCGCAGCCGACGGCGCCAAGCCGCTGGTGATGCTCTACTCGGACAGCCTGCAGGCCACCCGGGACGCGGTCACCGCGGCCGGCGGCACGATCGTCGAGCCGATCTCGCCGTACCCGGGCGGCCACCGCTTCGAGTTCACCGACCCGGACGGCAACCGGCTCGGCGTGCACACCGAAGACTGATCAGTCGGCCGCGATCGTCACGTTGCGGCCGCTCTCCTTGGCGGCCGCGAGCGCGTCCGTGGCGCGGGCGAGCAGCAGCTCGGCCGGCTCCTCGCCGTCCCAGCGGGCGACGCCCGCCGAGGCGGTCTGGCCGCGCGGCGTGGCGGCGCGCACGCGATCGAGGACGTCGACGGCTTCGCCCAGCGCGCAGCCCGGCAGCAGGACGCCGAACTCGGTGCCCGCGAAGCGCGCCAGCGTGTCGACCTCGCGCAGCTCGGCGCGCCAGCGCGAGGCGGTCTCCTTGATCAGGCGATCGCCCTCCTGCTCGCCGCGCAGCATGTTGAACGCGCTCATGTGGTCGATGTCGATCACCGCGACCGACACCGGCGACTCCGAGCGGCGCGCGCGGGCGAGCTCGCGCGGCAGCTCGTCGTCCCAGATCCTCCGGGTCGAGAGCCCGGTCAGCGAGTCGCTCAGCGCGAGCGCGTTCATGCGGCTGCGCAGCCCCGCGTGCTCGATCGCCACCGCCGCCTGCGCGGCGAGCAGCCGCAGCACCCCCGCCGGTGCGTCGGGCAGCGACTCGAGCGGCACCTGCCAGATCACGATCAGCACGCCGGCGACCTGACCGTCGCGCAGCACCGGCTCGAACACGGCCGAGCGGGCGCTGGTCGCCTCGACCAGCGGCGCCGCCAGCGCCGGGTGGCTGCGCGCGTCGGCGACGAAGTAGGTCTCCTCGGACGTGAACGCGCGGCCGCTGCCCTGCGGCTCGCCGCGCGGCTGGATCGTCACCGGAGCGATCTCGACACCGGCCATCGCGGTCGAGACGAAGTCACGCCCCGCCGGTTCCAGCAGGAACGCCACCGGCGCGCCGGTGACCTCGCAGGCCGCCTCGCAGACCGCCGTGCGAGCGTCGTCGGTGGCGGCGAGCGCGCGCGCCACGCGGGCGACCGCGCCCATGCCGCGCGCCTGATCGCGCAGCATGTCGTTGAACCGCTTCAGGTCACGCTCGTTGCTCTCGCGCTCGAGCTCGGACGCGAGGACGCGGGCGAGCATCGTGAACAGCTGCTCGTCGGCGTCGGAGAACGGCGTCACCGAGTGACGCAGCGCGGCCAGCGAGCCGACGCGGGTGCCGTCCGAGAGCTCGAGCGGGACGCCGAGATAGGCGCGTGCGCCGACCCGCTCCTGCATCGGCAGCGAACGGTAGATCGGATGGCGGGCGACCTCGTTGCACAGGCGCGGGGCGCGGTCCTCGGCCATGTGCGAGCAGAACGCGTCGCTGAGCGGGATCGCGAGGTTCGAGCGCAGGCCGATGCCGCCGCCGTTGCGGGTGTCGACGATCCGGTGGATGAACTGGCCGCGGTCCAGATGCGCCAGGTACAGCACCGCGTCGGGCATGTGGCGCTCCAGCAGGTCGAGGACGGAGCGCGTGGCGTCGGCGAACGACTGGTACGTCGTCGACGTGGCAGCCGCCGCTGCCTTGATCGCGCTTGCGTCCACGCGGGCATTGTCGACGCAATTGGCGCTCCTTCAAATGGCCAATCCGTCTAGGCTCCGCCTCCGCATGCGTCTAGCCACGTTCATCCCGCCCGGCAGCGGCGATCCGCACGCGGGCGAGGTCCGCGGCGACGAGGTCCACGCGTTCCTCACCGGCAGCGTGCGCGAGCGCCTCGCGACCGGCGACCTGTCGCCCGCCGAGGGCCCCGCCTATCCGCTCGCCGACGTCACGCTCCTGGAGCCCGTCCCCGGCCCGCGGGCGATCTTCGGCATCGGCCGCAACTACGCCGCCCACGCCGCCGAGCTGGGCAACGTCCTGCCGGCCAAGCCGCTCGTGTTCCTCAAGCTCCCGACCTCGAGCGTGCCCCCGTCCGGGCCGGTCCGCTGCCCGGCCGTCGTGGCACAGCTCGACTACGAGGCCGAGCTGGTCGTGGTGATCGGCGGCGGCGGCAGGATCGCCGGCTGGGCCGTGGGCAACGACGTCAGCGCGCGCGACCTGCAGGACTCCGAGGAGCAGTGGACGCGGGCGAAGGGCTTCGACACCGCCTGCCCGTGGGGACCGTGGATCACGACGGTCGACGAGCTCGCCGATGCCCGCGGCCTGCGCATCCAGGCGTGGGTGAACGGTGAGCAGCGCCAGGACGCCAACACGCAGGACCTGATCTTCGGCCCGCAGCAGCTCGTGGACTTCATCGCCGAGACGTGCACGCTGGAGCCGGGCGACATCATCCTCACCGGCACCCCGGAGGGCGTCGGCAAGGCGTTCGACCCGCCCCGCTACCTGAGCGAGGGCGACGTCGTGCGGATCGAGATCGAGCGCCTCGGCTCGATCGAGCACCCGGTCAGTGCTCGCTGATCACGCGGTCGATCAGGCCGTACTCGGCGGCCTCTGAGGCCTTGAAGAAGCGGTCGCGCTCCATGTCGCGGTGCACGACCTCTTCCGGCTGTCCCGTGTGCTTGGCGTAGATCTCGTCCACGCGCTTGCGGGTCTTGAGGATCTCCGCGGCGTGGATCTCGATGTCGGTCGACTGGCCCTCGAAGCCGGCTGACGGCTGGTGGATGAGGATCCGCGAGTTCGGCAGCGCCATCCGCTTGCCCTTCGCGCCGCCGGCCAGCAGCAGCGAGCCCATCGACATCGCGATCCCGACGCACATCGTCGCCACGTCGGGCTTGATGAACTGCATCGTGTCGTAGATCGCCAGCCCGGCGTAGATCGAGCCGCCCGGCGAGTTGATGTAGATCGAGATGTCCTTGTCCGGATCCTGCGACTCGAGGTGCAGCAGCTGGGCGACGATGAGGTTGGCAACCTGGTCGTCGACCGGGCTGCCGAGGAAGATGATGCGCTCGTTCAGGAGGCGCGAGTAGATGTCGAACTCACGCTCGCCGCGCGCCGTGCGCTCGATGACCATCGGGACCAGAGGCATGGCGGCTGAGTCTAGGACACGGCGGCCGGAAGCCGGGCCTCCAGCGATCGGCGACGCTTCAGGCGACGGCGGTGGTGCCGGCGCCCGCGCGCAGGCGCCCGAGCAGCCGCTCGATGCGGCGGCCGACCTTGCGCGGATCGAGCCGCAGCGTGTCGGCGGCGTCGGACGCGGGGGTCCCGTCGACCAGCATGGCGAGCAGCGCGAGGTCCTCGGGGTCGACCGCGTGGGCGGCGGCGTCGAGCATCTCGGGCTCGAGCGGCGGCAGCGCCGCGCCGCCGCGGGCGACCACCCGGATCGCCTCGAACAGCTCCTGGGGAGCGGCCGCCTTGTCGACCATCCCGTCCGCGCACGCCACGCGCGCGAGCAGCACGAGCTCGCCGTCGGGGTCGGCGGTGTAGAGGATCACGTGCGGCGGCCGCGGCAGCGCCTTCAGGCGCCGGCACAGCGACAGGCCGTCGCCGTCCAGCAGGTGCTGCTCGAGCAGGACGACGCTCGGGCGCAGCCGCTCGACGAGCTCGAACCCGTCGGCCGCGCCGGTCGCCGCGCCGACCGGGACCAGGCCCGGCTCGGTGCGCAGGAGCATCGTCAGGCCGGCGCGGACGGCCGGCTGTGAGTCGACGATGGCGATCCGCGTCACGGCGAGCACCCTCGCATCGCGAACTGAAGTGGGCGTAAAGGACGTGTAAGACGCACGAAGTACGTAGCCTTCGCGCATGCGGAGGAGAATCCTCGTGGTGGCCACGGCCGTCGCCGTGCTCGCCGCGCCCGCGGCCGCCCAGGCTGCGAAGAAGAGCTACCGCGCCGAGATCCGGCGGACCACGGGCGGATGGGCGCACGTGAAGGCGCGCAACTACGGGTCGCTGGGCTTCGGCTACGGCTACGCGTACGCGCAGGACCAGCTGTGCGAGCTGGCCGAGATCGTCACGACCGTCAACGCCCAGCGCTCGCGCTGGTTCGGCCCGGGCGACGGCAACCTCGAGTCCGACTTCTTCTACCAGTGGATCCGCGATCGCCGGATCGTCGAGCGCCTCGCGCGGCGCCGCGCCCCCCACGGCCCGTCGAAGACCGTGCGCGCCACGGTGCACGGCTTCGTCGCCGGCTACAACCGCTACCTGCGCAGGACGGGCCGCGACAAGCTGCCCGACCCGACGTGCCGCGGCAAGGGCTGGGTGCGCCCGATCACCGCGCTGGACATGTACCGGCGCTTCTACCAGCTCGGCCTGCGCGCGAGCTCGGGCAACTTCCTCGAGGAGATCGTCGCCGCCGCGCCGCCGAAGGCCGGCGCGTCGTCGGCATCCGTGGGCCGGCCCGACCCGGAGGCGTTCAGCCGCCGCCTGGACCCGGTGTCGCTCGGCTCCAACGCGTACGGCATCGGCAGCGCCGGCGCCCGCGGCGAGCGCTCGCTCGTGCTCGGCAACCCGCACTTCCCGTGGCAGGGCTCCGAGCGCTGGTACGAGGTGCACCTGACGATCCCCGGCAAGCTCAACGTGATGGGCGCCGCGCTGCAGGGCGTGCCGGTCGTGAACATCGGTTTCAACCGCGACGTCGCGTGGAGCCACACGGTCTCCAGTGCGCGGCGGTTCACGCCCTACCAGCTCGACCTGCGCCGCGGCCGCCCCACGCACTACCGGGTCGACGGCCGCCCGGTGGCGATGCGCAAGCGCACGGTGCGGGTGCGCGTCCGCGGCGGCGGCTTCCGGCGCCACACGTTCTACAGCACGCGCTGGGGACCGGTGTTCTCGTTCTCCCAGGCCGGGCTCACGTGGACGGACGAGCACGCCTATGCGCTCGCCGACGTCAACGCGAAGAACTTCCGGCTCGTCAACCAGTGGGCCGAGTACGACCGGGCGCGGTCGGTCCGTGGACTGCAGCGCGCCTACCGCAGGGTGCAGGGCAACCCGTGGGTGAACACGATCGCGGCCGACTCGCGCGGGCGCGCCTACTACGCCGACGACTCGGTGGTGCCGAACGTCGACGCCGCCCTGCAGCGCCGCTGCACGGCGGACAACCCGATCGCGCCGCTGCTGGTCACCCAGGGCGTGATGCTGCTCGACGGCTCGCGCGCGGCGTGCCGCTGGAAGCGCGACCGCGACGCGATCGTGCCCGGCATCATCGGCCCGAAGGCGCTGCCGCGAGCGGTCCGGCGCGACTACGTCGAGAACTCCAACGACTCGTACTGGCTGCCGAGCGCGCGCTTTCGCCTGCCGGGCTTCGCGCGCATCATCGGTGCCGAGGACACGCAGCGAGCGTTGCGCACGCGGCTCGGGCTGATCCAGGCCGAGCAGCGGCTCGCCGGCACGGATGGGCTCGGGCCGGCCGGCTTCACGCTCGGCACGCTGCAGCAGGTCGTGTTCGGCAACCGCAACCTCAGCGCCGAGCTGGCGAAGGATGCGACGGTCACGGCCTGCCGTGCGAGCGGCCGCGCCGATCTCGCGCAGGCGTGCGACGTGCTCGCGGCCTGGAACGGCCGCGCCGACGTCGACGCGCGCGGCGAGGTGCTGTGGCGCGAGTACTGGCGGCGGGTCGGCGCCCCGCCGTGGACGGTCGCGTTCGACGCGAGCGACCCGGTGATGACGCCGCGCGGCTATGACGGCAGCGCGGCGATCGTCCTGACCGCGCTGACCGCGGCGGTCGACGACCTGCGCGGGAAGGGCATCCCGCTCGACGTGCCGCTGGGTCAGCTGCAGGCCGAGCCGCGCGGCAACGAGCGGATCCCGATCCACGGCTGCACCGATCAGGAGGGCTGCTTCAACGTCATCTCCACTGACCGCGACGACCAGGGCCGCTACGACCCGTTCACGGGCTCGTCGTTCGTGATGACGGCGGCGTTCGACTCGCGCGGCCGCCCGCACGGCGCGGCGATCCTCACGTACTCGCAGTCGGAGAACCCGCGCTCGCCGCACTACGCCGACCAGACGCGGCTGTTCGCGCGCAAGCAGTGGCTGCCGATGCGGTTCACCGAGCGGTCGATCCGCCGCGACCCGAGGTACGCACGGAAGGTCGTGGCCGGGAAACGATGAGCGACGAGGCCCGCGGCGTTGCGCTCGTCATCGCCGCGGTCACGTCATTGCAGTTCGGGGCCGGGTTCGCCGTCACGCTGTTCGACGAGCTCGGCCCCGGCGGCGCCGCGTTCCTGCGGCAGGCGTTCGCCGCGCTCGTGCTGCTCGCGCTCTGGCGTCCGCGCCTGCGCGGCGACCTGCATCTGGCCGCCGCGTTCGGCATCACGCTCGGTCTGATGAACCTCTGCATCTACGAGGCGATGGACCGGATCCCGCTCGGCATCGCGGTGACGATCGAGTTCTGGGGGCCGCTCGCCGTCGCCGTGGCCGGCTCGCGCCGCGCGCTCGACCTGCTCTGGGTGGCGCTGGCCGCGACCGGGATCGTCCTGCTGGCCGGCCCGGGCGGGTCGCTCGACGCCGCCGGCGTCGCCTTCGCGCTCGCCGCCGGCGGGCTGTGGGCGCTGTATATCCTGCTGTCGGCGCGGGTGGGAAGGGTCTTCCCGGGCGGCTCCGGGCTGGCGATCGCGATGGTCTTCGCCGCGCTCGTGACGCTGCCCGCGGGGGTCGGCGGCGAGCTGCTGCGCCCCGAGCTGCTGGCCGCCGGCGCGGCGGTCGCGCTCGCGTCCTCGGTGATCCCGTACTCGTTCGAGCTCGAGGCGCTGCGGCGGCTGCCCGCGAACGTCTTCGGCGTCCTCATGTCGCTCGAGCCCGCCGTCGCCGCGCTCGCCGGCCTGATCGTGCTCGGCCAGGCGCTCGACGCGCTCGAGTGGGTCGCGATCGCTCTCGTCGTGGTCGCGAGCGCCGGAGCGACCGGTTTGCATCAGCGCTCGCGCAGTCTGTGACGAACTGCGCCGGGTAGGGGAACAAGAGTGTGGAGCGGGGCCGATCTGCCGCCGGCCGGGGCGATGATCCGGCGGTGTGCTCGATTGACCCCCATATACGCCGTCAAGTCAGCACACCCACGCTGGCGGCAGAGCAGCACGGCATGGTCGCCCGGCGCCAGCTGCTCGATGCCGGGGTTGGCCGGAACACCATCGACCGCTGGGTGACGGCGGGGCGGCTGATCCGCGTGCACCGCGGCGTGTACGCGGTCGGCCACGTTCCGCCTTCCCCGCAGGCGCGGGCGATGGCGGCCGTGCTCGCGTGCGGGCCGGACGCGGTCCTGAGCCACCGCTCGGCGGCCGCGCTGTGGGGATTGCTGCGCCACCACGCTCCGATCGACGTGACGGCGCCGACGCACCACCGGCGCAGTGGGATCGCCGTTCACCGATCGCAGCTCGCCGGCGACGACGTCACGCGGCACTACGGCATCCCGACGACCACGCCCGCGCGCACGCTCGCCGACCTCGCCGAGGTCCTCGACCCCGCCTCCCTCACCCGTGCCGTGAACGACGCACGCGTCCGGCGCCTCACGAGTCTCGATGCGCTCGCGGCGCAGCTGCGGCCCGGCCGGACGACCACGGTGCTCGCGAGCCTCATCGAGCGCCCCACCACCCCGACGCGGTCGGTGTTCGAGGACGCATTCCTCGTCTTCTGCGACCGTCATGGCCTCCCGCGCCCTGAGGTCAATGCGACCGTGGCCGGCTACGAGGTCGACATGCTGTGGCGCCCACAGCGGCTGATCGCCGAGCTCGACGGTCGCGCGTTCCACGACGACTTCGAACGCGACCGCGACAAGGACGCCGACCTGCTCACGGCGGGCCATCGCGTGGTGCGCGTCACGTGGCGCCGGCTCACGCGCGACGAACGCCGTGAAGCCGCGCGATTCCGGCGGCTTCTCAGTTCGACGCGCTAGGTCGTCGCGCCCGGCGGGAGCGTCGCCGGCAGCTGCTCGTCGTCGTCGCGGGCGAGCAGCGTCTCGTCCTCGACCGGGACCTCGTCGGTGCCCGCCTCGCTCGGCCGCAGCACGCGCAGCGCCGCGGGCGGCAGGCGGAGGCTGACGGCGGCCCCCGGCTCGAGCGACACCGGCGGCGGTGACCCGTCGTTGGGGAGCGTCGCTCGCATCAGCTCGCCGCCCAGCACGCGGACGTGGACCTCGTGCGAGCCGCCGAGGAAGACCGAGCGCTCGACGATCCCCGGCAGCCGTCCTTCGCCGCTCTCGGCGTGCGGCTCGATCGCGATCCGCTCGGGCCGGATCATCACTTTCACGGCCCCGCGGGTGTCGAGCTCGCCCTGGCCGCAGCGGAACACGCGGTCACCGATCCGGACCGTGCACGAGGCGCCGTCGCGTCCGACGGCCTCCGCCTCGAGCAGGTTGGAGACCCCGAGGAACTCGGCCACGAACACCGTGGTCGGCTCCTCGTAGATCGACCGCGGCGACGCCGCCTGCTCGACGCGGCCCCTGTTCATCACCGCGATCCGGTCGCTCATCGTGAGCGCCTCCTCCTGATCGTGGGTGACGAACACGAACGTGATCCCGAGCTCGGCCTGCAGCGCCTTGAGCTCGACCTGGAGGCTCTTGCGGAGCTTCGCGTCGAGCGCGCCGAGCGGCTCGTCGAGCAGCAGCACGCGCGGCTGGAGCACGAGCGCGCGCGCCAGCGCCACGCGCTGCTGCTGGCCGCCGGACAGCTGGTCGGCCTTGCGGTGCGCGAACTCGGTCAGGTTGACGAGCTCGAGCGCCTCGGCCACGCGTCTGGCCCGCTCGCTCTTGTCGAGCTTCTTGTACTTGAGCCCGAACGCGACGTTCTTGCTCACATCGAGGTGCGGGAACAGCGCGTAGCTCTGGAACACCGTGTTGACGTTGCGCTTGTGCGGCGGGACGCGCGCGACGTCGCTGCCGTCGAGCATGATCCGCCCGCTCGTCGGCTGCTCGAAGCCGGCGATCATCCGCAGCGTCGTCGTCTTGCCGCAGCCGGACGGTCCGAGCAGCGTGAAGAACTCGCCCGCGGGCATCTCGACGTTGATGCCGGCGACCGCGACGTGCTCGCCGAACGCCTTCGTCAGTTCTTCGAGCTGGATCTCACCGGACATTCAGACCTCCATGGTGGCGAGCGACGTGGCGCGCGTCCCGCCGCACCGGCGCAACGTCAACACGGTGTTCCAGAGCTACGCGCTGTTCCCGCACCTGGACGTGAGCAAGAACGTCGCGTTCGGGCTCAAGTACAAGAAGCTCGAGAAGCGCGAGCAGGCCAAGCGCGTGGCCGAGGCGCTCGAGCTCGTCAACCTGACCGAGTTCGCGAA
This sequence comes from Solirubrobacteraceae bacterium, assembly GCA_035706585.1. GTDB lineage: Bacteria > Actinomycetota > Thermoleophilia > Solirubrobacterales > Solirubrobacteraceae > DASSUW01. The sequence continues at coordinate 166 of DASSUW010000152.1, read as the reverse complement.
CCGCAAGTCCGACCAGCTCTCCGGCGGCCAGCAGCAGCGTGTCGCGCTCGCGCGCGCGCTCGTGCTCCAGCCGCGCGTGCTGCTGCTCGACGAGCCGCTCGGCGCGCTCGACGCGAAGCTCCGCAAGAGCCTCCAGGTCGAGCTCAAGGCGCTGCAGGCCGAGCTC
>DASSUW010000151.1:0-5448 GCA_035706585.1 Solirubrobacteraceae bacterium | reverse complement strand
CGGGGCGGTCGAGCTGTTCGGCAGCGACGTCACCAGGCTGCCCGCGCGCAAGCGCGCACGGATGGGCCTGTCGCGCACGTTCCAGACGTCGCGGCTGTTCCTCGGCCTGTCGGTCGAGGACAACCTGTACCTGTCGGTCCTCGGCGTCCACGACGGGCACTTCCGGCTCGTCAAGAACAAGCAGGACGCCGAGATGCGCGACGCCGCACGCGCGATGGCCGACGCCGTCGGGCTCGGCGCGGTGCTGGACGTGCTCGTGTCCGAGCTCTCCCACGGCGAGCAGCGCCAGCTCGAGGTGGGAATGGCGCGCGCGACCGAACCCAAGCTGATGATGCTCGACGAGCCCGCCGCCGGTCTCTCGCGCGCCGAGCGCGTGAAGCTGACCGAGACGCTGCTCGGGCTCGATCCGGCGATCACGCTGATCCTGATCGAGCACGACATGGACGTCGCGCTGCGCGTCGCCGAGTGGGTGACGATGATGCACGACGGCCGCGTGATCGTCGAGGGCACGCCCGACGAGATCCGCGCCAACCAGACCGTCCACGACCTCTACCTCGGGAGCGGGATGATCAGCCATGAGTGAGCTGCTGAAGGTCGAGGGCCTGAGCGGCTACTACGGCACCGCGCACGTGCTGCAGGGAGTGACGTTCAGCATGGGCGCCGAGCCGGTGGCGCTGATCGGCCGCAACGGCATGGGCAAGACGACGCTGTGCAAGGCGATAACCGGGCTGCTCGGCTCGACCGGGCGCTCGGAGGGCTCGGTCGTGCTCGACGGCGTCGAGCTGCACGGCAAGCCGGCGTACCGGATCGCCAAGGCCGGCGTCGGCTACGTGCCGCAGGGCCGGCGGCTGTTCGAGTCGCTGACCGTCGACGAGCACCTGGAGATCGTCGGCGCCGCGTCCGGCGATGCGTGGACGCCCGAGCGCGTGTACGACCTGTTCCCGCGGCTGGCCGAGCGCAAGAACGTCTCGGGCACGTCGCTGTCCGGCGGCGAGCAGCAGATGCTGGCGATCGGCCGCGCGCTGCTCACCAACCCGCGACTGCTGATCATGGACGAGCCGTCCGAGGGCCTGGCGCCGACGATCGTCGAAGGGCTGATCCAGACGATCAAGGATCTCGCCGCCGGCGGCATGGGCCTGCTCGTGGTCGAGCAGAACCTCGGCGTGGCGACGGCGCTGGCCGAGCGCCAGCTCGTGATGGTCGCGGGCGCGATCGCCACCGAGACGACCGCCGCCGAGCTGCTCGGCGACCCGGCGGCCCAGCGCCGCTACCTCGGCGTCGAGCCGCTCGCCGACGCCGCCTGACGCCGGCGGCCGTCCCGCGCCGCGCGCCGTGCGGTTTCGCGCCGTGACCCCGTGCGGTTTCGCGCCGTGACCCCGCGGGGTTTCGCGCCGCGACCCCGCGGCGCTTGGCGCCGTGACCCCGCGGGGTTTCGCGCCGCGACCCCGCGGCGCTTGGCGTCGTGACCCGCGGGGTTCGCGCCGTCGGCACGCCCGGTTAGTGTGCGCCAATGGGGACCGAGTCCGCTCCCTCTGGGCTGGCCAACCAGCGTGCGGTGCGCCGCCACAACCTCGGTGTCGTGCTCCGGCACCTGTCAGAACACGGACCGCGCTCGCGGGCGACGATCGCGCTTGAGACGGGCCTGAACAAGACGACGGTCTCGAGCCTCGTCACCGAGCTGATCGGGCTCGACCTGGTCGTCGAGCGCGGGCTCGAACAGCGCGGGACGGTCGGGCGTCCCGGCCAGGTCGTCGAGCTGTCCGGCGAGGGCGTCGTCGCGCTCGGCCTGGAGATCAACGTCGACTACCTGGCCGTACGCGCGCTCGACCTCACGGGCGCCGAGCGCCACCGCGGGCTCGACGTCGAGGACAACCGCCGTCTGTCGGTCGCCGAGGTGCTCGACCGGCTCGCGGCGCACGCCCGGACCGCGCTCGACGCGGTGCAGGCCGAGGGACTGCGCCCCGTCGGCGCCACCGTCGCGCTGCCGGGACTGGTGGACGCGGCCAGCGGCGCGCTGCTCGTCGCACCGAACCTCGGCTGGAACGACGTCGCGGTCGTGGACGAGCTGCGCGAGCGGCTGTCCGTGCCGGGCTTCCCGCTCGCCGCCGACAACGAGGCCAACCTGGCGGCCCTGGCCGAGCTGTGGGAGGGCACCGCGCGCGGGTTCACCGACGTGCTGTACGTGTCGGGCGAGATCGGGGTCGGCGGCGGCATCGTCCTGGGCGGCGAGCTGTTCCGCGGCGCGCAGGGCTTCGGCGGCGAGTTCGGCCACATGACGCTCGACCCGGGTGGCAAGCCGTGCGCGTGCGGCAGCCGCGGGTGCCTGGAGACCGTCGCCGGGCTGGAGGCGCTGCTCGAGATGGCCGGGCTCGATCCGAGCAGCGCGACGACGACGGCCGGCTCGGGCGAGCCGGTGGCCGCACTGGCCTCGCGCGCGCGGGCGGGAGACGAGAACGCGCTGGCGGCCCTGCGCGAGGGCGGCCGCTGGCTCGGCATCGCGATCGCCTCGGCGGCGAACCTCCTGAACTTCCAGGCCGTCGTGCTGGGCGGCTTCTTCGGGCAGCTCTCGACCTGGCTGGCGGCGCCGATCGCGCGTGAGCTCGAGGTCCACGTGCTTGCCTCCGAGTGGGCGGTGCCGCGCGTGCTCCCATCGACGCTCGGGCCCGAGGCCGCCGTGCGCGGCGCCGCCGCGCAGTCGCTGCGGCGCGTGCTCGCGGACCCGATGGCCGCGGCATGAGGATCGCCGCCCTCGCGGTCCTGGCCGCGCTGGCGCTCGCGACCCCGGCACAGGCCGCGCCCGAGACCTCGCCGGGCGTGCGGCTGATCGCCGGCATCCCCGAGCGCGGGGTCGTCTCCGCGCGGGCGGTCGGCCGCCACCTCTACGTCTCGTCGCTGACCGGCGTGTCGGTGTTCGACATCTCACAGCCACAGGCGCCCGTGCGGGTCGGGCGGCTCGACCTGCCGAACGCGCAGAACGAGGACGTCGACGTCGGGTCGGGGATCCTGCTCGTCTCCGACGACCCGTACGGCGGCCGCGGGGTGCTGCACGTGATCGACATCCGCGACCCCCGGCATCCGCGCGAGCTGTCGACCTACACGACGTGGGTCCCGGGGATCTTCACGGGCACGCCGCGCCGCGGCGGCATCGGGCACACCGCGACGTGCATCCAGCGCTGCCGCTACGCGTGGCTGGCCGGCTCGCCCGCGGGCATCGAGGTCGTCGACCTGCGCGATCCGGCGCACCCGCGCCGCGCCGGCCGATTCGCGGCGCGGCCCGCCGCCGGGCTGTTCGGCACGCAGGACGTGCAGGTCGACTCGTCGGGCCTCGCGTGGATCGCGGGCAGCAACGGCACCGCCGCGTACGACCCGTCACGCGACCCGGTGCACCCGCGGCTCGTGATGCGCACGAACGCGCGCGGCGCGCACGGCCCGCTCAACGACTTCATCCACCACAACTCGCTTCGCCTCAGCCGCCGCGTGGTCGCGATCACCGAGGAGGACTTCCGCGACCAGTGCAAGCGCGCGGGCACGCTGCAGACGTGGCGGATCGCGCGGCGCGGCCGCCTCCGGCCGCTCGACTCGTTCGGCGTCGAGCGCGACGGCGACGTGCGCGTGGCGTGCTCGGCCCACTACTTCGACGCTCGCGCCGGGCTGATCGCCCAGGGCTTCTACGAGCAGGGCGTGCGGCTGATCGACGCGCGGCGGCCACGGCGGCTGCGGCAGGTCGGCTACTACCTCTCGCGCCCGGGGCTGTTCTGGGGCGCGCTGTTCGCGCCGACCGACCGCACGGGCTCGACCGTCTACGCGATCGACCACTCGCGCGGGATCGACGTGCTGGCGATCGACCGCGGGGCGCTCGAGCCGATCCGCCGGCGCGGCGCGCGCCGCCCCCTGAAGCGGCCGAAGTTCGGGTTCGCGATGGGCGTCTTCGGCGCGCCCGACCAGGTGCGGCGCGGGCGCCGGTTGTCGCTCAGGCTCGACGTCGCCGGCCGGGGCGGGCCCGTGCAGGTGCAGGCGACGCTGTCGCCGTCGCTCGTCGACGTGCAGGTGCCGCGCGGCGCCACCTGGGATCCGCTGGCGCGGACGCTCCGGTACACGCTCGCGCGCGTGCGCGGGGACGCGGCGCGCCGGCTGCGGGCGCGCGTGGCGCCGTCGGCGGCGCTGGGCACGCCGGTCGAGATCGTCGGCTACGCGACCGGGCCCGACGACCCGATGCCGCTCGACGACCGGGGCGTGTACCGGGCGGTGGTGGCGCGCCGCGGCGCGCGTGCGGCGCGGGCCGCCGCGGCGCGGTCACCGGTCCGAGGTTTCTGCCTGCTGCCGTATGACTACACTTAATGAAGCATGGCGCAGCAACTGGGGAACCGTCCGTGCGGCGGGCGCTACGGCGACATCGTCCAGGCGATCGGCAACACGCCGCTCGTGGAGCTCAAGCGGCTCTCGCCGAAGCCCGGCGTGCGCATCTGGGCCAAGCTCGAGTCACACAACCCGACGGGGTCGATCAAGGACCGCGTCGCCCGCTCGCTGATCGAGGACGCCGAGGAGCGCGGCGCGATCGCGCCGGGCCAGACGATCCTCGAGCCGACATCCGGCAACACCGGCATCTCGCTCGCGATGATCTGCTCGCGCAAGGGCTATCCGCTCAAGGTCGTGATGCCCGACAACGTCACGCCCGAGCGCACCCAGCTGCTGAAGATGTACGGCGCCGACATCGTCTACTCGGAGGGCTCCAAGGGCTCCAACGGCGCGGTCGAGCGCGCGCTCCAGATGGCCGAGGCCGACTCGTCGTACTACATGCCCTACCAGTACGGCAACCGCGCGAACCCGGACGCGCACTACAACGGGACGGCGCCCGAGATCCTCGAGGAGCTCGACGAGATCACCGCGTTCGTCGCGGGCCTCGGCACCGGCGGCACGCTCATGGGCACCGGCCGGCGGCTGCGCGAGGAGCTGGGCGACGCGGTCAAGATCGTCGCGGCCGAGCCGATGCAGGGCGAGCCCGTCCAGGGCCTGCGCTCGCTCGACGACGGCTTCATCCCGCCGATCATCGACCTCTCGCTGCTGGACCGCAAGATCTTCGTCACCAACCACGACGCGATCGTGTGGACCCGCCGGCTGCTCGACGAGGAGGGCATCTTCGCCGGCGTGTCGTCGGGCGCGATCGCCTCGATCGCCGTGCGGATCGCGAACGAGCTCGACGAGGGCAACGTGGTCTTCATCGTCTGCGACGACGGCTGGAAGTACCTCTCGTCCGGCGTCTACACGCTGCCGGTCGAGGAGATCGAGAACCTGGACTCCACCGTCTGGTGGTAAGCCGGCGCGCGCTGGTCCTGGGGGGCGGCGCCGCCCTCCTGGCCGCGGGGTGCGGGCAGGACGTGGCGAGCGGGCCGCCGCCGGCCGAGCCGGCGCTGCGGCGGTCGCTCGCCGCCGAGCGCGCGCTCGGCGCCT
>DASSUW010000150.1:0-4549 GCA_035706585.1 Solirubrobacteraceae bacterium | reverse complement strand
CGGGGCTGCGGCATCCATGATGCGAGGGAGGCTCGCGTGAACCTGACGGAACGGTCGCTGAAAAGCCCGATCGGCGTCGCCGTCGGCGTCGGGCTCATCGTCGTGCTCGGCATCGTCGCGCTCGTGCGGCTGCCGGTACAGCTCTTCCCCGACATCGACGAGCCGGTCATCACGATCTTCACCGGCTGGCGCGCGGCAGCGCCGGCCGAGGTCGAGTCCGAGCTGCTCGAGCCGCAGGAGCAGGCCCTGCGGGGCCTGCCGGGCCTCAAGGAGATCCAGTCCTTCGCCAACGCCGGCGGCGCCTTCATCAACCTGCAGTTCGCGATCGGCACGGACATGGGCCGCACGCTCATCGAAGTGATCGCGCGCATGAACCAGCTTCCGCCGCTGCCGCGCGACGCCGACCCTCCGCGCATCTCGCTCGGCCAGAACGGCGGCCAGGGCCCCAACGAGACGCTGTCCTGGTTCTTCGTGCAGCTGAAGCCCGGCACGCCCGGGCCCATCGAGAACTACCGGCACGAAGTCGAGGAGCTGATGCGCTCGCGCATCGAGTCGATCCCCGGCGTCGGAACGGTCAACGTCAACGCGGGCGCGCCGGACGAGCTCCGCATCACCTTCGATCCCTACCGCGCGGCCGAGCTCGGCATCCCCATCCCCGCGATCGTGGGCGTCGCCGGCACGGCCGACGACGTGTCCGGCGGCTTCGCGGAGCTCGGCCGGCGCCAGTACACGCTCCGCTTCGCCGGCCGCTACCGCCCGGACGATCTCGGCGAGCTCGTGCTCGACTGGCGCGACGGGCGGCCGGTGCGGCTCGCGGACGTCGCGACGATCTCGGTGGAGCGCGGCGACCGCAATGCGCTCGCCGTCCAGAACAACAACCCCGCGATCGCGCTGCAGATCATCAAGGAGTCGGGCGCGGACGTGCTGTCGACGCTGAACGCCGTGAAGGAGGAGATCGGCCGGCTCCGCGAGGGCCCGCTCGCCGACCTCGGCCTCGCGATCGAGCAGTCCTTCGACCCGTCGGTGTTCATCAACCAGGCGATCGGCCTCGTCGCCGGCAACCTGGTGGCGGGCATCATCCTCGCGGTCGGCGTGCTATGGCTGTTCCTCCGGCAGTTCCGCTCGACGCTGCTCGTCGGCGTCGCGATCCCGGTCAGCGTGCTCGCGACCGTGCTCGTGATGCTCGTCACCGGCCACTCGCTGAACGTCATCTCGATCGCCGGCATCGCCTTCGCCGTCGGCATGACGCTGGACGCCGCGACCATCGTGCTCGAGAGCATCCTGCTGCGGCGCGAGCAGGGCGTGCCGCCCGCGCAGGCGGCGCTCGAGGGCGCGACGCGCGTCTGGCCCGCGCTCTTCGCCTCCACGTTGACGACCGTGATCGTCTTCCTGCCGGTCATCTTCCTGAAGAGCTCCGAGGGCCAGCTGTTCGCCGACCTCGCGCTCACGATCTCGGTCGCGATCGGCGTCTCGCTCGTCATGGCGGTCACCGTGCTGCCGGTCGCCGCCGCGCGCTGGCTGAAGCCCTCCGAGGCGACCGCGAAGGCGGCCGAGTGGCCGCGGCGCCTCGGCGAGCGCATGGCCGCGCTCACCGACAGCCCGCGGCAGCGCCAGGCGACGATCGCGCTCTGCCTCGTCGCGCCCGCGGTCCTCACCTGGGCGCTGCTGCCCCCGATCGACTACCTGCCTCCCGTCAAGCGCGACGCGATCGACGGCTTCTTCCAGTTCCCGCCCGGCATGAACGTGGACGCGATCGAGACGGAGGTCGTCGAGCCGATGGTGCGCAGGCTCGAGCCCTACATGTCGGGCGAGAAGGAGCCGCGGCTCAAGAACTACTACATCCTGATCTTCCCGGGCGGCGGCACGATCGGCGTGCGCCCGCTCGACCCGAGCCGCATCGACGAGCTGGGCCGCATCGTGAACGAGGAGATCACCGCGGGCTTCCCGGACCTCGACGTGTTCGCCCAGCAGGGGAACCTGTTCGGCGGCTTCGGCGACGGCCGCAACATCGAGGTGCGCCTGCAGTCCGCGGACTACGACGCCCTGCTGAAGAGCGCGCGCGCCGCCCAGGACGTGATCACGGAGAAGATGCCGGGCGCCCAGGTGCGCTCGTTCCAGGACCTCGAGCTCGCCGAGCCGGAGCTGCGCCTGGTGCCGGACGACCGGCGCATCAGCGAGTCCGGCTGGACCCGCGCAAACGTCGCGACCGTGGTGCGCGCGCTCGGCGACGGCATCTGGGTCGGCGAGCACTTCGACGGCGACCGCCGCCTCGACATGATCCTGCGCGCGAGCGGCTGGGACAGCCCGGATGCGCTCGCGGCCGTGCCGGTCGCGACCCCGACGGGAGGCGTAGTGCCGCTCGGCGAGCTGGTGCGCATCGAGCCGACCGTCACGTCGACGGGCCTGCGCCGCGTGGACGGGCGCCGCACGATCGGCATCAACGTCGTCGCGCCGCCGGGCACCTCGCTGCAGCAGGCCATGCAGAAGCTCGAGACCGACGTCGGGCCCGCGATCGCGCCGCTCCTGCCGCCGGACGGCGGCATCCGCTACGCCGGCGACGCCGGCAGCCTCGAGACGGCGCTCGCCGACATGCGCGTCAACATCTCGCTCGCGCTGCTCGTGCTGTTCCTGCTGATGGCGGCACTGTTCAAGTCGCTGCGCGACAGCGCGCTCGTCCTGCTGACCGTGCCGCTTGCGAGCCTCGGGGGCGTGCTCGGGATCCGGTTCCTGAACCTGTTCACGCCGCAGACGCTCGACATGCTGACCATGGTCGGGTTCATCATCCTGCTCGGCGCGGCGGTCAACAACGCGATCCTGCTCGTCGAGAGCGCGCGCGTCGCCGAGCGTCGCGGCATGAGCCGCCGCGACGCGGTCCGCCATGCGCTCGAGGAGCGCACGCGGCCGATCTTCGCGACTTCGCTCGGCCAGCTCGCGGGCCTCCTGCCGATGATCATCGTGCCGGGGCCGGGCGCCGCGCTGTACCGCGGGCTCGGCACCGTCATCTGCGGCGGCATGCTGCTCAACACGGTATTCATGCTCGTGCTCCTGCCGGCGCTCCTGCGCCTCGGCGAGCCGGCGGCGGAAGGATCCGCGGCGCCGGCGGCGGGGCGCGCGCTCGAGGAAGGTGCCTGATGTCCTCCAGGAAGCGTTCCGTTGCATGGTGCGTGGCGATGGCCGCGCTGGCCGCATCCTCCCTGGCGGCCGGCGCGGCCCGGGGCCAGGAGCAGGAGGCGCCGCCTGCGCCCGTGACCGTCGCTCCCGTCGTGAAGGGCGCGGCCGCGACGACGGTCGCCGCGACCGGCACGGTGGTGAGCCGGAACGACGCCCGGCTCGCCGCGGAAGTCACCGGCCGCCTCGACTGGGTGGCCGAGCCCGGCACGAAGGTCGCGAAGGGCGCGCCGCTCGCGCGCGTGGACACGCGGGCGCTGCAGCTGCAGCTCAAGGAGAACGAGGCGCAGATCTCGCGGCTCGGCGCGAACGCAGAGCTGCTCCGGACGCAGCTCGAGCGGCTGCAGGCGCTGCCGGACGGCATCGCGTCCAAGAGCCAGATCGACGAGGCCGCCGCCCGCCTCGCGATGGCCCGCCACGAGCTCGAGCAGGCCCGCGCGACGCGCGACAGCACGCAGCACCAGATCGACCGCGCGACGATCCGGGCGCCCTTCCCGGGCCACGTGGCGGAGCGGATCCGCCAGCTCGGCGAGTACGTCGCCGCGGGCACCGAGGTCCTCCGGCTCACGGACACCGGGAACGTCGAGATCGTCGCCCGCGCGCCGGTCGCCGAGGCGGGTCACCTCGCCGTGGGCCAGGCCGTGACGGTGCACGGCCTGTCGCGGGACCAACAGAGCAGGATCCGCGCAATCGTGCCGGTCGGCGACGAGCGCTCGCGCATGATCGAGGTGCGCATCGCGATGACGGGCGGCGGCTGGCCGATCGGCTCGGCCGTGCGCGTCGACCTCCCCGCCTCGCGCCAGACCGCGGGGCTCATGGTGCCGCGCGACGCCGTGATCGTCCGCGCCGACGGCGCGCACGTGTTCCGCGTCAGGCGCGGCGACAAGGGCGACGTCGCGGAGCGCATCGCCGTGCGCGTCGGCAACGGCGACCGCGAGCGGGTGGAGGTGACCGGGAGCCTCGCCGCGGGCGACCGCGTCATCGTCCGCGGCGGCGAACGGCTGCGGCCGGGGCAGCCGGTGAAGATCGCGGCGATGCCGGCGAAGAAGTCGGCGTCCGCGGAGCCGCCGCGCGGCTAGTCGTCGTCGACGATGTCGACCCGGGCGCGCGCGACGACCTCGCCGCTGCCGCGCCCGAGCAGCACGCTGAAGCTCTTGACGTCCTCGCTGACGCCGTCGTTCGTGAGCGGCACGAAGACGGTGCGGCTCGCCTCGCCCGGCGCGAAGCGCTCGATGCGCGCGCCGAGGTCGGCGTAGTCCGCGTCGGCGACGGCGCTGCCGTCCTCCGTCCACCAGCTGACTTCCGCGGCGCCCGACAGGTCGCCGCTGCGGCGAATCGTGATGCGCGCGGCCACGTCGCCTTCGCGCACGCCGATCGTCGA
>DASSUW010000149.1:0-8243 GCA_035706585.1 Solirubrobacteraceae bacterium | reverse complement strand
CGAGCTCCGGGTCGCTGGGCCCGGCCCCCCGGTCGTGCTCGGCCGTGCCGGCTTCGTGAGCCCCGCGGTCGCCGTCTCGCCCGCCGGCGACGCGGTCGTCGCCTGGGTGCAGTCGCGGCGCAACCGCAACCGCGTGGCGGTGGCGCGGCGGCGGCAGGGAGGCGCGTTCGGCGCAATCGAGCCGCTCACGCCGTGGCGCCGGAGCGGCGACTTCGACGCGTTCGGCAGCAGCGCTCGCATCGCGGCGGCGATGTCCGCCGGCGGCGTCGCGACGATCGCCTGGGCGCTGCCGCGGGCCGTCCCCGCGCGCTTCCCGGACGCCGCGACGGTCGGGACGGCGCACGCACCGGCCGGCGGCCGGTTCACGCACCAGGCGCTCGCGCCCGCGGCGCAGGCGGTGACGCGGGTCGCGCTCGCGGTGGCACCGGACGGCTGGTCACTGCTCGCCTACGACGAGTCCGACGGCGTCCGCGTGCTCGAGCGGGCGCCGGGCGCCCAGCAGTTCACCGAGACGTTCCGCGCCGAGCCGGACCCGGCGGCCGCCATGCCGGCCGTGGCGATCCGCGACGGCGGCGGCGCGCTCGTCGCGTGGCGCACGAGCACGTCCGAGGCCGACGCGGGCGTGATCGCGACGACCCGGGCCGCCGCGGGCGCGTTCGCCGCCCCGCAGACGATCGTCCCCGACACCAGTGACAGCAGCTTCGGCGTCGGCGTCTTGTACGCGGACGCGGGCGGACCGCCGAGTGATGACGGCAACGGGGCGCTGCGCGCCGCGCTCGCCGCCGACGGCCGCGCGCTGCTCGGCTGGGTGTCCGTGCGGCACGGCGTGGCGCGCGCGAGCTTCGCGCCGGGCACGCTGGCCGCCGGCTTCGCCGAGCCCACCCTCCTCGGCGGGCCGCTGCGCGCTGCGAACGGCCTCGCCCCGCTGTTCCTGACCGACGGGCGCGCCGCCGTCGCGTGGACCGACAACGCGACGTCGCTCGGCTCGCCGGTCGGCCAGGGGCGGCTGCACGTCGCCGCCGAATCCGCGCCGGTCCTTCCCGAGCCCGCGCCGCCGCGCATCACGGTCACCGCGCCGCGCCGCCAGCGCCTGTACGACTCACAGCCGCTGCGCGCGCGCGTCGGTTGCGACCGCCCCTGCGACCTGCGCGTGACGCTCTCGCAGGTGGGGGAGGACGGCGCACAGGCCCGTAGCCTCGCGGTCGCGCGCACGATCTCCGTCAAGCTGCTCCATCTCGACGACGCACCGCGAAGGGCGGCCCGCAGGCGCTGGCGCGTCCGCGTGCGCGCGACGGCGCCGAACGGCCGCGAGATCGTCACCGAGACGCGAACCGTGGTGATCCTCCGCCGCGCGCCGCTGCCGGTGCCGCGGATCCTCAACCTGCGCGCGGCCCGCCGCGGCGGCACGATCGTCGTGCGCTGGCGGACCGAGTTCCCCGCGCGGCGGGCGGTGCTCGTGGTCATCGGCCAGCGCGAGCGCGGGCTCGTGCCCGACACGTTCACGCAGCCGCCCACCTTCGCGGTCAGGCGCGGGCGCGGGCGCACCCGCTTCCGCGCCCGCCTGCGGTCCGAGCGACCGGCCAGGATCCGCTGGGTCGGCGTCTACGCCTACAGCCTCGACGCGGCGCGCGGACACCGCGCCGCCGTCCGCGTCCGTCAATGACCGCGGCCGTTGCCGCGTTTGAGCGTGATGCCCTCGAGCACGTTCGCGACCGTCTCGCACGCATCGACCGCTGACTCGAGCGTCTCGAAGATGTCCTTCCAGCGGATCACGATCATCGGGTCGATCCCGTTGACGAACAGCGACGCGACCGCGGCGCGGACGATCCGGTCGGCCTCGTCCTCGAGCCGGTGGATCTCCACCAGGGAGGCCGAGACGTCCTCGCCGCCGCGCAGCGCGCGCAGGCTGTCGGCGACGCGGTCGGCCGCAACGACGAGCACATCGGTCATCTGCTGCGCCGGCTCCATCGGTGCCTCGATGCCGTAGAGCCCGAGCTGGTCGGCCGCCTCCTCGGCGTGGTCGACGATGTCGTCGAGCGCGCCGGTGAGTGCGTGGACGTCGGCGGCGTCGAGCGCGGTGCCGTGCTCGGCGAGCCGGCTCAGGATCTCGTGCGCGATCCGGTCGCCCTCGTGCTCGCAGTCGCGCACGGCGGCGGCGATCTCGGGCTGCTCCGGGTAGTCGGCGAACAGGTCGCGCAGCAGCGCCGACGCGTGCTGCACGTTGCGGCCCGAGTCCTCGAACAGCTCGAGCAGCTCCGCGTCCTCCTTCACCTTGACCGTCCACATGAGCGCACCGTAACCCCGCGCGGGCGCGGACAGCAGGGCGTTCACAAGCCTTTCACGACCGTTTCACCCGCCGGTAACCGGCGCCGGTGCCGGCTGCTCGATCGTGCGCCGGGATGTTGTCCACGACACAGGTCGGCGAGGTCATCAGGGCCGGTGAGCTCGAGATCCGGCCTTCGGAGTTCCTGGCGCTCGCGGGCGGGCGGGCGCTGACGCTGTCGGTGCGCGAGCTCGAGCTGCTGGCGGCGCTCGGGCGCCGGGAGGGGCGCATCGTGCCGCGCGAGGAGCTGTACCAGACGGTCTGGCGAGCCCCGATGCGTGCGTCGGACCGCTCGGTGGACGTGTACGTCCACAAGCTGCGGTCCAAGCTCGCGCACGCGCTCCCGGAGTGGCGGTTCATCCACACCCATTTCGGGTTCGGCTACCGGTTCCAGCCGGAGCCTTCACAGCGTTTTCACAACTCGGCTACGGCTCGGTAACAGGGCATGCGTGCCCTCGCTGCGAGCCTCGGCGCCGACACCTCAATGGAGAAGGAAGGTCGATGACTATCAAGCGTCTACTGCTGGTGCTCGCCATGGTGGCGTCGCTGGCGCTCGTCGTCGCCGCGTGCGGTGACGAGACCGGGGAGGGCGGCGGCGCCGCGGCCTCGGACAGCTCGAACGGAGGTTCGCAGGACCTGTCCGGCAGCATCGCCGGCGCCGGCTCGAGCGCGCAGGACGCGGCGATGCAGGCGTGGATCGCCGGCGTCCAGGACGCGAATCCGGACATGACCGCGTCGTATGACCCGGTCGGCTCGGGCGGCGGCCGCGAGCAGTTCGTCGCCGGCGGCACCGATTTCGGCGGCAGCGACTCGCCGCTCGCCGACGACGAGCTCACCGGGGCGCAGGAGCGCTGCGGCGGGGCCGACAACCTGATCGAGATCCCGGTCTACATCTCGCCGATCGCGATCGTCTACAACCTCGACGGCGTCGACAGCCTGCAGCTGTCCCCGGAGACCGCGGCGAAGATCTTCAAGCAGGAGATCACGAACTGGAACGACCCGGCGATCGCCGCTGACAACCCTGACGCCAAGCTGCCGGACCAGCGCATCTCGCCGGTGAACCGGTCCGACGAGTCCGGCACGACCGAGAACTTCACCGACTACCTGGCGCAGGCGGCGCCGGACGTCTGGACGTTCGAGCCGGACGGGAACTGGCCGGTCAAGGGCGGCGAGGCCGCCGAGGGCACCTCGGGCGTGATCGACGCGGTCAAGGCCGGCAACGGCACGATCGGCTACGCCGACGAGAGCCAGGCCGGCGACCTCGGGATCGCGAAGATCAAGGTCGGCAGCGAGTTCGTCGAGCCGAGCGCCGCCGCCGCCGCCGCGGTCCTCGACAAGTCGCAGGAGACCGAGGACCCGGGCCAGCACGTGTTCACCTACCAGATGAACCGCACCGTCGAGGGCACGTATCCGATCACGCTGACCTCGTACCAGATGGCCTGCACGAAGTACGACTCGGCCGACAAGGCCGCGCTCGTCAAGGCCCTGCTCAGCTACGTGATCAGCCCGGAGGGCCAGGACGCAGCCGCGCAGAACGCCGGGTCGGCGCCGATCAGCGACGCGCTCCGCCAGAAGATCCAGCCCGCCGTCGACGCGATCGGCTCCGGGACCTGATTGCGCGCGATCCGGGGAGCGCCGAGGCGCTTCCCGGATCGCTCTTCCCCGTCCACTATCGAAAGACGATCTCGTGAGCGCCGCCGAATTCGACAGCCTCGACGCCATCGCCACCCGCTCACCGGTCCGGCGCGTCGGGGACAGGATCTTCGCCGGCACGGCGACGAGTGCCGCGACGCTGATCCTGATCGTGCTCGCCGGCGTCGCCGGCTTCCTGCTGATCGAGGCCTGGCCGGCGGTGACCGCCGACCCGAAGGACATCGCCGGCGGCGACGGCCTGATCGCCTACATCGCGCCGCTCGCGTTCGGCACGCTGATGGCCGCGGCGATCGCGTGCCTGATCGCGGTCCCGCTCGCGATCGCGGTCGCGCTCTTCATCAGCCACTTCGCGCCGCGCCGCCTGGCGCAGCCGATCGGCTACGTCGTCGACCTGCTCGCCGCCATTCCGAGCGTCATCTACGGGCTGTGGGGCATCGCGGTGCTCGGCCCGGCGTCCGTCTCGATCCAGGAATGGCTCGCCGATCACCTCGGCTTCCTCCCGTTCTTCGCGGGACCCGCGACCGCGACGGGCAGGACCATGCTGCTCGCCGGCTGCGTGCTCGCGGTGATGATCCTGCCGATCATCACCGCCGTCACGCGCGCGGTGTTCGTCCAGACGCCGCGGCGCCTGCAGGAGGCGGCGCTGGCCCTGGGCGCGACGCGCTGGGAGATGATCCGCATGACGGTCCTGCCGTTCGGCAAGTCCGCGATGATCAGCGCGTCGATGCTCGGCCTCGGCCGCGCCCTGGGCGAGACGATGGCCGTCGCGATCGTGCTGTCCGTCTCCGGTGACGTCACGCTCAACCTGATCAGCTCGGCGAACCCGTCGACGATCGCCGCGCACATCGCGCTCGACTTCCCGGAGTCCTCGGGCGTCGACGTCAACGCGCTGATCGCCGCCGGCCTCGTGCTGTTCGCCGTGACGCTGGTGATCAACATGGCCGCACGCGCGGTGATCAACCGCGAGGTGCGGATCTGATGAGCACGCACATGCCTCGGCGCGAACGGGAAGAGCAGCGGCAGGAGGAGACCGAGCCGCGCAAGAAGCGGCTCTTCCAGCCGGCGCGGGGCGATGCCCCGAGCCGTCCCGTCGGGTCGCAGCCGTCCGCCGCTGCCGCCGCGGCCGCGCTGCCGATCGCCGGCGGATCGCTGCCGGTCTGGGCCCCGTGGGCGGTGCTTGTCGCCGTCGCCGCGATCCTCACCGTGCTCGGCATCGGCATCGCCGCGATGCTCGTGCTCGCGGTCATCGTCAGCGGTGTCGTCACGTACATCTGGTCGCGTGCCGTCGAAGGGCGCCGCAAGGCGACCGACCGCGGCGTGACGTTCCTCGTCACCGCGGCCTTCGCGGTCGCGGTCGCCCCGCTCATCTCGCTGCTCTACACGGTGATCCAGAAGGGCGCGGCGCGGTTCGACGCCGATTTCTTCACGATCTCGATGCGGGGCGTGATCGGCGAGGGCGGCGGCGCCTACCACGCGATCGTCGGCACGCTGATCATCACCGCCTGCGCCACCGTCATCTCCGTGCCGATCGGCGTGATGACCGCGATCTACCTGCAGGAGTACGGCACCGGCCGGCGCCTGGCGCGCGCGGTGACGTTCTTCGTCGACGTCATGACCGGGATCCCGTCGATCGTCGCCGGCCTGTTCGCCTACGCCGTGTTCGCGATCTTCTTCGGGCCGGGGGTCCGGCTCGGCATCATCGGCGCGGTCGCGCTGTCGGTGCTGATGATCCCGATCGTCGTGCGGTCGACCGAGGAGATGCTCCGGATCGTGCCGAACCACCTGCGCGAGGCGGCGTACGCGCTCGGCGTCCCGAAGTGGCGCACGATCGTCAAGGTCGTCCTGCCGACGTCGCTCGCCGGGATCCTCACCGGCGTGATGCTCGCGATCGCCCGCATCATCGGCGAGACCGCGCCGCTGCTGATCACGACGGGCGTCGTCACGTCGATGAACTTCAACCCCTTCGACGGGCGCATGATGAACCTGGCCGTCTACGCGTTCAGCCAGTACAAGTCGCCCGGGGTGCCTCCGGAGCCGGCGTTCGAGCGCGCGTGGTCGGCCGCGCTGACGCTGATCATCATCGTGATGGTGCTCAACCTGCTCGCCCGCCTCCTGTACCGGCGGTTCGGGACGGAGGTCCGCTGATGGCCCTCGCAACGGAAAGGAACAAGCAGATGGTGGTCGAGACCGCCGCGAAGACCGTCGACATCACGGGCCTGAACCTGTACTACGGGACGTTCTTGGCCGTCGAGGACGTCAACATGACGATCGAGCCGAACAAGGTGACCGCCCTGATCGGCTCGTCCGGCTGCGGCAAGTCGACGTTCCTGCGGTCGCTGAACCGCATGCACGAGCTGGTGCCGGGGGCGCGCGTCGAGGGCGAGGTCGTCCTCGAGGGCCAGGACATCTACGGCGACGGCGTCGACCCGGTCGCCGTCCGGCGGCAGGTGGGCATGGTCTTCCAGCAGCCGAACCCGTTCCCGACGATGTCGATCTACGACAACGTCGCGGCGGGACTGAAGCTCAACAACCGCAAGATCGCCAGGGACGCGCTCGACGACATCGTCGAGCGGTCGCTGCGCGGCGCGCACCTGTGGGAAGAGGTCAAGGACCGGCTCGACAAGCCGGGCATGGGGCTCTCGGGCGGCCAGCAGCAGCGGCTGTGCATCGCGCGTGCGACCGCCGTGGAGCCCGAGGTCCTGTTGATGGACGAGCCCGCGTCGGCGCTCGACCCGATCGCGACGCTCGCCATCGAGGACCTGGTCGCCGAGCTCAAGACGAAGTACACGATCGTCATCGTCACCCACAACATGCAGCAGGCGGCGCGCGCCAGCGACATCACCGGCTTCTTCAACATCGAGGGCAGCGGGAAGCCGGGTCACCTCGTCGAGGTCGACACAACCGAGAAGATCTTCTCGAACCCCAGCGAGAAGGAGACCGAGGACTATGTCAGCGGCCGCTTCGGCTGATCCCGACCACGCGAGGTGACGGACCTTTGGCAGAGCCGATGCGCATCCACTTCCACGAGGAGCTCAAGCAGCTCGAGACACAGGCGCTCGGCGCGCTCGACCTGGTGATCGTCGCGCTCGATCGCACGCTCGAGGCGCTCGAGCACCAGGACGTCGAGCTCGCCTCGATCGTCGTCAACGACGACGACCGCATCGACGGCCGGTTCCTCGAGGTGCACCAGGGGATCCTGTCGCTGCTCGCGCTGCAGGCGCCGGTCGCCGGCGATCTGCGCGTCGTCGCGGCGCTGCTGCACGTGATCAAGCACGCCGAGCGGATGGGCGATCAGTGCGTGAACATCGCGAAGGTCATGCCGCTCGTCGGCCACGAGCCCCCGTCCGATCCCGCTCTCCTGGAGCGGATCTTCAAGATGGGGCAGCTGGCGCGCTCGGAGGTCGCCCAGGCCAAGCAGGCGTTCACGCTGCGTGACGTGTCGCTCGCATACGACCTCGTGCGGCAGGACGAGGAGATCAACACGCTCAACCGCGAGGTCTTCCGGCGCGCGGTCGAGATCGGCACCGACGAGGATCGCCGCGAGTGGGCGATGACGATGATGCTGGTCGCCCGCGCGCTGGAGCGGATCGGCGACAACGCGGTCGACATCGGCGAGCAGGTCGCGTTCGTCGTGACCGGCCTGTTCCGCGAGTTCTCCGACGCCTCGCACGTCTGACGGGCCGGGCGCGGCCCGCCGCGCGTGGCTCTCGGCCCGCCGTCCCCGGCTCTCGGCCCGCTGCCCGCCGCCCTCGGCGCGCCGCCCGCGGCTCGGCCGCGAATCCGGAAGTACCCACGATGCGGGATCGTCGGTTGACGCGTCAACGACTTGTGACCATCGTGTTACCGCGGCTGGGCCGCGATGGCTCGGCGTCGACGGGTCGGCGTATGCTGGTGGCGTGATGACGACGACTGGGCAAGCCGCGATCCGCCTCGCCGTGGTGGATTCCGACAGCGGGTTCCTGCAGGTCCTCACGAAGCGGCTGGAGACCGCGGGGTGGCAGCATCGGGTGCTCGCCTCGCCGGTGCCGCTCGACGCCATGGTCGCCATGCGGCTCAACGCCGTGGTGCTCGACCTGGCGGTGCTCGGCCCGCAGGCCTGGACGTACCTCGAGAAGCTCTGCGCCCGGCTTCCGCAGCTCGGCGTGGTCGTGTGCACGGGCCAGTCGTCCGTCGCGCAGCGCGTGCGGGGGCTGCGGCTCGGCGCCGACGACTGGGTCACCAAGCCGTGCCATCCGGAGGAGCTGATCGCGCGCGTGGAGGCCGTCGT
>DASSUW010000148.1:0-5331 GCA_035706585.1 Solirubrobacteraceae bacterium | reverse complement strand
CCCGACGCCCGGCGTCGTGAAGCGGATCGAGCCGATGTAGCGGTCGACCTTGTGGCCCGGCAGCTGGCCGCCCTCGCCGGGCTTGGCGCCCTGGGCCATCTTGATCTGCAGCTCGTCGGCGTTGACGAGGTAGTGGATGTTCACGCCGAAGCGGCCGGACGCGACCTGCTTGATCGCCGACCGCCGCGAGTCGCCGTTGTCGTCGGGCGTGTAGCGGACCGGGTCCTCCCCGCCCTCGCCGGTGTTCGACCGCCCGCCGAGGCGGTTCATCGCGATCGCCAGCGTCTCGTGCGCCTCGCGTGACAGCGAACCCAGCGACATCGCGCCGGTCGAGAAGCGCTTGACGATGTCCTTGGCCGGCTCGACCTCCTCGAGCGGCAGCCACTGGTCCTCGGGCAGCTCGTTGAACTGCAGCAGGCCGCGCAGCGTCGCCCGCCGGGCGGCGTCGTCGTTGACGAGCCGGGCGTACTCCTCGTAGGTCTCCCCGCCGCCGTGGCGGACGGCGTGCTGGAGCAGCGCGATCGTCTCCGGGTTCCACATGTGGTGCTCGCCGTCGCGCCGCCAGGCGTAGATGCCGCCGACCGGCAGGATGTCCTGATGGGTCTGCGGGTACGCCTTCGCGTGCTTGTCGAGCGTCTCGCGCGCCAGCACGTCGAATCCGATGCCGGCGATCCGTGACGCGGTGCCGGTGAAGCAGCGCTCGATCAGCTCCGGCGCCAGGCCCACGGCCTCGAAGATCTGCGCCCCGTTGTAGGACTGGATCGTCGAGATCCCCATCTTGGAAATGGTCTTGAGCAGGCCCTTCGCGATGCCCTTGACGACGTTCTTCTCCGCCGTCTCGACGTCGTCGACGCCGTGCACCTTGCCGTCGCGCACGAGCTCGCCGAGCGACTCGAACATCAGGTACGGGTTGATCGCCGACGCGCCGTAGCCGATCAGCGTGGCGAAGTGGTGGACCTCGCGCGGCTCGCCGGACTCGAGCACGAGCCCGGTCTGCAGCCGCGTGCCCTCGCGCACGAGATGATGGTGGACGCCGCCGACGGCCAGCAGCGACGGCATCGGCGCGCGCTCGGGACCGGCCGCGCGGTCGGACAGGATCAGGACGTTGATGCCGTCGGCCAGCACCTCGTCGGCCTCGGCGCAGATACGGTCGAGCGCCGCCTGCATACCGTCCGGTCCCTCGGCCACCGGCCACGTGATGTCGATCGTGTAGGCGCGGAAGACCTCCGAGTCGACCTGCCGCAGCGTCTCGAGCTCGTGGTTGCGCAGGATCGGCGTGTCCATCGCCAGCTGGGCGGCGTGCGTCGGCGTCTCGTCGAGCAGGTTGCGCTCCGACCCGACGCCGGTCGCCACGCTCATGACGATCGCCTCGCGGATCGGGTCGATCGGCGGGTTGGTCACCTGCGCGAACAGCTGCTTGAAGTAGGAGAACAGCGCCGGATGGCTGTCGCTGAGCACCGGCAGCGCGAGGTCGTTGCCCATCGACCCGATCGGCTCCTCCCCGCGCGCCGCCGTCGGCGCGAGCAGGACCTTCATGTCCTCCTGCGTGTAGCCGAACGCGAACTGCGCGTTGCGCAGCGGCTCGGTCAGCGCGCGCGGCTCGCGCTCGGGCAGGTCCGCGAGGTGCAGCATGCCGCGCCGGAACCACTCGCCGTACGGCTGGCGCGAGGCGATCTCGCGCTTGACCTCGCCGTCCTCGACGATCCGGCCGCGCGCGAGGTCGACGAGGAAGATGTTGCCGGGCTGCAGGCGGCCCTTGCGCAGGACGTTGCCGGCCGGCTCGTCGATGACGCCGGTCTCGGAGCCGAGCACGACCCAGCCGTCCTTGGTCTCCAGCCAGCGGCCGGGCCGCAGGCCGTTGCGGTCGAGCGTCGCGCCGATCACGCGGCCGTCGGTGAACGCCACCGCCGCCGGGCCGTCCCACGGCTCCATCAGGCACGAGTGGAACGCGTAGAAGCCCTTGAGGTCGGCGGGCATGTCGTCCCGGCCCTCGTGGGCCTCCGGGATCATCATCATCACCGCGTGGGGGACGCTGCGCCCGGCGAGCGTGAGCAGCTCGAGCACGTTGTCGAACGTCGCCGAGTCCGAACCGCCGGGGCGGACGATCGGCAGGACCTTCGGCAGGTCGTCCCCGAACAGCTCGGACGCGAGCTGCGACTCGCGCGCCCGCATCCAGTTCACGTTGCCGCGCAGCGTGTTGATCTCGCCGTTGTGGGCGATCATGCGGTACGGGTGCGCGAGCTCCCAGCTCGGGAACGTGTTCGTCGAGAACCGCGAGTGCACGAGCGCGAGCGCCGACTTGGTCCGCGTGTCCTGCAGGTCCGGGTAGTAGCCGAGCAGCTGCGGCGCGGTGAGCATGCCCTTGTAGACGACCGTGCGGGAGCTGAACGAGGGGATGACCAGCTCCGGCCCGGCCGCCAGCTCGGCGACGCGGCGGATCACGTACAGCTTGCGCTCGAACGCGTCCTGGTCGGCCGCCAGCTCGCCTTCGGCCGCCACGACGAGGTGCTTGATGTAGGGCGCGTAGAAGTTGGCCGTGATGCCGACGTAGTCCTTGTCGACCGGGATGTCGCGCCAGCCGACGACGCGCTGCCCCTCGTCGGCCACCGCCTTCTCGAGCAGCGCCTCCAGCTCGGCGCGGCGCTCCTCGTCGCGGGGCAGGAAGCACACGCAGACGCCGTAGGCCCCCGCCGCCGGCAACGCCTCGCCGATGACGCCGCGCATGAACTCGTCGGGCAGCTGGAGCAGGATGCCAGCGCCGTCGCCGGTGTTCGGGTCGGCGCCGGCCGCGCCGCGGTGCTCGAGGTTCTCCAGCGCGACGATCGCTCGCCGGACGGTCTCGTGCGACGGCTCGCCGTTCAGGCGCGCGACGAACGCGACGCCACAGGCGTCATGTTCGTACTGCGGGTCGTAGAGACCGACCTGGCCGGTCGGCCGTGGCATGCGAGACATTCCCATTGCTCCCGAGGAAGGCGGCGGCGTACGTCTGGACGGGAGGGCGGAAAGGTAGCAGTGGGCCAGGCGCCTGTCCTGGCCCGTGTGTCGAGTTCGTGCGTCATTTGCAGCGATCACCGGGTCGCAACCGCCGTTGAACGCAACATCGTTGCGCCTTCGCGCCAAATCGTTGCAGTCAGTCGGGTTCGAAGCCGGTACGCGTTTGCCGCAGGACGCGAGCTAGGCGCCGGCGCCGAGCAGGCCGCTGCCGTCCCTGATCGCCGCCCGGTACACGCCCGCGATCTCCTCGGCCAGCGCGGGCCACGAGTACCGCTCGCGCGCCTCCTCGGCGGCCCGCCGACCACGCCGATGGCGCTCGTCCGGGCAGTTGACGGCGTGCACGAGCGCGTTGGCGAGCGAGACGACGTCGTCGGGCTCCACGAGCCAGCCGGTCTCGCCGTGGGTGATGACGTCGCCCGGCCCCCAGGCGTCGACCGCGATCGCCGGCAGCCCGCACGCCATGCCCTCGACGAGTACCTGGCCGAACTGCTCGCGTACCGAGGGCAGGACCACGACGTCGGACGCCGCCAGGAAGTCGGGCAGGTCCGCGTGCTCGTGCCAGCCGGCCAGGAACACGTCGTCGACCCCGGTGCGGCGGACGGCCTCGAGCGGGTGCTCGCCCTCCCACTCGCCCGGGAACCCGCCGACGATCACGAGCGGCGCGCAGCGGGCGAAGCCGGGGCGCCCGCGCGCGTAGGCCTCGATCAGCAGCGGCACGCGCTTGACCTCGGTGAAGCGCCCGACGTAGAGCAGCACCGGCGTCTCTCCCTCGGCGTCCTCGAACGCGTCGAGGTCGGCCTCGGCGTAGCCGACCGAGCCCGCCCCGGCGCCCGGCGCCCACCCGCGCGGCTCCTCGACCAGATGCCGCCGCCACAGCGCGCGGTGGTCCACGTGCCGGGGCTGGAAGACTTCGGGGTCGAAGCCGTTCGGGACGAGCACGCAGCGCCGCGCGTCGATCCCCAGCAGATCCTCGGCGCGCGACTCCTGCGTATCCGACAGCAGGATCAGCCGCTCGCAGGCCGCGGCCCACTGGCGCAGGCGGCCGGCCCACGCGGCCGCGTGCGGCCAGCGGCCGGGGTCGTGCTCGATCGCCTCGAGCATCAGCAGCTCGGTGCCGTGCAGGTGCCCGACGACCGGCACGCCGGGCGCGACCCGCGCCGCCGCCTCGTTGAGCGGCGTCAGGTGGTGCAGGTGCAGCACGTCGGCGTTAGCCGCGCCGACCGATTGCAGCGCCCGGCACCACGCCGCGACCTGGCGCTCGAACTCCTCGTCGTCGAGCGAGGCGAACACGCGGTCCGGCGCGCCTGGGCGGTCCTCGAACGACGGATGCATGGGCGGGTCCGCACGCATCGGGTCGGCCGCCTCGAGCGCGCGCGTGAAGTCCTGCGGGCGCACGTCGAGCCCGGCGTAGAACGCGCGCGCATCACCGGGCTCCCCGGGGCGCGTGACCGAGCCGGACAGGATCGTGACGTCCCAGCCGGTGCCGCCGAGCGCCGCCGCGAGGTTGCGTGCGACGTGCGCGGAGCCGCCGCGCGGGAAGAACGCCAGGCCCATGACGGCCCGCCCGTGTGAACGAATCGTGGCCAGGTCGTGAACATACCGGCCCGGGCAAGAGTCCAAACCAGCGGGCCGGCCGGCCTCCCGGCTGACGCCATCGGTTGTCGACTTTCGGGCGCTATGCGCCCGTAACTCGACAACGGCCGTCGTGGACCGGGCGGAACTCGAGCGCCGTCGCGAGCGGCCGGCCTCCCGGCTCGGGGACCTCGAAGGCGCTCCGCGGCAGGTTCTGCAGCCGCCCGCCCGAGATCAGCGCGGTCGAGCCGCCGCCGTCGAGGTTGAGCGCGTGCCGGCAGCCGAGTGCGACCATCAGCCGCGCCAGCTCGACGAGCGTGAGGCCGGCGTCGTGCCGCGAGCGCCCGTCGCACGCGACCGCGAGGATCCGCCCGTCGGCGAGGCCGAGCGCGGCGCGCGGGTGTCGGCCCTCGGTCGGATCCGGGTCGAACTGGTGGGCGGCGGCGCGGAAGCCCTCCTCGTCGGCCTCCGGGTCGTAGGCGATCGCGCCCTCGGCGACGAGCAGCGGCCCGGCCTGCAGCAGATCGCCGCGTGGGTCGGCGCCGATGCGATCGCGCCGCGCGACGCGGGCGACGCCGCCCTCGACGTGCACGCAGGCGCGCAGTTCGTGCCAGGGCGCGTCGAATGGCACGTGCTCGCGCGCGATGCCGTGGGTGCGAACCTCGCCGAGCGGCGTCCCGTCCGCGCGCACGAAGAAGCCGCCGACGAGCGCCTCGTCCACCCCGTGCCGCACGCACCACGGCTCGAGGCGCTCGCCGCCCAGGA
>DASSUW010000147.1:0-9350 GCA_035706585.1 Solirubrobacteraceae bacterium | reverse complement strand
CCCACGCGAGGCGCTCGGCGCCGCGCACCGACGCGACCCGCGCCAGGCACACCAGCGCCGCCGCGACGAGCACGACGTCGTGCGCCCCGCGCGAGAACACGCCGCCGGGGTTGAGCTCCGGCGCGAGCAGCACGTGCAGCTCGTACGCGACCAGCCAGGCCGTGCATGCAGCCAGCAGGAAGCGAAGTGGACGCGGAGCAGCGATCACCGGGCATGTATCGGCCTCGAAGCGCCTGGGCGTGAGCGCGAATCCGGTGGATTTACCGGGGTCTTAGCGGAACGAGCCGCGCCGCGCGGCCCCGGCGGCGCGGCGCTCAGCGCAGGAACGGCGGGATGTCGAGATCGTCGTCGCGGATCTCGAGCGAGGAGCGCTGGCGCTCGTCGATCCGCGGCCCGCGGTCGCGCGGCCCTGCGGCCCGCTGCTCGCGCGCGGCGCGGATCCCGCCGCGGTCGAAGCCGGTGGCGATGACCGTGACGCGGATCTCGTCGCTCAGCCCGTCGTCGATCACGGCGCCGAAGATGATGTTGGCGTTCGCGTCGGCGGCCGAGTGGATGATCTCCGCGGCCTCGTTGACCTCGAACAACCCGAGGTCCTTGCCGCCGGTGATGTTCAGCAGGATGCCGCTGGCGCCCTCGACCGACTCCTCCAGCAGCGGCGACGACACGGCGGCCTTCGCCGCCTCGGCGGCGCGCGACTCGCCGGTGGACTGGCCGATGCCCATGAGCGCCGAGCCGGCGTCCTGCATGATCGTGCGCACGTCGGCGAAGTCGAGGTTGATCAGGCCCGGGATCGTGATCAGGTCGGTGATGCCCTGGACGCCCTGGCGCAGGACGTTGTCGGCCTCGCGGAACGCGTCGAGGATGCTCGTGCGGCGCTCGACGATCGACAGCAGCCGCTCGTTCGGGATCACGATCAGCGTGTCGACCATCTCGCGCAGGCGGTCGATGCCCTCCTGCGCCTGACGCGCGCGCTGGGACCCCTCGAACTCGAACGGGCGCGTGACCACGCCGACGGTGAGCGCGCCGATCTCGTTCTTGGCGATCTCCGCGATCACCGGCGCGGCGCCGGTGCCCGTGCCGCCGCCCTCACCCGCGGTGACGAACACCATGTCCGCGCCCTTGAGCGCCTCCTTGATGTCGTCGCGCGACTCCGCCGCCGCGCCCTGCCCGATCTGCGGGTTGGCGCCGGCGCCGAGGCCCTTGGTGAGCTGGTGGCCGATGTTCAGCTTGATGTCGGCGTCCGTCATCTGGAGCGCCTGGTTGTCGGTGTTGCAGGCGATGAACTCGACGCCCGAGAGCCCGGCATCGATCATCCGGTTCACGGCATTGGTTCCCCCGCCGCCGACACCGACGACCTTGATCACTGCGAGATAGCTGCCAGCTTCCATGAGTGTTCCGTCCGGACCTCTACTTATAGTCGAGTGTTTCGAGGCACTCGGTCAGGGGCGCGGATTGTGGCACGTTACGGCGGCTTTATCTCCGAAGTCAATGTTCGGCAAGCTGCATTGCATAACGCCTAGTCTCGACTAGTGGTCGAGGGTTGGCCGATTCTCACCCTAAGGTTGAGCATCTGGATCCGAGGTGTCCTGGGGCACAGGAGCGAGGCCTCCGGCGGCCACGCGACCGGCGATCCGGAGGTCCATGTATGTGGCGCCGGCGGCGCTGGGCTCGGCCAGCACGCGAGCGGCGGCCGCCCACTTGGCGACGACGTCCTCCGACGTCCCGAAGATGAGCGGCGGGCCGTTGCGCAGGTCGAGGGTGAGGCCGCGCGGCCCCCACCAGAGGCGGTCGCTGCGCCGGAGCAGCAGTTCGGGCGCCGCTGCCGCGACGGCGAGCGCGTCCCGCGTCCGGTGGTCGGTCACCCGGCCCGCGGTCGGCGAGATCGTGCGGCGGATCGACGGCAGGTCCGAGTCGGCGCGCACGCCGGTGAGCACGATGCCCCCGCCCGAGACCGGCACCCGCCGCCCGTCGATGTCGAGCGCGGCGACCGGCCGGTGCTCGAGCACCTCGATCGACATCTTGTGCGGGAAGTCGGTCCTCACGCGCAGCCCGGCGACGGACGGGTAGCTGGCGACCGCGTCGTCGAGCAGGTCGCGCTTGACGTGCAGCGTGGTCATCTCGCGCGCCGCGTTGTCGAGCGCCGACGCGATCTGCGAGCGCTCGCTCGTGGTCGCGCCGGTGACGTGGACCACGGTGACGCGTGCGAGACCGGAGTCCCGCAGCCACAGCCAGCCGCCGCCGAGGAGCACGGCGAGCGCCAGGACGGCGGCGAAACCGCGCAGGAAGGCGAGGCGACGGGACACTTCAGGGGCCGCTTCGACGCCCGAGCCCCGACCCCTGCGGAACTTGGCGGCCGCGATCAAGCTGCCAGCAGCCGCCGTCCGAGCGCGTCGACGTTCCCGGCGCCCAGCGTCAGCAGCAGGTCCCCGTCGCGCAGCTCGGCACGCAGGAACCGCTCGGCGGCGTCGAACTGCGGCAGCCAGGCGACGCGGCGGCCGCTCGCGCTGTCGGCCGCCGCGGCGGCGACCAGCCGGCCGGTCACGCCCGGGAAGTCTTCGGCACGCTCGCGGGCCGGGTACACGTCGAGCACGACGACGACGTCGGCGGCGGCGAGCGCGGCGCCGAACTCGCGGTACTGGTGACGCGTACGCGAGAACAGGTGCGGCTGGAAGACCGCGACGACGCGGCGGGGCGCGAGCGTGCGCGCGGCGGCGATCGTGGCGCGCACCTCGGTCGGGTGATGCGCATAGTCGTCGACGACGAGCGCGCCCGCGGGTGTCGTGCCGACGCGCTCGAAGCGCCGCCCGGCGCCGGTGAAGTCGGCGAGCGCGGCGGCCGCGTCGGCGAGCGGCGCGCCGGCGAGCGCGCAGGCGGCGAGCGCCGTCGCGGCGTTGCGCGCGTTGTGGGCGCCGGGGATCGCGAGCACCACCGGGACGCCGTCGAACGCGAAGCGCGTCCCGCCCGGCTCGAGCTCGACGTTCTCCGGCCGCGCCACCACGCCCCGAAATCGCGCGAGATCGGGCTCGTCGCCCAGGACGACGTCGTCGGCGAGCGCCAGGAACGCGCGGAACGTGTCGTCGACGTCGCGCTGCGACGAGTAGGTCGCGTGGTGGTCGAGCTCGGCGTTCGTGAGCACGGCGATGCGCGGCGCCAGCTTGAGCAGCGAGCGGTCCGACTCGTCGGCTTCGACGACGAGCCACTCCCCCGTCCCCCAGCCGGCGTTCGAGCCGGTCGAGCGCACCTCGCCGCCGACCAGGTACGACGGGTCCATCCCGCATCCCCGCAGCGCATGCACGACCATGCTCGACGTGGTCGTCTTCCCGTGCGTTCCCGTCACCGCGATCGTCGGCCGCAGGCGCGTGATCTCGCCGAGCAGATCGGCGCGGTGCAGCTCGCGCCCGCCCGCCGCGATGCGCTCGGGGTTGTCTGGCGCGATCGCGCTCGACACGACGACCTCGGCGCCCTCCGGGACGTTGGCGGCGTCGTGGCCGACCGCGATCTCGATGCCGGCGCCGCGCAGGTACGGAGAGTCGGGCGCGCGGTCGGAGCCCGTCACCTGCGCGCCGAGCGCGCGCGCCACGACCGCGAGGCCGCTCATGCCGGCCCCGCCGATCCCCACGAAGTGCAGCCGCCGCCCGGCCCAGTCGGTCATCGCGCGGCAGCCTAGTAATCAGGGCGCGCACCCGAGGTCGCGACGGTGAGCACGCCGCGCGCACCCGACCGCGCGACGGTGAGCACGCCGCGCCTGGTTTTGTTGCCGGTCGCGCCGGGCAGGGCCCGTCCGTGACGGACCGCATCGATCGCGTCGCCCGCGACGTCTTCGGCTTCAGCGAGCTCCGGCCGGGCCAGCGCGAGGCGATCGAGTCGGTGCTGGCGGGCCGCGACACGCTCGTCGTGATGTCGACCGGCTCGGGCAAGTCGGCGATCTACCAGATCGCCGGCCTGCTGATCGACGGCGCCACCGTCGTCGTGTCGCCGCTGATCGCCCTCCAGCGCGACCAGGTCGACGACCTCGCCGGCGCCGCGCAGCTCAACTCGACCGTGCCGGCGGCGGAGCGCGAGCGGGCGCTCGCCGAGCTGGCCGAGAACGCGCTCGAGTTCCTCCTGCTCGCGCCCGAGCAGCTCGCCAACCCCGAGGTGCTCGGCGAGCTGGCGGCCGCGAAGCCGTCGCTGCTCGTCGTCGACGAGGCGCACAGCATCTCCGAGTGGGGCCACGACTTCCGGCCCGACTACCTGCGCCTCGGCGCCGCCGCCGAGGCGCTCGGCCGGCCGACGATCCTCGCCCTCACCGCGACCGCCGCGCCGCCGGTGCGCGACGAGATCGCAGAGCGGCTCGCGCTGCGCGATCCGAAGGTGCTCGTGCGCGGCTTCGACCGCCCGAACATCCGGCTCGCGGTCGAGAGCTTCCACGGCGAGCAGGGCGCGGAGCGCAAGCTGCGGGCGCTCCAGGAGGCGGTCGAGGCGGCACCCAAGCCGGGGATCGTCTACGTCGCCACGCGCCGGCACTCGGAGGAGCTCGCCACGGCGCTGTGCGACCGCGGCGTGACCGCAGCGGCCTACCACGCGGGCATGAAGGGCGGCGAGCGCGACATCGTGCAGGAGCGCTTCATGGACGGTGACCTCGAGGTCGTGGTCGCCACCACCGCGTTCGGCATGGGGATCGACAAGGCGGACGTCCGCTGGGTGTTCCACAGCGAGGTCTCCGACTCGGTCGACGCGTACTACCAGGAGATCGGGCGCGCGGGGCGCGACGGCGAGCCGGCGGAGGCCGTGCTCTTCTACCGCAGCGAGGACCTCGGGCTGCGGCGGTTCTTCGCCGGCAGCGGGCACGTCGAGGTCGACGAGATCGCCCAGGTGCTCGACGCCGTGCGCCACGCCGGCGGCGCGCTCACGCCGACCGCCCTGCACGACCAGCTCGACCTGTCCGAGACCAAGCTCACGACCGCGCTCGCGCGGCTCGAGGAGGCGGGCGCCGTGCGCGTGCTACCGGACGGCGAGATCGTGCCGCGCGACGTCTCCGCCGACGCCGTGCGCGCCGCCGCCGAGACCGAGGAGAAGCGGCGCGTGTTTGACCGCTCGCGCGTGGACATGATGCGCGGCTACGCGGAGACCGACGACTGCCGCCGCGCGTTCATCCTCAGCTACTTCGGCGAGCCGTTCGAGCCGCCGTGCGGCCGCTGCGACAACTGCGAGGAGGGGCGCACCGACGCCCCGCCGGAGGACGTCCCGTTCGCGGTCGGCTCGCGCGTGGCGCACGCGCAGTGGGGCGGGGGCGTCGTGCAGCGCTACGACGACGACGCGGTCGTCGTGCTGTTCGACGAGGTCGGCTACAAGACGCTTGCGCTCGAGGTGATCCGCGACCGCGGCATCCTCGAGCGCGCGTGAGTCACCAGCGGCCGCTGCGCGGACAGCCGCCCGCGCCGGGCGCGCCGCAGGTGCGGTCGGTCTGGCCGCCGGTCTGCTCGACGATGAACGGCCCGCCGCCCTCGGTGCCGGACGCCGAGTCGAGCGTGAGCCGGTAGCCGGTAGCGGTCGGGACGACCACGAGGTTGCGTGCGCCCGCGAGCGACGGCTCGATGTCGACGAGCGCGGCGGCGCTCACGCCCGCGAAGCCGTCGTGGTCCTGGTGGTAGACCATGACCGCGCGGGTGGCGGTCACGGCCGACGACTTGGCGTCGGCATCCTGCGCCTTCGTGCGCTGGGAGAGGAAGGCGGGCAGCCCGATCGCGGCGAGGATTCCGATGATCATCACCACGACGAGAACCTCGATCAGCGTGAATCCCTGCTCGCCGTTCCTTGGCATGGAACGGATAACGGTTGATTAAGGCTGGCGCTTTACCGCTCCGGACGCGTGTTCTACGGCGGCGAGGATCTCTTGAGCGATCGTGCGCGCCGCGTCTGGGCGCGCGAGTGCAGCGGCGGCGAGCGCCATCGCGCGGCGGCGCTCGTCGTCGTCTGCGAGCGCGTCGACCTCGGCGCGCAGCCGCTCGGGGCTCAGGTCGGCGTCCGGGAGGATCGTCGCGGCGCCGGCCTGCTCCATCCAGCGCGCGTTCGCCTCCTGGTGGTTGCCCGACGCGTGCGGATACGGGACCAGCACCGCCGGCAGGCCGTACTGGGCGAGCTCGAACACCGAGCCGCCGGCGCGGGCGACCGCGATGTCGGCGGCGGCGAGCGCCTTGCCGAACGGGACCACGTAGTCGCGCAGGACGTAGTGGGCGCCCGGCGCGGTGAGCGCGGGGAAGTCGCGGCGGCCGGCGACATGCAGGATCCGGTACGGCGCGTCCGTGAACGCCTCGATCGCGGCGTGGTTGATCGAGCGGGCGCCGAGCGACCCGCCGAATACGAGCACGGTCAGCTCATCGGGCTCGATCCCGAACTCGGCGCGGGCGGCGGCGCGGTCGGTGATCGGCGGCGGTACCGGCCGGCCGGTGAGCAGGTAGCGGTCCCCGTTGCGCCCCGCGATCGGAAACGCCAGGCAGACGCGATACGCGCGGCCGGCCAGCAGGCGGTTCGTGAGGCCGAGGTGAGAGTCGGCCTCGGTCAGCACGAGCGGCGTGCCGCGCAGGACGGCGGCGAGGCCGATCGGGCCGGCGACGTAGCCGCCGCCGCCGAGCACGGCGTCCGGCCGGCGCCGGCGCAGGAGGCGGGCGGCACCGAACATGGCGGCGCCGGCCTTGGCGAGCGCGCGGACCGCCTTCAGCGGGTTCGAGCGCGAGATCCCCTCGACGTTGAGGCGGTCGATCTCGTAGCCGGCGGCCGGGACCAGCTCGGCCTCGGCGCGCTCGCCGCCCGCGAAGTGGACGTCGGCGCCCTCAGCCCGTAGCGCGTCGGCGACCGCGATCGCCGGAACGACGTGGCCCGCCGTCCCGCCCGCCGCGATGAGAACCCGTATCCCGCCCAGCCCGCTCACGGCCGCCCTCCACGGCGCGCAGGTGCGTCGAGCCGCCGCCGGCGACGTTGAGCAGCAGCCCCATCGCACACAGCAGCACGATCAGCGACGTCGAGCCGGACGAGATGAACGGCAGCGGAACGCCGGTGAGCGGCGCGAGTCCGAGGACGGCGTAGACGTTGAGCAGCGCTTGGCACAGGATCAGGCTGGTGAGGCCGCCGGCGAGGAGCTTCGCGTAGGCGCCCTTGGCGTTGCGGGCGGTCCGCAGCCCCGCGTACCCGATCATGCCGTAGAGGCACAGGAGGGCGCTGACTCCCGCCAGGCCGAGCTCCTCCCCGATGACGGCGAGGATGAAGTCGGTATGGGCCTCGGGAAGGTAGAAGATCTTCTGGACCGACTGCCCGGGTCCGAGGCCGAACAGCCCGCCGGAGCCGATTGCGATCTGCCCCTGGACGGCCTGGAAGCCCGCGTCGGACGCATGCGCCCACGGGTTGACGAACGTCGTCAGCCGCGAGGTGCGCTCCGGGTCCAGCAGCGCGAAGACGAGGACCAGGAACGCCCCGACGCCGGCGACCAGGCCGAGCTGCCGCAGCGGAAGACCGGCCGCCACGAGCATCGCGGCGAGCGTGAAGCAGATGACCAGCGAGGTGCCGAGGTCGGGCTGGCCCATGATCAGCAGCACGGCGGCGCCGCCGACGGCGAGGATCGGGCCGCCGACGCCCCTCAGGCTCTGCGCGAGCTTCGGCTTGGCGCCGAGCACGACCGCGGTGTGGAGCACCAGCGCCAGCTTCATGATCTCGGACGGCTGGAACGTGAGCGGTCCCGCTCCCAGCCAGCGGCGGGCGCCGTTGATCCGCAGGCCGACGCCGGGGATGAGCACCGCGAGCAGCAGCAGGAACGCGACCAGCAGCAGGATCGGCGCGTACTTGCGTGCCGCGCCCAGGCCGTGCCGGCTCAGGATGTGCATGGCGACGAGGCCGATCGCGCCGTAGGCGACGTACTTGACGAGGTAGGCGGTTCCGTCGCCCTGGCCTTGCAGCAGCGTGCGCGCGGACGAGGCCGAGTAGACCATCACGGCGCCGCCGGCCAGCAGGCAGAACGTCGCCGTCAGCAGGAGTCTGTGCTCGAGTGGCTGCGGCTTCTTCGCGCGCCCGGACCTGGCCATCAGGCCTGGCTTCGACGCCGCGCGCTATCCCCCTGCGTTCACGAGCGCCTTGAAGTGTTCGCCGCGCTCCTCGAATGACCTGTACTGGTCGTACGACGCACAGGCGGGTGACAGCAGCACGACCTCGCCGTCGCGGGCGGCCCGGCGCGCCGCGCCGACGGCATGCTCGAGGTCCCCGCAGTCGTGCACCGCGACGCCGGCGCCGGCGGCGATCGCGTGGATCGCCGCCGCGGTCTCGCCGATGACGTATGCCGCTCGGGCGCGCTCGGCGAGCGGTTGCGCGAGCGGCGCGTAGTCGCTGCCCTTGGCGCTGCCGCCGAGGATCGCGTGCACGCTGCCGGCCGGGAACGACTCGAGCGCGACCACCGCGGAGGCGACGTTCGTGGCCTTCGAGTCGTTGACGTAGAGCACGCCGTCGATGCGGGCGACCTCCTCCATCCGGTGCGGGACGCCGGCGAACGTGATCAGGCCCTCGCGGACGGCCTCGGCGGGACTGCCGCGCGCGAGGCACACCGCCGCGGTGGCCATCGCGTTCTCGCGGTTGTGCGCGCCGCGCAGCCGGATCTCGCTCGCGTCCATGAGCGGGTGACCGTGCCAGTACAGGCGGCCGCCGCGATGCTCGAGGTCGGCGCTCGCGCCGAACGTGACCCGATCCGCGGCGCCGCCGACGTGCGCGACGAGGTCCGCGGGCGCGACGGCGATCGCCCCCGGCGGCTGCGCGGCGAAGATGCGCAGCTTGGCGGCCCGGTAGGCGTCGAACGACCCGTGCCGGTCCAGGTGGTCCTCGGCGAGGTTGAGCAGCACCGCCGCCTCGGGCGCGAACGCCTCGGTGTCCTCGAGCTGGAACGACGATGCTTCGCACACCACGACCGCGCCCGCGGCGAGCGCGCCGGGCAACGTCGTGAGCGCGGTGCCGACGTTCCCGGCCACCGCGACGGCGACCCCCGCCGTCCGGTGCACGTGCCCGATCGCCTCGACGGTCGTCGTCTTGCCGTTGGACCCGGTCACCGCGATGAACTCGTTCGGCAGCAGCCGCCAGCCGACCTCGAGCTCGCCGATCACCCTCAAGCCCGCCCGGCGTGCGGCCACCACGACCGCCGCCTGCTGCGGCACGCCCGGGCTCTTGACGACGGTCGACGCCGCGGACACGAGCTCGACCCCCTCGGTCGGCGCGTGCACGGGCACGCCGGCCGCCGCCAGCTCGGCGCGCGTCTCGTCGCTCACCGGCGCCGCGTCGCAGGCCACCACCTCGCCCCCGCGCGCCCGCAGCGCCAGCGCGGCCGCGACGCCCGAACG
>DASSUW010000146.1:0-12683 GCA_035706585.1 Solirubrobacteraceae bacterium | reverse complement strand
AGATCGTCAGCCGGTAGCGATCGCGCTCGTCCTGGTGGCCGAAGATCTGGGCCGGAATCGCGAGATCGAACGCGACGACGCGATCGAGCGCCAGCACGGCCACGTGGTGGGGCGGCATCGCCGCAGCATATCTGGCGGAATGCCTGCGAACGGAGGCAGTCCTGCCACTGGCGGACGGCCGGCGGTGGGCGGACGATGCCCGCCATGCGAATCGACATCCTCCTCTTCGACGGCTTCGACGAGCTCGACGCGCTGGCGCCCTATGAGGTGCTGCGCACCGCTGCCGCCGGCCACGGCGCGGACATCGAGGCCACGCTCGCCGGCGCCTACGGCGCCGGCACGATCACGGCCGACCACGGCGCCCGGATCGTCGTCGACCGCGGCGTATCCGACGACGCCGACGTGGTACTCGTCCCCGGCGGGGGCTGGATCACGCGCAGCGACCGCGGCGCCTGGGGTGAGGTTCAGCGTGGCCACATCCCGGCGCTGATCGCCGCGGCCCACTCCCGCGGGGCCGTGACCGCCTCGGTCTGCACCGGAGCGCTGCTGCTCGCCGCCGCGGGCGTCACAAGGGGCCGCCCGGCGACCACCCACCACGACGCGATCGACGACTTCCGCGCCACCGGCGCCGAGATCGTCGATGCGCGGGTGGTCGACGACGGCGACGTCATCACGGCCGGCGGCGTGACATCGGGGATCGACCTGGCGCTGACGCTCGTGGAACGGGCCGCCGGCCGCGAAGTCGCCGACGCCGTGGCCCGCGACCTCGAGTACCTGCGCGCAGGCGACGTCGTCCGGGCCGGATGAGAACGTTTGCCGTCGTGGCGGGGCGTCGCGAACTGCGGCACTGAAGGGAGACGCCGATGCACCGGTTTCGCGTGGGGCGGCCGGGTTGCGCATAGCGCCACTCCGCAACCCCACTGGCGCATAGCCGCTCAGCCGCCTCCACAAAGCGCGGTGCTCAGCGTCGAAGTAACGGTTGGACTCGCGATTCATGTCTTCGATGGCGGCGAGCGTCTCGGCGCCAGTTGTGAACCGCGGTTCAGCACCACCGCGCACCCGCTTCCGGCGCGAGGCTGATGACGCGAACCGGCGTTCAGTGTTTGGCTGTCTGCCGTGGGCGGCGCACGCGCGGCGCCACCGGGCACCGACCGCGCGACCGCCCGCACGCCTCGAGATCGCACAGGCGGCAGGCCCACGGCTCGGCGTCCCCGTCCCGCCCCACGGCCCGGAGCAGCAGCTCGACGAGCTCCATTGCGGCGGCCCGCTGATCGTCGGTCAACAAGGCGAGCAGAACCTGCAGGTTCGCGTCGCGTCTCGCCAGCACCTTGCGGGCGGTGCGTCGGCCCTGCGGGGTGAGGACCAGGGCCGCTGACCGCTGGTCAGCGCCGCGCCGCCGCTCGACCAGCCCGTCGCGCACGAGCCGATCGACGAGTCGCACGGCACCGGAGTGCGAGAGGCCCACCCGGCCCGCCAGGGCGTCGATCGTGCCGCCCGCTGAGGTGCCGTGCAGGGCCACGAGCGCCGCCGCCGGCGAGGCGCCGCCGGCGAGCTCGGCGGCGTCGGCGAGCGCGTCGGAGACCACCATGCCGAGCGCGCCGAGCAGATTGGCGTCTCGCGCCGTCGTATGCATGCCTCATACATATCAAAGATGGGTCTTTGCCATCCCGATCGAGACGATGTACTTACTGCGCCGCACGCGGGCTGCGACAGGCGCGACCAGCCAGACGCGCTGCGGCGGCCGGAACGTCGTCGGCTCGCCCGATCCGGTGGCCGGCTACGAGACGGCGACTGCAGCCGAGAGATCGTATCTCTCGGCCCCGCCGGCGCGGCGGTCGCGTCGACTCGTGCCGCTCGCGGCCCGGGGCGCGGCGCCGCCAAATGCGGAGCCGCCGGCTGGACAGGGTCACGGCGCGCGGATGAAATCCCAACGCTCGACCGACCTCGATCAGGCTCGAGTAACCCTCGACCCGACTGATGGTCCGAACCGCCTGGCCCGAAAGAGGAAATCCGCACGAACTGCGATTTCGGCCCGTACGCTGCCGGCATGTCGCGACCGCGTCAGATCCTCGCGCTGGGCGGAGGCGGGTTCTCGATGGAGGCGGGGAACGCGCTGCTGGACGACCATGCCCTCGCGCTGACCGGCGTCGAATGTCCCAAGGTCTGCTTCCTCCCCACCGCGTCCGGAGACGCGGACCACTACATCGTGCGCTTCTACCGGGCGTTCCCGGCCGGCAGGAGCCGACCGTCGCACGTGTCGCTGTTCCGGCGCGACGGCGGTGCGGGCGACCTGGCGGCCCATCTGATGGCGCAGGACCTCGTCTATGTGGGCGGCGGGAGCCTGATCTCGCTGCTCGGCACCTGGCGCGCGCACGGGATCGATCTGATGCTCAGGGCGGCGTGGGAGAGCGGCGTCGTGATGGCGGGCCTGAGCGCGGGCTCGCTGTGCTGGTTCGACCATGCGATCACGGCGTTCCACGGTGACAGCCGCACGGTTCGGGGCCTCGCGCTGCTTCCGTTCTCCAACGCCGTCCACTACGACGACAAGCCGGAGCGCCGGGCGGCGTTCGTGTCCGCGATCGCCGACGGCATGCCGGCCGGCTACGGCACCGGCGACGGTGCGGCGCTCCATTTCGTCGACACCGCGCTGGCGCGCGTGGTGACCTCGCGCCCCCACGCCCGGGCCTTCCACGTCGCCCCCGACGGCGCCGGCGTCACCGAGACCGAGCTCGCGACGCACTATCTCGGGGCGCCCGTGGAGCCGGCGCTTGCCGCCTAGGATCCTGGCCATGGGCGGCGGCGGCTTCACCGCCGGCCCCGACGATCCTGCGCTCGACGAGCTCGTGCTGCGGCTCACGGGGCGCCCGCGCCCGCGGGTGTGCCTGCTGCCGACCGCGGGCGGCGACTCCGAGCACCAGATCCGCCGCTTCTACGAGGCGTACGGCGACCGCATGTGCGAGCCCACGCACATCGCGCTGTTCCGGCTCGGGCGCCAACCGGTGCCGTTGCGCGAGCACCTGCTGGCGCAGGACGCGATCTACGTCGGCGGCGGCTCGATGGTGAACCTGCTGGCGATCTGGCGCGCGCAGGGCCTTGACGCCATCCTGCGCGAGGCGTGGCAGGCGGGCATTCTCCTGGCCGGCCTCAGCGCCGGCTCGATGTGCTGGTTTCAGTGGGGAGTGACCACGTCCTCGGGCGCGCCCACCCCGTCGCCCGGGCTCGGCTTCCTCCCCGGCTCGAACTCGGTGCACCACGACAGCGAGCCCACCCGGCGACCGGTCTACCTCGACGCGGTCCGCACAGGCACGATCCCCGCGGGCTACGCGGTCGACGACGGCGCCGCGCTGATTTTCAGTGACAGAGAGCTCGAGCAGGTTGTGACTGCACGAAAATTCGCGCGCGCCTACCAAGTGACAGACACAGGTGAACGCGCGCTGCCGGCAGCCGCGATTCACGGCGAGGCACGGTTGCGCACGCCCGTCGCGGCCGTGGCCGAGCTGCGCCGCCTGCGCCTCGCGCGCCAGCGCCACTGACGCTACGGTCGCGCGGTGCGCCCCGCCGTCCTGAGGCTCCCCCAGTTCCGATTGCTGTTCTCCGGCACCGCCGAGACGCTGCCGCTGGCGCTGCTGATCCTCGCCGCCGGCGCCTGGGCCGATCGGCTTCACCGGCGTCGCGCCCGCCGCGGAGCTGCTCGGCACCCGCACGACGATGCTCGCGTGCGCCCTGGCCGTGATCGCGCTGTTCGCCGCCGCGCTCGCCGTCGGCGACGTGCGCCGGCTCACGGCTCCCTGACCGCGTAGGCGCCGAGCCCGCGCGCCAGCAGCGCGAGCCCGCGCTCGGCCTGCTCGAGCACGTCGGCGGCCAGCTGCGGATGCCGTGCGCCGGCGACGATCCGGTCGCGCGTGTAGTCGATCAGCCGCCGGTGCACGCCCATCATCGCGTTGGCGGCCACCCACGGCTGCACGTCATCCGGTCCCGCCCCCGTCTCACCGGCGATCAGCGCCGCGAGCGACGCCGTGTAGCCGGCGAAGATCTGCTGCTCGCGGGCGAGCAGCGACGGGCTCTCCACGATCATCCGCGTCAACGCGGCGAGCCGCTCGCGCGCCTCGGCGTCGTACTGCCCCAGCATGCCGCGCAGCTGGCGGACGAAGCGCCCGAACGCGTCGAGCACCGACTCCCCCGGCTGGCGCGAGCGGATCGTCTCCAGCAGCTCGGCCTCGAACGACTCGAGCCGCCAGTAGACGAGATCCTCCTTCGTCGGGAAGTAGTTGAACACGGTCTTCTCCGACACGTCGGCCACGCGGGCGATCTCGGCGACGCTCACGCGCTCGAACCCGCGCTCGCCGAACAGGCGGCGAGCCGTCTCGGCGATCAGCTCGCGCGTCTGCTGCTTCTTGCGCTCTCGAAGTCCCGATGCCACGAAATCAGTCTATCAGCACGATTTTTTTAGTCGCTGTACACTTATCGGTATGTTCGCTGCGCTGTACGACTGGCTCCTGTTCCTCCACGTCCTCGCCGCCATGCTGTGGCTCGGGGGCATCGTCGTGATCGGCGCGTTCGCAGTCCGCATCCTGCGTACGCGCGAGCCCGGCGCCACGGCCGGCTTCCTCGGCAGCCTGCGCGTGATCGGCCCGCTCGTGATGGCTCCCGCGCCCGTGATCCTGCTCGGCATGGGCATCTGGATGGTCGCCGAGCAGTGGGAGTTCGACCAGACCTGGGTCAGCCTCGCCTTCGGCCTCTTCCTGGTCGCGTTCCTGATCGGCGCCGCCCATCAGAGCCGCGCCGCGATCGCCGCCGAGCGGGCGTCGAAGGCCGGCGACGACGCCGCCGCGCTCCGTCATCTGCGCCGCTGGGCCTACGGGATGGCGGTGATCCTGGTCCTGCTCGTGGTCGCCACGTGGGACATGGTCTTCAAACCCGGTCTGTGAGCGAGCCGAGCTAGCTGTCCATCGCGTCGTACGCCTCGTCGTGGACGAGGTCGGTGACCTCCTCCTCGTCAGGCTGGAGCTCGTGCTCCTCACGCAGGTGCTGGGTCAGCTTGCCGACGAGCTCGTCGTCGTTGGCGGCGGAGACGGTCTCGCCGCACTCGTTGCATTCGATCACGCGCATGACGGAAGTCTTACCCGGGGAGACCACTCCGCGTGTCCAAGTCAGCCCTGATCGTCGTCGACATGATCAACTCCTACGATCATCCCGACGCCGAGAAGCTCACCAGATCCGTCGAGCGCGTCGTGCCGACGATCAAGGACGTGATCGACGGCTGGGACGGCCCGACGATCTACGTCAACGACAACTTCGGCCACTGGCGGTCCAACCGCGACGATCTCCTCAAGACGGCGCTGGCCGGCGAGTTCAAGGCGCTCGTCGAGCCCATCGCCCCCAAGGACGACGCCATGTTCGTCGTCAAGGCCCGGCACTCGATCTTCTACCAGACCCCGCTCGAGTACCTGCTCCATCAGGAGGCGATCGACCGGATCGTGCTCGTCGGGCAGGTGACCGAGCAGTGCATCCTCTACTCGGCGCTCGACGCCTACATCCGCCAGATCGACGTCCGCGTCCCGCGCGACGCGGTCGCCCACATCCACGAGGACCTCGCCGAGGCCGCCCTGAAGATGATGGAGCTCAACATGAGCGCCGACGTCAGCCCAGCGCGCGATCGAGGTTGAAGCCGGCGCTGATCAGCGCCAGGTGGGTGAAGGCCTGGGGGAAGTTGCCGAGCTGCTCGCCGGTCGGCCCGATCTCCTCCGAGTACAGGCCGAGGTGGTTGGCGTACGTGAGCATCTTCTCGAACGCCAGCCGCGCCTCCTCGAGCTTGCCCGCCCGGGTGAGCGCCTCGACGTACCAGAACGAGCAGATCGAGAACGTGCCCTCCTCGCCGCGCAGCCCGTCCGGCGAGGCCTCGACGTTGTAGCGGTAGACCAGCGAGTCGGACACGAGCTCGTCGCCGATCGCATCCAGCGTCGACAGCCAGCGCGGATCGGTCGGCGCGATGAACAGCACGAGCGGCATCAACAGGATCGACGCGTCGAGCACGTCGGAGCCGTAGTGCTGGACGAACGCCTGCCGCTCGTCGCTCCAGCCCTTCTTCATGATCTGGTTGTAGATCCGGTCGCGCTCGCCGAGCCAGCCGACGATGTCCCCCGGCAGGCCGCGCGCACGGTTCATGCGGATCGCGCGCTCGATCGCGACCCAGCTCATCAGCCGCGAGTACGTGAAGTCCTTCTGGCCGCCGCGCGTCTCCCACATGCCCTCGTCGACGTTGTCCCAGTTCTCGCACAGCCAGTCGACGATCCGGCGGACGTTCTCCCACGTGTCGAAGTGGATCGGCGAGCCGTACTTGTTGTAGAGGTAGATCGAGTCGATCAGCTCGCCGTAGATGTCGAGCTGCCGCTGGTCGGCCGCCCCGTTGCCGATCCGCACCGGCGCGGAGTTGCGATATCCGCTCCAACTCGGATGCTCGATCTCGGGCAGCTCCGCCCGGCCGTCGATGCCGTACATGATCTGCAGCGGGCCGCTCGGGCCGACCTTCCACTCGCGCGTGCGGTCGGTCAGCCACGCCATGAACGAGGACGCCTCCTCGGTGAAGCCGAGGCGCAGGAGCCCGTACAGCGAGAACGCCGCGTCGCGGATCCAGGTGTAGCGGTAGTCCCAGTTGCGCTCGCCGCCGAGCTGCTCGGGCAGCGACGTCGTCGGCGCCGCCACCAGCGCGCCGGTCGGCGCGTAGGTGAGCAGCTTCAGCGTCAGCGCCGACCGCTGCAGCATCTCGCGCCAGCGGCCGCGGTAACGCGAGTGGCCGAGCCAGCCGCGCCAGTAGCGGACGGTCGCGTCGAACGACGCGGCGGTCTCGTGCTCGGGATACGGGCGCGCGATGTGGTCCTCGGGCACCCGCTCGAGCACGAACGTCTGCGACTCCCCGGCCGCCACGGCGAACGTCGCGCGGATGCCGCCGTCGACGCGCTCGATCGTCCGCTGCGACCCCATGGTCCTGGCGATCGCGCCCTCCAGCGCCAGCGTCAGCACCGGCGAGCGGAACAGCACGCCGTGCGGGTGCATCTCGACCTCGTGCTCGGCCCGCGCGTAGTCGAATCGCGGCTGCACCTCGATCAGGAAGCGCATCTCGCCGCGCACGGCCACGACGCGGCGGATCAGCCGGTGCCGGTGCATGCCCACATGCACCGACTCGATCGGCATGAAGTCCTGCACCTCGGCCACGCCCGCGTGCGTGAAGAAGCGCGTGATGAGGATGTTCGTGTCGGGGAAGTAGAGCTGCTTGGACGTCCAGTCGTCGCCCTCCGGGCGCAGCGCGTAGTAGCCGCCGGTCCTGGAGTCGAGGATCGAGCCGAACACGCTCGGGGAGTCGAACGCCGGGCAGCAGTACCAGTCGATCGTGCCCGTCGTGCCGACCAGCGCGACCGTATGCAGGTCACCGACCAGGCCGTGCTCGGCGATCGGCAGGTACTCCTGGCGGAGATCGCCCGCGTCGGCCATCAGCCGGCGGTGAACTCGGTCTCGATGGCGTTGATCTTCCCCAGCCGCCGCACATGCCGTTCCTCGCCGCTGAACTGGGCCGACAGGAACGCGGCGATGATCTCACCGGCCAGTGCCGGGCCGACGACGCGGGCGCCGAGGCACAGCACGTTGACGTCGTCGTGCTCGACCGCCTGATGGCCGGTGTAGGTGTCGTGCGCGCAGGCGGCGCGGATCCCCGGGAACTTGCACGCCGCCACCGCCACGCCGGCGCCCGAGCCGCAGACGACGACGGCGCGATCGGCCTGACCGCCGCGTACCAGCTCGGCGGCCGCCCGCGCCGTGTCCGGGTAGTCGACCGGGTCGGTCGAGTTCGTCCCGAGGTCGACCGGCTCGTGCCCGGCCGCGGCGACGACCTCCAGCACCAGCTCCTTGAGCGGGAACCCCGCATGGTCGAACGCGCACGCGATCCTCATCGGCCCTCCACCGCCTCCTCCATGACGCCACCGGTCTCCTCCGCGTACTCCTGCGCCGCGAGCAGCGCGGCGCCGAGGACGCCCGCGCGCGGCCCGTGGCGCGCGAGACGGATCTCGCACTGCGAGCCGGCGCCGGGCACCGCGTACTTCCACGCGGTCTCGCGCGCCGGGCCGAGCAGGAACTCACCGGCCGCCGACACGCCGCCGCCGATCACGACCTCGAGCGGGTCGAACATCGTGATCGCGTTGGCGATGCCGATGCCGAGCCGCTCGCCGAGGATCCGCAGGCATTCGATCGACGCCGCGTCGCCCTCGCGCGCGCCGTCGACGACGTCGTGCCCCGTCACGCCGCCGTCACGGGTGAGACGCCGGCCGAGGAAGCCGTTCGCGTCGCGGCCGGCGGCGTCGCGGGCGAGCTGGTCGAGCGCCCGGCCGGAGGCGAGCACCTCGAGCGAACCCGCCTGCGGGAACACGCCCGTGTGCGGCGGCGCGCCGCGGGAGAGGTCGAGCCCGATCAGCGTGTGCCCGACCTCGGACGCCGCGCCGGTCGCCCCGCGGTAAAGCCGGCCGTTGAGCACGAGCCCGCCGCCGACGCCGGTCCCGACCGTGAACATGACGAGGTGCGGGACGGCCATGCGGCCGTTGTGGAACGCCTCGGCCAGCGCGGCGCACGACGCGTCGTTCTCCACGTACACCGGGAGCCCGACCCGCTCGGTCATCAGCGCGCGCAGCGGCACGTCCTTGAGCGGGATGTTCACGCTCGAGCGGATCCGGCCGGTCGCGAACTCGATCAGCGACGGCACGCCGATCCCGACGGCGCGCGTCTCCGGCGTCCGCGCGCGCTCGACCGCGGTGATCAGCTGTGCGACGAGCTTGTCGCCGCTCGCGAGCTCGGTGTGCTGCAGGTGCGAGTCGCTGAGCGCGCCGGCCTGCAGCGTCGCGCACGCGATCTTGGTGCCGCCGACGTCGATGCCGATGAACCGGTCGCTCATCGACCGGCTGCCGCGGCGTCGAGGTACACGGTGACCGGCCGTACGTGGGCGCCCGGCGACTCCGGGTCCGGCTCGTCGCCGAACGCGCGCTGCACCGCCTCCCGCTTGCTCGCGCCGGTGACGAGGAAGATCTTCTGGCGCGCGGCGTTGATCGCCGGCAGCGTGAGCGAGATCCGCGGTACGTACGGCTCCATGCCGGCCTCCGGGACGCCGACGACCGGCCGGTCGGTCACGTGCTTCTCCGGCTTGCCGGGGAACAGCGACGCGATGTGCGCATCGGGGCCGAGGCCGAGCAACACCAGCTCCAAGCGCGTGTCGGCGAGCTCGGCCTCGTAGGCGTCCGCGCCCCGCTCGGGCCCGAGCTCCCCGGGCATGCGCCTGCAGTCCGGCGGCCGCTCGGGGCGCGCGAGCAGCGTCCGCTCGACCATCGCGAAGTTCGACAGCTCGTGATCGGGCGGCACGCAGCGCTCGTCGGTGAACCAGACCGTCACGCCGCTCCAGTCGTCGCGGCGCGCCGCCGCGAGCTCGTACGCGCGCTCGGGAGACGACCCGCCGGTGAGCACGATGTCGCCGCGGGCCTGCACGAGCAGGTCCGCGACGGCCTCAGCCGGATCGTCGAGAACCTCGATGTTCGTCACGAGACCATGGTCCGGGCACACGCCAATGCGGGACCATACGTGGGATCCCGGAGCAGCGCTTGCCGGACACCCTCGCCGAGGATGCCGCCCTCGCCGCGCGACGCGCCGAGAACCGTCCACTCCAGCTCGCCGCCGTCGCGGAAGCGGCGGTGCGCGGTCAGCCCGCCGGGCGCGCGGTCGAGCGACATCGCCTCGCCGGCCGCCGTCTCGATCGTGACCCCGGCCAGTCCCGGCGCGTTCTGATCGGCGAGCTCGAGCCGGATCTGGACCTCCTGGCGGCGGGCGCGAGCGTGCCCGAACAGGGCCTCGCCGCGCTGCGCCAGGGACTCGGGCTTCCAGCCGAGCCGCGATGACAGCCAGCCGCAGAACAGCAGCGCCGCCGACAGCGAGTCCTGGCGATGCCGGACCGTGACGGCGGACACGTGGCTGAGCGCCGCGCGCAGCGACGGCGGGTCGAACGCCGCGGCCACGCGCTCGCGCCACGGCGTCGAGCGCAGCCACGCGAGGTCGACGACGTAGGCGTAGCCGGACAGCTCGGTGGCGCGCCGCAGCGACTCCGCGACGTCGGGCTCGTCCTGCGTGTCGACGAGGACGATCTGCGCGAGCCGGCGCAGCGAGTCGAGCGCCTCGGTGTGCCCGTGCGGCGCCCACACCATCGTCGCGAGGTCGGACACGAGCAGCGGGTCGACGATCGTGTCGAGCTTGGCCAGGTGGCGCGGCCCGATCTCGAGCTCCACGCGCTCGCGCGCGACAGCGATGTGGCCGGGCACGGGCTTCGCGTCGTCGGTCCCGACGCCCGCCCACGCGTCCAGTGTCGTGCGCCGGTCCTCGACGGCGCACAGGACGAGCCGCGACGGGTGGTAGCGGCCGACGCGCTCGAAGCGGTTCTCGATCTCGCCGCGGAACTGGCCGTCGACCACGACCACCACGTTGAGGACGCGCGCCGGGACGAACGGATGGTCGGAGTGGTGGTGCTCGGTGACGATGTCGCGCAGCGCGGCCTCGATGCGCGCCGGCGTCGTGTCGCGCTCTGACCAGACCTCGTCCATCAGCGTCCCCTGATCGCGCGCGGCCGGAGAGCCGTCGCGTGCCTCACAGCGGTCTCCAGTGACGACCCTCGCCGATCAGCTCGTCGGCCTCGGCCGGGCCGGGCGTGCCGGCCTCGTACTCGGCCAGCGGCGGCGCGCCGGCCCCCCAGGCCTTGAGGATCGGGTCGATGATCGACCACTGGGCGTCGACCTCGTCGTTGCGCGTGAACAGCGTCGCGTCGCCGCGCATGGCGTCGAGGATCAGCCGCTCGTACGCCTCCGGCGACTGCGACATGAACGACGTGCCGTACAGGAACTCCATGTTCACCGGCCGGATGCGCATGGTCGCGCCGGGGATCTTGGCGCCGAGCGACAGCGAGACGCCCTCGTTCGGCTGCACGGTGAGGATGAGTTGGTTGGGCTGCACGCCGACCGAGCCCTTGGACGCGAACGCCAGGTGCGGCACCGGCTTGAGCTGGACGGCGATCTCGGTGACCTTGCGCGCGAGGCGCTTGCCGGTGCGCAGGAAGATCGGCACGCCGGCCCAGCGCCAGTTGTGGACCTCCAGCTTGAGCGCGGCGTAGGTCTCGGTGTCCGAGTCGGCCGGCACGCCCTCCTCGTCGAGGTAGCCCGTGGCCTCCTCGCCGCCCGCCATGCCGGCGGCGTAGCGGGCGCGGACCGTGAACTCCTCGACCTGCTCGGGCGTCGGCGGCTCGATCGCCTGCAGCACCTTGACCTTCTCGTCGCGCACCTTGTTGGCCTCGAACGACGCCGGCGGCTCCATGCACACGAGCGT
Organism: Solirubrobacteraceae bacterium; assembly: GCA_035706585.1. Lineage (GTDB taxonomy): Bacteria > Actinomycetota > Thermoleophilia > Solirubrobacterales > Solirubrobacteraceae > DASSUW01. The sequence goes on along the minus strand of DASSUW010000146.1, from coordinate 1,286 downwards.
GAGCAGCTGCAGCATGTGGTTCTGCACGAGGTCGCGCAGGGCGCCCGCCTGGTCGTAGTAGCCGGCGCGCGTGCCGATGCCGATGTCCTCGGCGGCCGTGATCTGGATGTGGTCGATGTAGTTGCGGTTCCAGACCGGCTCGAACATGTAGTTGGCGAACCGGAACGCCATCACGTTCTGGACGGTCTCCTTGCCCAGGTAGTGGTCGATGCGGAACACCTGGCGCTCGCGGAACACCGAGTGGACGACCTCCTGCAGGCGGCGCGCCGACTCGAGGTCGGTCCCGAACGGCTTCTCGATCACCGCCCGCACCTCGGCGTGCTGGCTGCGATGCAGGCCGTTCTCCTTGAGGTTCTCGGTGATGACCGGGAAGTACTCCGGCGCCGTCGACAGGTAGTAGACGCGGTTGAGCGGCTGGCCGAACTCCTCGTCGAGCGCGTCGAGCGCCTCGCCGAGCTTGGCGTAGCGCGGCGTGTCGTCGAACGGGATCCCGAGGTAGGACATCCGCCCGAGCAGCCCCTCGAGCACCTGGTCGTCGGGCGACCGGCGCGAGAACTGGTTGATCGCCTCGCGGGCGAAGTTGCGGAAGTCGTCGTCGGACTGGTCGCGCCGCGAGACGCCGACGAGGTTGAACAGCTCCGGCAGCGCGCCCTCGTGGGCGAGGTTGTAGAGCGCCGGCAGGAGCTTGCGGCGCGCCAGGTCGCCGGTCGCGCCGAAGATCACCAGCGTCGTCGGGTGTACCGGCAGGCGCTCGAGACCTTCGACGAGCGGGTTCTCGGTGGCGACGGCCATCAGCTACCTCCGCGGCTCACTTATCCACCTCCGGCTGCCCGCTCCACGGCGTGGCCGCCGAACTGGTTGCGCAGTGCGGCGAGCACGCGGTGCGTGTAGTCGCCTTCGCCGCGCGAGTAGAAGCGCGCGTACAGCGACGCGGTGATCACCGGGGTCGGGACGTCGAGGTCGATGCCGTCGACGATCGTCCAGCGACCCTCGCCGGAGTCCGACACGTGCCCGCGCAGGCCCTCGAGGTCGTTGCCCTCCTGCTCGAACGCGCGCTCGGCCAGCTCGCACAGCCACGAGCGCACGACCGAGCCGCGGTTCCAGAGGCCGGCGACCTCCTTGAGATCGGGCGAGAACTTCGACTTGTGCATCAGCTCGAAGCCTTCGGCGTACGCCTGCATGATCCCGTACTCCACGCCGTTGTGGACCATCTTCACGAAGTGTCCCGCGCCGGCGTCGCCGAAGTGCCGCCAGCCGTCGGGCGGGGCGAGCACGTCGAGGATCGG
>DASSUW010000145.1:0-4626 GCA_035706585.1 Solirubrobacteraceae bacterium | reverse complement strand
GCGCAGAACGCCGACCGCGCCGCGGTCGGCCCCATGAGCTCCCTCTATACCGAGGGCCGGGCGGCGCGCAAGAACGCCTCGCCGCGCGGCGACAAGCGGTAGCCGACCCGCAGCGACTCGGTCAGCCCGAGTTCCTTCAGGCGCCGTACGCGGAGCTTGAACGGGCGCGTCTCCATGCCGAGCCCGGCAGCAAGATCGGCCGCCCGGACGCCGGGATTGTCGGCGATCAGTCGCAGATACTCGATCGCCCACGGTCCCATGCGGCCGACTCGCGCGCGCAGCGCGTCGTCGGGCGCCGTCTCGCGCAGGACCGCCCGCGGGTCCGGGCCGGCGAGGTGGAGCGCGATCCGGTACAGGTCGCCGTCGCGGTGGGCGAACTGCTCGAGGACCGCGTCGCGGGATGCCCAGCCGGCGCGGCGCGCCTCCTCGTCGGTGACGTCGTCGACGCGCTCGACCGCGTCGAACGCGATCACGCCGATCGCCGTCCGCTGCTGGGATCCCGCGCGCACCCGCGGCGCCGGCCAGCGGCGGAACGTGAGGTCGATCGAGCCGTCGGCGATGCCGCTCAGCTGCGAGGCCTTGAAGAGCATCCGGCGCCGATGGCGTCCTCGAGCGTCACGTCGCATACGGTACGGCCATGGAATCCGGAGTGGCGTACACGAAGATCGACCCCGACGGCGACGACCGCTTCCAGCGGCTGCGCCAGGAGCTCGGCATCAGCAGCTTCGGGCTCAACCTGCTCCGCTTCGGACCCGGGCAGGGCAGCCGGATCCACAGGCACCTGCGGCAGGAGGAGGCGTACGTCGTCCTCGAGGGCACGCTGACGCTCGTCGTCGAGGGCGAGGCGCGGGAGCTGGGGCGCGGCGAGCTCGCGCGCGTGGCGCCGGACGTCCGGCGCCAGCTGCTCAACCGGCATCGGGAGCGGCTGCTGCTGCTCGCCGTCGGCGGCGCCAACGAGCACGAGGGCCGCGACGGGCGCGCCTACCACTCGTGGGAGGAGAGCGGAGAGGGTCACCCGCCGGCCGACGTTCCGCTCGCCGCCGACGTGCCGCTCGCCGACGAGCGGCGCGAGCCGTAGCCGGCCGCAACCGTCCGCAGCGGGACACTAGGGCGGCAGGCGCATGCCGCGCCGGCGGGCGCGGAACCAGCGCGCGCCGTAGCGGCCGAGCGGCACCTCGACGTGCCCGCGCGCCGGCGTGAGCTCGTCGTGGGTGAACAGGTCCACGAGCGGATGCGTGCACTCGATCCGCACCGTGCGCGACTCCTCGGCCAGCGAGTGGACGGCGACGACCGCGCTGTCCTGCCAGTCCGCGCGGTGAGCGAACACGGCGGGGTCGCCGCTGTCGAGGATCGTGGTGGCGCCCCAGCCGAGCTCCGGGCATTCGCGCCGACGGCGGATCAGCCGCTCCATCCACATCAGCAGCGACTCGTTGTCGCGCCGCTGGGCGGCCACGCGGTCCCACTCCATCGGCGTCCGCACGGCCAGGCGGCCCGGCCGCGAGAGGTCCTCCTCCATCCCGACCTCCTCGCCGTAGAACAGCACCGGCGTCCCGGGCAGCGAGAACATCAGCGAGTAGGCGAGACGGATGCGGTCACCGTCGCCGCCCACCATGCCCGGCAGCCGGCGGCGCAGACCGCGGCCGAAGAGCTGCATGCGCTTCTGCGGCCCGAACGCCGCGAACACCTCGTTGCGCTCGGACTCCGACAGCTTGTCGAGCGTCAGCTCGTCGTGGTTGCGGACGAAGTTCGCCCACTGGGAGTCCTTGGGGATCTGCGGCAGCGCGCGCAGGGCGTCCTCGAGCGGCGCCGCCTCGCCGCGCGCGAACGCGAGGAACATCGCCTGGTTGACGGTGAAGCTGAGGACCATGTGCAGCTCGTCGCCGTCCTCGTCGCCGAAGAACGCCCGCTGGTCGGCGGGCGGGAGGTTGACCTCGCCCATCAGGATCGCGTCACCGCGGCGGCGGCCCATGAAGCGGCGCAGGTCGCTCAGCAGCTTGTGCGGATCCTGCAGCGCGCCCTCCGGCATCCCCATCGGCTCGAGCAGGAACGGCACGGCGTCGACCCGGAAGCCGGCCAGCCCCTGCTGGAGCCAGTAGCCGACCACCTGCGCGATCTCGTCGCGGACGTCCACGTTGGCGACGTTGAGGTCCGGCTGGTGCGAGTAGAAGCGGTGCAGGTACCACTGGCGCGCCTTGCGGTCGTACCTCCAATTGGAGTTCTCCTTGTCCGGGAACACGACGTCGCCGGGCTTCTCGGGCGGCTTGCGGTCCGCCCACACGTAGAAGTCGTGGTGCGGGGAGTCGCTGTCGCGGCCCTCCTGGAACCACGGGTGGTCCTTGGACGTGTGGTTGACCACGAGGTCGGCGATCACGCGCACGCCGCGGTCGGCCGCCGTGCGGATCAGCTCCGCGAAGTCACCCGGCGTCCCGAACCGCCCGTCGACCCCGTAGAAGTCGGTGATGTCGTATCCGTCGTCGCGCCGCGGCGACGGATAGAACGGCATCAGCCACAGGCACGACACGCCGATGCCGGCGAGGTAGTTGACGCGGTCGGTCAGGCCTTCGAGCGTGCCGTTGAACTGCCCCACGTCGAGGCAGTAGACGACGGCGTCCTTCCACCAGATGTCGCTGGTCGCCTTGAGCCTCACCGAGGCGGCTCTACCCGGAGGCCCATGCCTCGGGAACCGCCTCGTCGAGATACCACTCCCAATAGGCGCGCCGCTTCTCCACGTTCTCGTCCGGATAGCCGGCCGCCGCCAGCGCCGCCATGAACGTCGGATCCCACTGGGAGGGCTCGATCGCCTCCTCGCCGGCCTCGTCCGCGCGATCGCTGTAGTCGCCCTCGTAGGCGGTCCGGACCACGCTGCGCGCGGCCTCGGCGGCGGAGGCGCCGGTGTCGCCGAGATCGTCGAGCTCCTGCATGCGGTTCAGGAAGCGGTGCGCCTCGCGCCGCGCCTCGTCGCGGTCGACGCGCCGCTCGAGCACGTCGTAGGCGAGCGCGAGCAGGCGCTCGGGCTCGTCGTCGTCCGGGCGATCGGCGTACCAGAGCGGCAGCACCTTGCGGGCGGCAAGCTCGGCGAGCCGCACCCGGCGACGCAACCCGGGCGGCGCATGCGCCCCGTCGACCGGCTCGTAGGGACCGAAGCGCTCGCGGATCGCCTGCCGCTCCGGCAGCGGCAGCTCGCCGTCGTCGCGCTGGTCGAGCACCGCGCGCGCGTGCGCGAGCTGCTGCCTGAGGTCCTCGGGAAGCTCAGCGGCCATGGGGCGGGGACGCTATCGCTGCGTGGCGCTCAGGCCCTCGGAGCCGGCGCCGACGCCGACCGCGGCCTTCGTGTTGAACGGATCGAGCGGCCAGTCCGACGGCGCACCGAGCTCGATCACCTTCCCGTCGGGCATGAACACGCGCGTCGTGCTCGGATCGGTGACGAGCTGCGGCCGGCCCGTGTGCTGCGCGTACTTGGAGAAGAAGCCCTGGCAGTCGGTGCACATGTCCAGGTCGACGCCGACGTGGGCGCCCGGGTGCACCGCGCCGAGCTGCTTCTCCGCGTGCGAGGCGTTGAACTTGCCGTCCCAGCCGTCGGGGTAGCGCTTGCCGTCCAGGAACGACGGCTTCGCCGGCTTGAGGTCGTGGTCGATCTGGCCCGACAGGTCGCGGATCCGCTCCGGCGGCACGTCCACGTAGCCGTCCGGCTTCGGCTTCCCCCAGCCGCTCACGGACAGGTCGTCGCCCGCCGCGCCGACGGCCTTGTCGCCGAACTTCGACGTCGGCGTCAGCGCGCGGTGCGCGGCCTGCGCCTTGTCCAGGGCGTCGGCGCCCTCCTCGAGCGCCTTCAGGCCCCGCATCGTGCGCGTGCCGCGCGAGACGACGGTGCCGGCGCCGCCGGTGGCGACGGCGAGCACGGCGTCGGGACCGAGGTTGCCGATCCACTCGCCGTAGCGGCCCTCCTTGAGGTCCTCCCAGTTGGCGACCTGCTTGCCGAACTCACCCGGGTTGTCGAAAGCGAACTCGGCCGCCCTGCCCGTGTCGCTCCACGCATTGCGGAAGTCGCCGGGGCGGAACATCGCGTTGTTCGGCGACAGGCGGTACAGCAGCCAGGCGCCCTCGCCGATGCCCACGACGCCCTCGCCGAATCCCTTGCCGAGCCCGACGACCTGCCCGCCGGTCCACGACGCGGCGTCGCCGAGCGCGTCGCCGACGTCCTCGTACCACGGCTTGTCCTTCTCCTCCTCCTTCGGCTGCGCGGGCGGCGGCGGAGGCGGCATCGGAGCAGGAGCGAGGTCGCCGGCGACCGAGACGGCGCCGGCCGCCGCGCGCGCCGCGTCCTTGGCGTCCTGCTCGGCGCGCTCGCCGCGCCGCTTGGCGCGCTCCAGGTCGTCGCGCGCCTGCTCGAGGTCGCGCCGTGCCGCGCGCTCGTCGGCGACCGCGCCGTCGATCGTGGCCTGGGCGCCGTCGCGGCGGGCGATCGCGTCCGGCGAGGGAGCGCCGGTCGCGCCGGTCACGATGATGTCGGTCTCGGCCGCGTCGAGCGAGAGCATCGCCTCGGCGATCCGCGCCTGGGCGGTCTGGATCCGGTCCTCGGCGTCCTTGATGCGCTGCGTGGCGTCCTTGGCGTCGTGGATCGCCTCA
>DASSUW010000144.1:0-7971 GCA_035706585.1 Solirubrobacteraceae bacterium | reverse complement strand
TGGTCCGCCCCGCGCGCGCCGACGAACCCCACCACGGCGCGCCGATCGCCGGCATCCGCCAGCGCATCGAGTCGATCTATTGGACGGCCAAGGACCTGCTCACCCTCGAACGCCACGGCGCCCGCACCCTGCACGGACTCCGCGCACGCATCAGCCAACGGCTGCTCGCCCTGGCCGCCGGCGTCGCACTCAACCACCAGCTCGGCCGGCCCAGCCGCGCACTGGTCAACTACGCCGCCTGACGGCGTGGAACAACTCATCTAGGTGTCCGCCAGCCCACGATCGGCCTCCACCGCGCTTCTGCATCCGTGGGAAGCAGCAGCGTTGCCCTGGCTGCCCCCTTCCATGCAACTCGCGAGCGCCACGGCGGCACGTCGAGCAACGCGCGCAGTGCTCCTTTCGCGTGAACGCGACAGCGCCGATCCCTGAGCCGTAAGCGCTCCTCGGGCGGGTGGCAGGAAAGGGCGCTGCGGGCCGGCGAGCTTTGCGGGGTCCTGGCGCGCGGGCGGCGCAGCGACCGCGTGGACCGCAAAGTCGACGGCGGGTCCCATTTCCTGACAGGACCCGCCCGCCGAGGCGATGGTCGCTAGTCCGCAGTGCCGCGCGGCAGCTCGCGCACGACGGGCCACAGCACCGTCATCAGGTGGTCGGCGACCCGCTCGGCGGGGATTGCCGGCCGGTCGATGGCCCAACGCGATCGCCTCGGCGGCGCCGGCGAAGATGTGGGCGATCGCGTCGAGCTGCTCGGAGTCGGGCTCGCGCTCCCAGCCCGGGAGCTCGCGCTCGCAGCTAGGCGATCCGCCGGCGGCGTGGGAGCGGGAATTCGGTGACCCGTGGATCGGGCGCTGGCGCGCGCCGCCGGCGCGGTGCGCGACGAGCACGCCGAGGACGTCCAGCGCGTCTACGAGCAGCTCGAGTCGATCACCGACTCGGCGTCCAGTCACGCCGAGAGCGCGTTGGCGGTGAACCTGCGCAACGTGCTCGAGGCGATGGCGCCGGTCGCGGCGGCCCAGCCGGTCCGCGTGAGGTCCTCGCGAGCGGGCTAGCGAAGCGAGCGCTTCCGCGCTCGCCCGGCGCTATCGCGAGACGTCGTGCTCGGCGCGCGCTCGACGCCTTCAGCGCGGAGGGTCGGGCAGGATCTCGTAACCGAGCTCGTGGCACGCTTCGGCAGCCAACGGGGCGGGCGGTTCGGTCGCCACCGACGGCAACCGCTTGAGGGCGTCGGGAGCCGGGACTCCTTCCTCGCCGAACAGCGCGACGCCGACGAGGTCTTGAGCGAGGTCGTGACGCACGCGCCAGCGCATCGCTTCGGCGACGCCTTGCAGGGAAGCTGCGAGGTCGTGAGCCTCGTCGTAACCGAAGCCGGCCGTGAGGGCCGCCGTGACGCCGGCCCGGAGGGCGCGGCGCTGCGTCAAGTCGACCGTGGTCAGATCCTCGGGGAAGCACCAGCGAGCTGAGCGAACGCTCCAGCAGCTCGCTTTTCGGGATGCAGGACGCGTGTGCGGAAGACCTCGACCCATGCCCCCACGGGGCACTCGGCCCAGTAGCACGGCCACCGCGACGGGGTCGAAGCGGCCCAGCCCCGACCCGTCGAAGTACCACGGGCCGAATTCGCGCCGATGGATCCGGAACAGCGGAGTACCCGCACGCAGGACGGTGCGGGGCAGCTCGGCGACGTCGACGCTCGACGTGCCGCGCGGGCCGCGTCTCTCTCCGCCACCCGCAGGAGGCGCGACGAGTCTCCGCCTGCCCGCAGGAACGAGATCGGATCCTGATCCTCAAGTTCAGGATGGTGACGAGCCAGCTCGTGGCCGACCACGGGTCGATGTGCCCAGCGTCCGGTGCGCCTTCGCGAGCCAGGCACGCTGGCCGGGAGAGGTGCCCGCGAACTGCACGGCCGGAAATCGCAGGCGACCGGCGTCCGGGACGACCACCAGCCGGTGATTCTTCGCAAGCGCACTCACCCGCTGTTTCGATACGCCCAGGAGCTCGACGACAGCCTTGGTCTCGAGCACCGTGCCCAGCCGCTGGCTCCACGTCTGCTCTGCGACGGCCGCGCGCGCCGCACGCCGGACGACCTCGAGATCGGGCGTGTCCGGCCCGACGAGGGCCTGAAGCTCGGCCGCGAACGCCCGGCCGATGTCAGTCGCCACCACTTCTTCTCCGGCGCACCGATGAGCCGTCCCCGCAGCTACCGTGTCTCGGATGCTGCGCCCGGGTCTGAGGTCGCGAGCCGACTTCGCACGGCTCTGGCTCGGTCGGCATTGGAAGGTGGCTGTGGCCCTGCTGGTGTTCGTCGCCGGCGCCGTCGTCTACGTTGAGCCGGCCAGCGCCCTGCCGATCGCGATCCTGTCGGCGATTGCCGGCGTCATCACGCTGATCGCCGACACGCTTGCGGCTCGCGACGAGGCGCGCGAGCTGCAGGTGGTAGCCGCGGGCCCGCGAGACCTGTCGGCGCTCGAGGCGAGCCCTGCCTACGCGGGCGCGCGCGTGGAACGCGTCCAGGACGCCCACCTTCTCCGGGACCCAAACGTCGATGCCGCATTGCCCGGACTTGCCACCACGCTCCGCGTCAATCGACCCGCGCACGACGTTCCGCCCGAGCTGGCCGACATCCAGCTCGCCGTCGTCCGTCACTTCCGCCAGGCCGGCAGTCTCGTGTTCAACGGCTCGGCGGTGCGGCTCGAGACGGATCTCGGCTATCCGGCCGTCGCGCAAACGATCACCACGGGCGCGCCGCTCACCGTCGAGGTGCGCGAGACACCGTTCTTCGCCGCGCTCGCCACGAACGAGGTGACCGATCTCCGCATCGTCTCCCGCAGGACACGCCGGGAGATCGTTGACGGACTCGCGCTCCTCGCCAGCCGCCACGGCGTCATCCGAGACCTGTCGCAGAGCTGGCTGGCCAACGTGATCGGCATCTCCACACTCGCTGTCACCAGCGACGACCACCTTCTCGTCGTCCAGCAGACCGCGCGCAATGCGGCGAGTCCCGGCCGAGCCGCGCCGTCGGGCTCCGGCTCGGTCGACGAACGGGACCTCAAGGGTGCAGGCGACCTGGCGGGCATGGTGATCGCCGCGATGGAACGAGAGCTGCGTGAGGAGTGCAACCTGCCGGCGTCGATCCCGATCGCCACCCGGCTCACCGGGTTCGCGCGCTGGCTCGAGCGTGGCGGCAAGCCGGAGTTCTTCGGCGTCTCACGGATCGGCGTCCGCGCGCGGGAGGTCGAGCAACGACGGGTCGCAGCGAGCGAACGGGCCTACGTCGGGATCGTCCACGCGCTCGAACTCGCGCCGCTGGTCGCCTCGCCCACGCCTGCGTTCCCGACGCAGCTCGGCGTCCCATCCGTGCCGCTGGCGGCGGCGCTCGACTGCCTCGAGCGCGCGCGGGCCGTGAACCGCTCAGTTCTGGACGAGCTCGTGTAGGGCTGCACCGCGCTCGGCGCGCAGCGTGCCGCAGCCGACCACGCTCGCGCTCGCGACCCGCAGACCGGCCCTGCGAGCGTCGGCCGCGAGCGTGCTCGCCCGACCGACGGGAAGCCGGCTGCTCGTCCGTCTGCTCTAGCCGCGCGGCAGCTCGCGCACGACGGGCCACAGCACCGTCATGAGGTGGTCGGCGACCCGCTCGGCGGGGATCGCCGGCCGGTCGACGGCCCAGAACGCGATCGCCTCGGCGGCGCCGACGAAGATGTGGGCGATCGCGTCGAGCTGCTCGGGGTCGGGCTCGCGCTGCCAGCCGGGGAGCTCGCGCAGCAGCTGGGCGATCAGGCCGGACTGCTCGGCGCGGATCGCGGCCGCGGCCTCGTTGAAGCGCCCGCCCTCGCCGAACAGCACCGGCCACGTGGTGCGCTGCTCGTCGGCGACCTTCAGGAACGCCTCGATGCCGGCGCGCAACGCCGCCTCGGGGCCGTCGCTGCCGCGGACGGCGGTCCCGATCGCCGCGAACAGCTGGCCGCGGGCGCGCTCCATGCACGCGAGGAACAGGCCCTCCTTGGAGCCGAAGTACTCGTAGAGCATCGGCTTGGTGATCCCGGAGGCGGCGGCGATCTGGTCCATCGAGACGCCGTGGTAGCCGCGCTCGGCGAACAGCCTCTCGGCGGCCGCGACCATCTGCGCCTCGCGGACCGCGCGGGGCGTGCGTCCGCGTGGGAACTCCGTGACGGAAGGCACTGTTACCGATCAGTCTACCGGGGGTACCTACCGGCAGTAACCTACCGACGGTAACCATGACCTTTCTGACGCTCACATCGCTCATGGCCGCCGGCGAGCCGGCCGGTGGCGCCCCCGTGCAGGACCTCCTGCCCGCCGCAATCGTCGGCGGCGTGCTGACCGCCGTGGTGCTCGCGGTCGGCCTCGGCCACCGGACCGGCCGCATCACGATCATCGGTCGCGCCGCCGCGCTGGCCGAGAGGGTGATCCCCGTGCCCGGCTGGGCCGCGCTGCCGGTCCTGCTGACGCTGGGGTCGCTCGGGGTGGCCGCGTTCGGCTTCTTCTGGGACGTCGCGACCCACATCGACAACGGCCGTGACGCCGGGCCGTTCGCGAACGTGTCGCACTACCCGATCCTCGCCGGCCTCGCGGGCATCGCCCTCGCCGGCTACGTCGCGGCCGTGCTCGGCGCCGACGCGCGCGACCGCGCGGCGATCAGCTGGGCGCCCGGCTGGCGGATTCCGCTCGGCGGCGCGCTGCTGCTGCTGTGCGGCGGCCTCGCGATGGTGGGCTTCCCGCTCGACGACGTCTGGCACCGCATCTTCGGGCAGGACGTCACGCTCTGGGGCCCCACGCACGTGCTGATGATCGGCGGCGCCTCGCTCGCCCCGATCGCCGCCTGGCTGCTGCTCGTGGAGGGGCGCTGCGCTGTCGGCAAGCCCGGGCCGGGCCGGCTGCTCCTGCTCGCCTGGGAGGTCCAGCTCGCCGGCGCCGCGCTGGTCGGCCTGTCGACCCTTCAGCTCGAGTTCGGCTACGGCGTGCCGCAGTTCCAGCTCGCGTTCCACCCGATCCTGATCGCGCTGGCGGCAAGCGTCGGCCTCGTCGCCGCGCGCGTGCGCCTGGGCCGCGGCGGCGCGCTCGCCGCCACCGGCGCCTACCTGATCGTGATGGTCCCGATGGTCCTGATCATCGGCCCCGGGCTCGGGCACACGTTCATGCACTTCCCGCTGTACATCGCCGAGGCGCTGCTCGTGGAGCTCGCCGCCCTCGCGCTGCGCGGGCCGCTCCGCCTGGGGATCGGCGCCGGCGCGCTGATCGGCACGGTCGGCGTCGCCGCCGAGTGGGGCTGGACGCAGATCGCGATGCCGCTGCCGTGGAACGCCGCGCTGTTCCCCGAGGCGCCGCTGCTCGCGCTCGTCGCAGCCGTCGCCGGCGGGCTCATCGGCGCGCATCTCGGCGGCGCCCTGCGCTCGCCGCGGCGGCCGGCGACGATGCCGCGCCTCGTGCCCGTCGCGGCGCTCGCCGTCGTCATCGCAACGCTCGCGATCCCCATGCGCACCGAGGCCGGGCCGCCGGTCCGCGCGGCCGTCACGCTCGACGGCCAGGGCACCGCGACCGCGACCGTCAGGCTCGATCCGCCCGACGCCGCGAAGCAGGCGAAGTGGTTCCACGTCATGTCGTGGCAGGGCGGCGGCAGCCGGCGCGCCGAGCTGCGCGAGATCGGGTCCGGCACATACCGCACGTCAGCTCCGGTCCCGATCGAGGGCGAGTGGAAGACGATGGTCCGCCTCCACACGGGCAACCGCATCCTCGCGCTGCCGATCTACATGCCCGGCGATCCCGCGATCCCGGCCAAGGAGGTCCCGGCGCGGCCCCGGTTCGCGCGTGACTTCCAGGTCGACCACGAGGTCCTGCGGCGCGAGGAGCGCAGCGCCGCGCCGTGGCTCACCGGTCTCGCCTACGGGATCCTCGCCATGGTCGCTCTCGCCTGGCTGCTGGCGATCGGTGCGGCGGTCGGCCGCTTCGAGCGGCGCGTCGGGCGCACGCAGGTCGCGATCTCCTAACTCTCCAACCTGCCGCCCGCACCGGCGTTGTGTGGGGCATGAGACGAATCGTGATGGTCACCGTCGCGCTGGCGGCCTTCGCCCTGCCGGTGGGGACGGCGGCGGCTAAGACGAGCAAGGCGGACAAGCGGGAGGCCAGGCAGGAGTGCCGTGCACTGCGCGGCACCGACAAGGCCACCCGGGAGGCGTTCAGGGCCGAGTGGGGGAACTTCGGCAAGTGCCTCAACGCCAAGGCGAAGGAAGCCAAGGCCGAGCGCAAGGCAGCCAAGCGCAACGCCGCGCGCGACTGCCGTGACGAGCGCACCGCCGACGAGGCCGCGTTCAAGGCCACGTACCGCAACTTCGGCAAGTGCGTGTCCGCGAAGGCGAAGGCCAAGCGCGAGGAGCAGGACGACGACGATGCCGCCGAGGCCGAGGATCAGACGAACGCCGCGCACGAGTGCGCCGCCGAGCGGGACGCCGACCGCCAGGCGTTCGAAGACACCTACGGCACGAACCACAACAAGCGCAATGCCTTCGGCAAGTGCGTCTCCCAGAAGGCGCAGGCGGACGGGGAGGGGACCCCAGACGACGGCTAGCTAGCCGCTCGTGGCAATGTGGCGCGCCGGGTCGTCCCCCCGGCGCGCCGCTTGTCCTCACGCCTATTTGACACGCTGTCGGCCGCGAGGATAGGCTCGCTGCTATAGCTGTCTAGACAACCGCAAGCGGGGAGGTCGGCGGCGTGAGGGACATCAGGGACATCAAAGCCGCCGTCGTGGGGACCGGCTTCATCGGCGTCGTGCACGTCGAAGCGTTGCGCCGCCTCGGTATCGAGGTCACCGGCATCGTCGGGTCCACGCCCGAGCGCGCGGCCGAGAAGGCCCGGACCGCCGGGCTGCCGGCGCCCTATCCGAGCTTCGACGCGATGCTCGCCGACCCGGCGGTCGAGGTCGTCCACCTGACGACGCCCAACCGCCTCCACTTCGAGCAGGCACGCGCGGCGCTCGCCGCCGGCAAGCACGTCGTGTGCGAGAAGCCGCTCGGGATGGACTCGAGCGAGACCGCCGAGCTGGTCCGGCTCGCCGAGCAGAGCGGCCTCGTCCACGCCGTGAACTTCAACATCCGCTTCTACGCGCAGTGCCAGGAGGCGCGGCGGCGCGTGCAAGCGGGCGAGATCGGCGACGTGCGGCTGATCACCGGCGGCTATCTCCAGGACTGGCTGCTGCTCGACACCGACTGGAACTGGCGGCTGGACCCGGCCGAGGGCGGCTCGCTGCGCGCGGTCGGCGACATCGGCTCGCACTGGCTCGATCTCGTCCAGTTCGTCACCGGCCGCCGGGTCGAAGCCGTGATGGCCGACCTGACGACGTTCCTCCCCGTGCGCAAGCAGCCGACCGGTCCCGTGGAGACGTTCAGCAGCGGCGGCGCCGGCGAGACGGTCGACACGCAGATGGAGACCGAGGACGCGGCCGGCATCCTGCTGCGGCTCAGCGGCGGCGCGCGCGCCGTGCTCACCGTGTCGCAGGTCTCGGCGGGGCGCAAGAACCGGCTGAGCTGGGAGATCGACGGCTCCGAGGCCGCGCTCGCCTGGCACTCGGAGGCGCCCGAGGAACTGTGGATCGGCCACCGCGAGCGGGCGAACGAGCGCCTGCTGCGCGAGGCGGGCGACTACCCGCCCGGCCACGCCGAGGGCTTCCCCGACACGTTCAAGCACCTGTACCGCGCGGTCTATCGCGCCGTCGCTGCGGGCGAGCCAGGCACCGACTACCCGACGTTTGCCGACGGCCACGAGGAGGCGCTGATCGCCGACGCCATCGAGCGCTCGCACGCCGAGCAGCGGTGGGTGACCGTCGCGCCCGTGCCCCAGGAGGTCTGAATGAAGCTCGGCCTGCTCACGGCGGCGTTTCCGACGCTGACACTCGACGAGATCGCCGACTGGGCGGCGGCGAACGGCTTCGAGACGCTCGAGGTCGCCTGCTGGCCGGCCGGCGAGGGCGCC
>DASSUW010000143.1:0-21401 GCA_035706585.1 Solirubrobacteraceae bacterium | reverse complement strand
GACGAGCTGGCCGCCGGCGCCCGCGGCGTCCCGCCGCCGCTGCCGGACCCCTGCCCGGACCTGATCCTCGGCGCGGCCGGCTCGATCCTCGCCCGCCTCGCGCTCGCCGACGTCGACGCGGCTACGGCGGACGGAGAGCGGCTGCTCGCGCTCGCCACGCGGACGGACCGCGGCTGGTCGTGGGCTGACCCCAAGCGTCCCCGGCGCCGTCACCTGGCAGGTCTCTCGCACGGCACCGCGGGCATCGCGTGGGCGCTGCTCGAGCTGCACGCCGCCACCGGCGACGACCGTTTCCGCGGCGGCGCCGAGGCGGCGTTCGGCTACGACCGCGCAGCGCAGTCGCGTGACGGCGCGCTGGCCGCGAGCTGGTGCCATGGGGCGGCCGGCGTCGCGCTCAGCCGCCTGCGCGCCGCCGAGCTGCTCGGACCGGATCCGTACGAGCTCGAAGCCGCGACCGCACTGGAGACCACCGAGCGCGAGCTCGCCGCCCAGGTCCGGTACGACATCGCCGACCTGACGCTCTGCCACGGCGCGACCGGCTCGGCCGACGTGCTCCTGTGCGCCGGCCTCACCGACGCGCCGGCCAATCTTGGCGGGATAGCGCTCGACCGCTACGGCGCCACCGGCCGCTGGCCCTGCACGCCGCTCGGCGGCACCACACCCGCCCTGTTCCGCGGAGTCGCGGGCATCGGGTGGTTCTTCCTGCGCCTGCACGACCCCACCATCGCCTCGCCGCTGACCCTCCCGCTGCGGTTGACAGCGGCAACACCGGCGGCATAGGTTCGGCAGACCCACTCAGCGCTCGCGTGCAGTCAGGAGGTGCCAGTGTGATGGACCTCGACCCACATCCACTCATCCCGGATGTCGTAGAAGGGCTTCGCGAGCGCGACGTGCCGCTCACCGCGTTCGACGATCTCAAAGAGCTCGCTGCGCCCGACGCGCTGACGCCGGAGGACAGCACGCGCCAGGACGGTGGCGACGAGGCGGGTGCCGAAGACCGTGGCGAGCAGGTCAAGCGCAAGCGCAGGCAACGAGCGCTGCGGCTCGCCGCCACCGCGTTCGTCCCGGAGCTCGCGACGTTCGTGGGGTACGTCGGCGCGACGCTGCGCCAGCAGCCGGGATCGGAGACGTACTGGACGGTGCTCTACCTCGATCCACAGCTCTCGTGCTGGCTCCTCGTCCCGACCAACGGCATCGTCGCGCGCGACCGCATCACCGACGAGCAGGCGCCGAACAAGCAGCGTGACGTCATCTGGGTTCGGGCGGACGCGTCGATCGGCGTCGGCAGCGGCACGCTGTCCGTGCAGGCCCAGTTCCTCACGGGCGAGTTCACGCGCGCGGGGGACGTCGACGCCGGCCCGGGCGGCGGCACGCTGGCCGGAGCGACCGGGGTGTTCTGCGAGGGGCGAAGCCCCGGCTGCTGCAAACCGAAGACGCCGAAGACCTAGTCGGCCGCGCCGGGATACAGGCGGCGCTCCTGCGGGGTGAGCGCGCGCGGGTGCAGCGCCTCGGCGCGGCGCTCGACCTGCGCGAGCGAGCCGCAGACCTCGCAGCGGAAGACGTGGACATATCCGTCGAGATCGAAGACGGCGATCTTGCCGTCCGGGCTGACCCGCATCGAGTAGGGGATGATCGGCCAGGTCTCGAGCACCGCCAGCATCCGTCCGGTCTGCGCGTCGCGGAGCTGGACCGTGCGGTCGCCGCCGACGCTGACGACCTTGCGGTCGTCGACCCAGAACGCGGCGTCGTTGGCACCGCCGGTATGAGCGTTCATCACGAGCGCTCGGCCCGATCGAGCCGGCCAGACACGCACGGTGCCGTCGGCGCCCGCGCTCACGAGGCGGCCGTCGGCGCCGTAGTCGATCGCGGAAACGCCGCCGCGATGGCCTGTGAGCTCGCGCGCGGGCTGCGCGGGACTGGCGATGCGCCACACGTCGATCTTGCCCGTGGGAGTCGAGATCGCCACGTTCTCGCCGTCGGGGCTGAAGCGAGCGTCCCAGATCTCCTTGGGGCCGCCGTCGAGCACGACGTCCTGACCGGAGCGCAGCGTGCGCACGGCCAGGCGCGCCTTCGCGTCGGCGTACACGATCCGCTGCTCGCCGGCATCGAAGCGCGCCGTCGCCACGCCGTCGTGGCCCGGCGCGCGGAACGCGACAGCAGCGCTGTCCTGGGCGATCGCCCAGACCGGCACGTCCTGGGTGCTCGGATCGGCGATCAGCAAGGAGTCGGACTTGGGGGCGGCCTCGAACGTCACGTACTCGCCCGAGCTCGGGAGGTGGTTCGCCAGGGCGCCCGATCGCGTGTCCCACACCCACAGGTCGCCGTTGCCGTCGGCCGCGGCGATGTACCGGCCGTCGGGTGTGAAATCGATGCCGCCGAGGCCTCCGGGCGCCTTCCACAGCAGCGTGTGGCCGGTGTCCCAGAGCCGGACGGCGCCGTCCACGCCGGCGCTCGCGACCTGGTCGGCGCGGCTGCCGACGCCGAAGCCGAGATCCTCGATCCGCGCCGCCTGGCCGCGCAGCGTCGCGACCGGCGGCCCGCCGGCCAGCGCCCAGACGCGGATGATGCCGTCCTCCCCGGCCGCGGCGAAGCGGCGCCCGTCGCCGCTGAAGGCGACCGCGAACAGTTGCGCACCGCCGCCCGACACCGTCGCGCCCTCGCGGCCGCTGCTGACGTTCCAGCGGCGGATCAGGCCATCGTCGCCGACCGCCATCAGGAGACGTCCGTCAGGGCTGAAGGCGACGTCCCAGACGGGTTCCCCGCGCTCCCGCAGCACCTGGGCGGGACCGCCTGAGACGCTCCACAAGCGCACCGATCCGTCGACGCCGGCGCTGGCCACGAGGGTCCCGTCCGCGTTCGCGGCCACCCCGACGACCTTGCCCGTGTGGCCGCTGAGCGGAGCGCCGGCCGGCCCGCCGTCAGCCGGCAGGACGAGCACGTCTCCGTCGTGCAGGCCCGCGACGACGCTCGCATCGTCGCCGGTGAACGCGATGCTCTCGACCCTCGGGCCGGGAGCGTCGAGCGCGCGCGGCGACGCGAGCGAGGCGTCGGTGACGATCACGCTGCCGTCCGCGAAGCCGAAGGCGATCGCGTCCCCGCCGGAGCTGTAGCGCGCCGCGGTGATCCCGCGATGCCCGGCGCGCCACTCCTCGAGCTTCGCGTGCGTCGCCGCGTTCCACAGGATCGCGATGCCGTTGCCGGCGCCCGTGAGGATCTGGTTGCCGTCGGGGCTGTAGGCGACCGACGTCGCGTGCGACGGCGCGGCGCGCAGCACGGCGCGCTGCCGGAACTCGGGGGTCGCTTGGCGCAGCGCGACCTCGGCCTCGTCGGTCCGCGCATGGTCGAGCGCCGACAGCGCGAGGCGCACCGCCAGCTCGGGATCGCTCTGCAGCGCCGAGGCGGACTGGAGCGCCAGCTGGCGCGACGTCGCGGCATCGCGCTCGCGCTCGGCCGTCTGGCGCTGGTTGATGGCGATCCCCGCCACGACCGCGATCGCGACCAGGCCGACGGCGAGCGACGCGAACACGAACGTCAGGGCCCGCCGCCGGGCGCGCCGGTCGCGGGTCGCGCGCGCCGTGCTCGCCGCGAGGAACTCGTGCTCGAGCTCGGGCAGGGCATGGCCGTTGCGGGCCGACCACTCGGACGCCTCGTCGAGGCGGGCGCCGCGGTACAGGGCGCCGTCGTCGCGGCCCACGCGCAGCCACTCGCGGGAGGCCGTGCGCAGGCTGCGCTCGATGCGCAGGCCCTCGCCCTCGTCCTCGATCCAGGCGCGCAGGCGCGGCCATTCGCGCAGCAGGGCCTCGTGGGCGAGCTCGACGGTGCCTTCGCTGATCGTGACGAGGCGGCGCTCGGCGAGCACCTCCAGCAGGCGTTCGACGTCCTCGCGCGATCCGAGCTCGGCGAGCCGGCGCCGGCGGCGCTCGACGGCGCCCTCGTCGTCGACCTCGACGAGCTGGAGCAGGACGGTGCGGGCGAGCTCGCGCTGGCCGCCGTCCAGGTGGCCGTACGCCTCCTCGGCGAGCCGCGCGACCGCGCCGCGGACGCCGCCCGTGCGCTCGTAGGAGGCCAGCTGCAGGCGGCGTCCCTCGCGGTCGCGCCACAGCTCGAGCAGGGCGGTGGAGAGCAGCGGGAGCGCCCCGGGCGCGTGCTCGACGTCGTCGACGAGCGCCTCGACGAGCTCGGGCTCGACGGCCAGGCCCACGCGCTGAGCCGGGCACTCAACCGCGCGCTGGAGCTCGTCGCGCTGCATCGGGCCGACGAGCACGTGGTTGGACGCGATCAGATGCGCGAGCTCCGGGTACTCCGAGCAGCGGCCGTAGAAGTCGGCGCGCATGGCGAGCACGACCACGCCGCCGGCGGCGCCGGTCAGCTCGGAGAAGAACTTGCCGCGCTCGGCGGTGTCGCGGCAGGCGGTGAACGCCTCCTCGAACTGGTCGACCGCGAGCACGAAGCGCTGCGAGCCGGCCTGGTCGAGCGTCGTCTCGAGCTGGCGCAGCGGGTGCTCGCCCGGCCGGATCAGCCACTGCGGCCAGTCCTGGCTGCCGGGCAATACGCCGCCGGCCAGGGCCGGCAGCAGGCCGGCGCGCACGACGGACGACTTGCCGCTGCCCGACGGCCCGACGACGGCCAGCAGCGGCGCGCCGACCAGCCGCGCCACGAGCTCGGCGACCAGCCGCTCGCGGCCGAAGAAGTAGGGGGCGTCGGCGGCCTCGAACGAAGCGAGGCCCTTGAACGGGCACACGATCTGCTCGTCGCCGTCCCCGCCGCCGCGCCACTCGTGCAGCGTCTGCATCTGCACGACGCCGCCGGCGAGCTCGTCCTCCATCGATCGCAGCTGCGACCGGCCGGCGGCCGCCCGGCCCGCGACGGCGCCGACCCGCCGGGCCGCCTCGCGCCGCGCCCACAGGCTGGCGACGTCGTGGACCCGCCGGGGCACGCCGCCGCTGGCGCCGAGCAGCCACTCGGCGGGAACCTCCTGCGCCGCGCGGTCGGGCGCGTACAAGGCCGCGATCTCGCCGACGGCGGTGGAGTCGAGCTGCTTGAGGTACAGCAGGCCGCCCGGCTCGAGGACCTCGAGCTTGTCGGGCAGCTTGGCGGTGGCGACGATCAGCGTCGCACCGCCGGCGGCGTCGCGGATCGCCTCGAGCACGTGCTCGCCCGCCGCGTCGGCGTCGTCGACGACGACGAGCAGCGGATGCCGCGCCCCGGGCATCCGGTCGAGCAGGTCGAAGACGGCGCGGGCGCCCGCCGCGCCGGAGGCGTACAGCACGGTGGCGCCGTGCGCGTGGACGTCGACGGCCAGCTCGGCGACCAGCCGCGTCTTGCCCATGCCCTGGTCGCCGGCGATGACCACCAGGCGACCGGCGCCGGCCCGCGCTTGATGCCAGCGGTCGTGCAGCCACCCGAGCTCGCCCCGGCGGCCCACGAGCGGCGGCGCGGCGACGACGTCGAGCTCGTGCGGGAGCGTCTCGGCCGGTTCCTTGGCGAGTGCGGGATCGTGCTGGAGGATCGCGTCGTGCAGGGCGCGCAGCTCGTCGCCCGGCTCGATGCCGAGCTCGTCGGCGAGCCGCCGGCGGGCCTCGTGATAGGCCTCGAGCGCCTCCGACTGCCGCCCGCAGCGGTAGAGCGCGAGCATCAGGTGGCCGGCGAGCCGTTCGCGCGCGGGGTGCTTGGCCACCATCCGCCGCAGTTCGGCGACGAGCTCGGCGTGCCGCCCCGCGGCCAGGTCGGCTTCGACGCGCGCCTCGACAGCCGCCTGCTGCTCCTCTTCGAGCCGCGCGATCTCGACCTGCGCGAACGGCTCGAACGCGAGGTCCGCCAGCGGTGGGCCGCGCCACAGCTTGAGCGCCTTGCGCAGGATGATGCCCGCCTCCTCGGCCTGGCCGTGCTCGAGCGCCCGCCGCCCGTCGGCGACGAGCTCCTCGAAGCGCTCGGCGTCGAGCTCGCCGGGCTGCACCCGCAGCCGGTAGCCGGCCGGGGTGGTCGCGAGCAGCGCGCCGTCGCCGAGCGCCTTGCGCAGCCGGGACACGTTCACATGCACGGTCCGCACCGCGCCCGCCGGCGCATCCTCGCCCCACAGCGCGACGGCGATCCGCTCGGCGCTGACCGGCTGGTTCGCGTTCAGCAGCAGGACGGCGAGCACGGCACGCGGCTTCTTCCCCGGCACGTCGATGGCGCCGCGGTCGCCGTGTACCTCAAGCGGGCCAAGGATCCTGAAATCCACTGTGCGATGGAGACGCTACATCGCTGGAGAGCACCCGTGGGATCGGTTTCGAGCGGCCGCGTGTCACGCACGAGGACCGTGACGGCGCCGATGCGGGTACGCTGTCTGGAACGGGGAGCCCAGCTTGACGTCGCTCGTTCGGTGCAGTCGCACGTGTCGAGCGCGTAACGCCACCTGATCTCCACACGCGCGGTTCGAGGGGAGCGAGGGTGAGTTCAGGTCCAGCTGGTCGGTTGCGTCGCCGCCGAGTGCTCACCACGCTCGCCGGTGGCCTCGTGGCGACCGCGGTGCTCGCCTACGTGATCGCGGACCGGCGCGACGAGTTCGCGGCCGCGCTCACCGCCGCGCCGGTCTGGATCCTGATCGTCGCGACAGTGCTGCAGCTGCTCGCGCTGGTGACGCGCACCGAGGCGTGGCGCATCTGCGTCGTCGCTGCGGGCGGGACGGTGGGTCGCCGCTGCCTGTTCCGCGCGGCGAGCACGGGCTATGTCGGCAGCCAGCTCAACAGCCAGATCGGCACGGCGGTCCGGATCGGCGCGCTGCGGCGCGCGGGGGGCGATGAATGCCCGCGCATCCCGGCCCTGATCGCCGCGGAGGTGCCGATCCTCGCCATCGAGGCGGTGCTGGTGGCGCTGACCTCGTTCACGCTCGTCGGCCCGCTCGGCCTCCCCTGGTGGGTCCCGCTCGTGCTGTTCGCGGTCGCCCTGCTGCTCGCCGCCGCATTGCGCCGCGTCGCCGCCCGCTGGCGCGAGGGCGTCTGGTCCGGACTGGCGGTCCTGCGCAGCCTGCGCGGCCGCAACGGCGTGATCGCGCTCGTCCTCGTCGCGGTCTTCGCCCAGATCGCCCGCAACTGGCTCATGCTCGGTGCCGTCGGCGTCGACGCCTCGCTGTTCGACGCGATCGCGGTCCTGATCGCGATGGTCACGCTCAGCCAGCTGCCGATCGGCCCGAGCGTCGGCGCCGCAGCGGTCGTCCTCATCCTCGGCGCGAACGGGGCGGCGCTCACCGCCGCGGCCGGCGTGCTGCTGACGGCGACCGGCACGGCGGGCGCGCTCGCCTTCGCCACATGGGCGGGCCTCGACCGCCTGTGGACGCTGCGCCCAGCGCTGCTGCGGCCGGTCACCGAGAGTGCGTGAGCGCGCCGGCTACTCGACCAGGCCGCGGCGCATGCCCTCGGCGACCGCCGCCGCGCGGTCCGAGACGCCGAGCTTGTCGTACAGGCGCTGCAGGTACGACTTGACCGTGGCCGCGCTGAGCGACAGCTCGCGCCCGATCGCGGGCGCCGTGAGCCCGCGGGCGAGGCCCTGGAGGATCTCCTGCTCGCGGTCGCTCAGCCGCACCGCGGGCGCCTGCTCGCGGCGCTCGCGCACGCCCGCCATCACCGCCGCCTGCACCCGGGGCGAGAGCACCGCGTCCCCGCGCGCGACACGCGTGATCGCGTCGGCGATCTGGTCGAACGTCGCGTCCTTCTCGATGATCCCGAACGCGCCCGCCTCCACGAGCCGGTAGGCGTCGTCGTCCCGCAGCCGGCCCGAGACGAACAGCGCCCGCACCTCCAGTCCGCGCTCGCTGATCTCCTTGAGCACGTCGAGCCCGGTGATGTCGCCGAGCTGGAAGTCGAGGACCACGATGTCGGGCGGATCGGCGGTGATCTGCTCGATCGCCTGCTCGCCCGAGTCGCAGCGCCCGGCCAGCTCGACGTCGTCGAGCCGCTCCACCAGCATCGAGATGCCCTCAAGGAACAGCGGGTGGTCGTCGACGATCAGCGCGCGCGGCAACACCCGCGGGGTTGTAGCACTCCCCGATCGATGACGCGCCACCCGCTGAGCGGATAGTCCGATCGGAGGGCAGACACGCCACCGATCGACTCAAGCTCATCAATGGGTCTGCCGATAGCCAGGGTGCTGACAATGGCAAACCCGTCGTGAGGCGGGGACGCAAAGCCAGAGGTCTCGTTTCTCGGCGAGATAGCTCGGTTGCCGGCAGGGCGCGTGTGCGCCGATCCGTCAGGCACCTCCCAAGGAGCTTTCCGTCCCTATGTCCCGTCTCCGCGTTCTCGCCGCGAATCCGCGGCTGGCTCTCGGCGCCCTCCTGACCCTGCTGCTCGCTGCGGGCGCGGTCGTGGGCTCCGGCGCCGACTTCACCGCCTCCTCCGCCAACCCGGCGAACACGTTCGCGTCCGGCACGCTCAGCATCGCGAACTCCAAGGAGGGCACCGCGGTGCTCTCCGCGTCCGGCCTGCGCCCGACCGGCAGCGCCACCGGCACCGTCGACATCCAGAACACCGGCAGCCTGAGCGGCGCGTTCACGCTCTCGCGTACCGCGCCCGTCGACTCCGACACGTCGAATCCGATGTCGGCCAAGCTCAACCTCACCGTCGTCGACTGCGGCGTGTTCAACGGCTCCACCGCGCCGACGTGCGGTGACGGAGACGACACGACCAAGTACAACGGCACGCTCGCCGCGATGGGCGCGACCGCGCTCGGCACGTACAACGCCGACGTCAAGCACCGCTACCAGTTCACCGTCCAGCTGGACGGGAGCGCGGGCAACGCCTACCAGGGCGACAGCTCGAGCGTCGAGTTCGACTTCAACGCCGCCTAGCGCCGGTATGGCGACGATCCGTTCAGTGGGGCGCTGGGCCACCGGCGCGGCGCTCCTCGCTGCCGCGGTCGTCGCCATGCTCGTGCTGCTGCCGTCGCTGTTCGGATGGCAGCGGTACGCGATCGTCTCCGGGTCGATGACCGGCACATACGACCGGGGGTCGCTGGTGCTGGACGAGGTGGTGCCGGTCGGTGAGCTCGCGGTGGGTGACGTGATCACCTACCTGCCGCCGGCCGGTGATCACCTCATCACGCACCGGATCGCGTGGATCGGCCGCGATCGGACCGGCGCCCGCGCCTACCGTACGAAGGGCGACGCGAACCCGGTCGCCGATCCGTGGACGTTCCGGCTCGACCGCCCGACCCAGGCGCGCGTGCGCGTCGGCGTGCCGTACGCCGGCTACGTTCTGACGGCGCTCGGGCGGCGCGACGTGCGCACGCTCGTCGTGGCGCTGCCGGCGATCCTGATCGCGCTCGTCACGCTCGCCGGGCTGTGGAAGCAGCTGGGGGAGGCCGCCGCCGCGCGGGAGCACACGGCGTGAGGCGCGCGCTCGCACTGCTGGCCCTGGCCGGCCTGCTTGCGGGCGCCGGCGTCACCGCCTCGGGCGCCGACTTCACGCGCAGCTCCGCCTCGCCGGGGAACGCGTTCGCCACCGCGACGAACTTCAACACCGTCGCCGTGGCGCTGACCGACCCGGGCGCGGCGCTGCGGGGCACCGTGACACTGGAGTCGACCGCCACGTCCGAGCGCGGCATCGCCAGCGTCCGCTACCAGAGCGCTCCCGCGGGCGGCGGCACCTGGACCGACGCCTGCGTCGCCACCGCGGCGCCGTTCTCCTGCGACTGGAACACGGCCGGCGTGGCCGACGGCATGCGCGACCTGCGCGCGATCGCCGTCGACCAGGCCGGCTACCAGCAGACGTCCGCCACCGTGGCGTCGCGGCGCGTCGACAACACCGCCCCCACCGTCACGCTCAACGATCCCGGCGCCTACCTGACCGGGGTCGAGACCCTGGCCGCCTCCGGCGCCGACGGCAACGGCCTCGTGGCACTCGCGATCGAGTACCGGCCCGCGGGCGGGACGTGGACCACGCTCTGCTCAGGAGCGACGTCGCCGCGCTCGTGCTCGCTCAACACCGCCGCGCTGGCCGACGGCTCCTATGAGCTGCGGGCGCGGGCGACCGACGCCGCCGGCAACGTCAGCGACGCCGTGCTCACGCGCGTCGTCGACAACACGGCGCCGACCGGCTCGATCCCGGCGCCCGGGCCGCTCGCCGGCACGAACGTCACGGTGCCGATCACCGCGGCCGACGGGGCGGGGAGCGGCGTCGCGTCGGTCACCGGGCAGTTCCGTCCCTCCGGCACGACGACCTGGATCCAGGGCTGCGTCGACACGGCGGCGCCCTACGAGTGCGCGGGGATGGACACGACGAGCTATCCGGACGGCCTCTACGAGGCGCGCGCGATCGTGCTCGACAAGGCCGGCTTGAGCACGACGACCGCGACGATCACCGTGCGGATCGACAACACCGCGCCGTCGAGCGCGACGCTCGCCAACCCGGGCGCGATCCTCACCGGCACGAAGGCGCTGAGCGGCAGCGCCGCCGACGCCGGCTCCGGCGTGGCGTCATGGACCGCTCAGTACCGCACGACGCCGTCCGGCGCCTGGACCGACATCTGCAGCGATGCCGCGTCCTCCTACGGCTGCAGCTGGGCGACGGCCGGCGTCGCCGACGGGACGTACGACCTGCGCGCGGTCGCGCGCGACGGCGCCGGCAACGCGACGGCGTCGAGCGTGATCTCCGCGGTGCGGATCGACAACACCGCGCCCGCCGGCACCGACGTGCAGGCCACCAACGGCGGCACCGCCGGCCAGATCGGCTCCGGCGACACGATCCGGCTCACGTACAGCGAGGCGATCGCCCCGGCGTCGATCCTGGCCGGCTGGAGCGGCGGCTCGCAGGTGATCCGGGTCTACGTCAACAACGGCGGCACGGTCGACACGATGGACTTCCGCAACTCGGCCGGCACGACGCGGCTGAACCTCGTCAACAGTGCCGCCGATCTCAGCCTCGGTCGTGACTTCGTCGGCAGCGCGGCGATCTTCAACGCGGCGATGACGATGAGCGGCTCGACCGTCGTGGTCACGATCGGGAGCCGGATCTCCGGCTCGCTGAGGACCGTCGCGACGACCGGCACCATGACCTGGCGCCCGGCGGCGGGTGCGCTCGATCTCGCCGGCCTGGCCGCGAGCACGGCGCTGGTCACCGAGTCCGGCACCGCCGACCGCGACTTCTAGAGCCGCGCGCCGGCGCTGCGCGTGTTTGGCCCGGACTAACTGCGGCGCGTGAGCCAGGCGCCGTCGTCGTACTGCGCGGCAGAGGCGTCGAGGCGCTTGAAACCAGCGCGGTCCTCGGCGACGAGGTCGGAGAGCAGACGGCGGACGGACTGGAGCGTGCGGGTCATCGTGTTCCTCCTGGCGGTTTGTGTGGACGAACACAATGGTGCTACCGGCGGGCCCCGCTCACGACCCGGCCAGCCGGTGTCTGGACGGGGAGGTGGCCGCTCGCGGCGTGCGGGGAACCGTAGGCGACCTCGGCGACGATCCGCACGCCGCGCCGGATCGTGGCCTCGTCGAGCGTCGCGTAGCCGAACGTGAGCCCTTGTCGCCCGCCCGTGGACAGGCGGTAGGGCGCCAGCCCGTAGAGCGCGACGCCGCGGCGGGCGGCGGCGGCGATCAGCGTCGCCTCGTCGAGGCCGGGCGGCAGGTAGGCGACGAGGTGCAGGCCGGCGGCGATCCCCGCGGGCTCGAAGTCGGGCAGGTGGGCGCGCAGCGCCGCGAGCAGCGCGTCGCGCCGGCGGCGGTAGACGGGACGCATCCGCCGCAGGTGGCGGTCGAACTCGCCGCGCGCGAGGAAGTCGGCGAACGCGAGCTGATCGAGCACCGGCGAGCCGCGATCGGCCAGCGTCTTGGCCTCGGCGATGGCGCCGACCAGCCGCGGCGGGGGCACCAGCCAGCCGAGTCGCAGCCCCGGCGCCAGCGTCTTGCTCGCGGTCCCGGCGTAGATCACGCGGTCGGGCGCGATGCCCTGAAGCGCCCCGATCGGGGCGCGGTCGTAGCGGTACTCGGCGTCGTAGTCGTCCTCGACGATCAGCGTGTCGCGCTCGCGCGCCCACCGCACCGCGGCGGCGCGGCCCGCCGCCGACAGCACCGCGCCGGTGGGCCACTGGTGCGACGGCGTGAGCACGAGTGCGTCCGCGTCGAGCCGGTCGAGCGCCGCGATCTCGATCCCGTCGTCGCCGACCGGCACGCCCACCACCTCGAGGGCGGCGGCGCGAGCGGCCGGCACCGCGTCGTCATCCGCCGACGGGTCCTCGACCGCGATGCGCTTCGCCCCGGCGGCCGCGAGCACGCCGACGACGAGCGCGATCCCCTGCGCGTAGCCGTTGCAGATCACGATGTCCGACGACCGCGCCGACGTACCGCGGACGCGGTTGAGGTAGTCCGCCAGCGCGGTGTGCAGCGCAGGCACCCCGCGACCGCTGACGTAGCCGAAGTCGGCGTCGGCGAGCACGCGCTTGGTCGACCGCAGCCACGCCGCGCGCGGGAACATCGTCCCGTCGCCGCGACAGGGCGAGAAGTCGATCGCCGGCGCCGGGTCCGTCGCCGCGAGCGCGGGCCTTGGCTCCGGTGCCGCCTGCGGTCCGACCGCCACGCGCGTGTACGCGCCCGAGCGGCTCGTCAGATAGCCCTCGGCGGCAAGCTGCTGGTAGGCCTCGATGACGACCCCGCGCGAGACGCCGAGCTCGGCCGCGAACCGCCGCGTCGCCGGCAGCGGCGTGCCGCGCGGGAGCCGTCCGGCGCGGATGCCGTCGCGGATCGACGCCTCGATCTGGCGGTGCAGCGGCATGTCGGAGCCGCGCGCGAGCTCGACGAGCACGTCGCCGACCGGGCGCAGATCGGTCCTCTCCACCGACACGGAATCGGATCTTAATCGCAGTACCAATCTGTGGCAGCCTCGGCGCCATGCGACGGATCATCAACTCGACCTACATCAGCCTCGACGGCGTGATCGAGGCGCCCCACCTGTGGCCGTCCTCCGGTCCCGGCGACCCGCGGGGCGACACGATCCAGGGCGACCTGCTGTTCGCCTGCGACGCTCTGATCATGGGCCGGCGCACATACGAGGGCTTCGCCCCGGTGTGGTCGGCGCGATCGGGCGACCCGTTCAGCGACCACATCAACGCGATGCCCAAGTACGTCGCGTCCTCGACGCTGCGCGACCCCGACTGGAACAACACGACGGTGATCGCCGACGATCCGGTTCCGGCGATCCGCGCGCTCAAGCAGCAGCCGGGCAAGGACATCGTGCAGTACGGCTTCGGGCCCCTGACGCACGCGCTGCTCGCGCACGACCTGCTCGACGAGCTGCGCCTGTGGTTCCACCCGCTGCTCGTCGGCAAGGGCGGGCCGGACGACCTGCTCTACCGCGACAACCGCCTGACGAAGTGCGAGCTCGTCGACACGACGGCGCTGAGCAACGGCATCGTCGTGCTCAGCTATACGGTGGCGCGTTGATCGCTCGCATCTGGAGAGGCGCCGTGCGCAGCGCCGACGCCGCCGAGTACGTCGACTACATCGCCGGGACCGGCCTGGCCGAGTACAAGCAGACGCCGGGCAATCACGGCGCCTGGATGCTGACCCGCGAGATCGGGGACCGCACCGAGGTCCTGACGTTCTCGTTGTGGGAGTCGCTCGACGCCGTCAAGGCATTCGCCGGCGATGACTACGAGACCGCCGTCTACTACCCGGAGGACGAGCGCTACCTGATCGAGCACGACTACACCTGCGCGCACTACGACGTCCGCTAGGCCCCGCCACCGTCGCGCCGTCGCAGGCCGGCCGCGACATGCGGCGCGATGACGCGGCGGTCGCGGGACTGACCGTAAGTGGCGTCAGGAGGCGACGGCGACCGCCGCCTCCTGGACCGCCACCTCGAGCGCGATCGCGCCGTCCTCGCCGCATCGTGCGCGCACGCGGGCGCCGTCGGGCAGCTCGCCGCGCACGATCGCGCCGGTCAGCTCGCGCTCCAGCGTCCGGCGTATGTGGCGCTGGAGCGGCCGGGCGCCGAACTCGTCGTCGAAGCCCTCGCGCGCGAGCCGCGCGACCAGCTCGTCGTCGACCGTGAGCTCGATGCCGCGCTCGGCGCGCAGGCGCTCGGCGACCCGGTCGCAGATCGCGGCGCTGATCCGCTCGACGTGCTCGGGGGTGAGCGGGTGGAACGTCACGGTCTCGTCGATGCGATTGAGGAACTCCGGCAGGAACGCCTCCTTGGCCGCAGAGCGCATGCGGTCGTCGGCCGCCGCCGGCGCCCCGGCGGTGAAGCCGATCCCGCGCCGCGCCTGGCCGGCGCCGAGGTTGGAGGTCATGACCAGCACCGTGTTCGTGAAGTCCACGGTGCGGCCCTCGCCGTCCGTGAGCCGGCCGTCGTCCATGACCTGCAGCAGCACGTTCCAGACCTCGGGGTGCGCCTTCTCGATCTCGTCGAGCAGCACGACCGAGTAGGGACGGCGGCGCACCGGCTCGGTGAGCTGGCCGCCGTCGCCGTACCCGACGTAGCCGGGCGGCGAGCCGATCAGCCGCGCCACCGTGTGCGGCGCGCGGTACTCGGACATGTCGATCCGCACGAGCGCCTTCTCGGTGCCGAACAGCCGCTCGGCGAGCGCCTTCACGAGCTCGGTCTTGCCGACGCCGGTCGGGCCGAGGAACAGGAACGTGCCCAGCGGCTGGTCGCCGCCCGCCAGGCCGACGCGGGCGCGCCGCACCGTGTCGGCGACGATCCCGATCGCGGTGTCCTGCCCGACGACGCGCCGGTGCAGGTCCTGCTCGAGCGTGTGCAGCCGCTCCAGCTCCCCGGCGACGAGCTCGCCGACCGGGATGCCGGTGCGGGCCGCGATGACGGCGGCGACGTCGGCCTCGGTGACGACCCGCTGGGCCGCCGCGGCAGGCTCGCCGAGCTCGGTCAGCCGCGCCTCGAGCGCCTCGGAGCGCCGCTTGAGGTCGGCGGCGTCCTCGTAGGCCTCGTCGCGGACGGCGGCCTCCTTCTCGTCGGCCAGGTGCTGCAGCTCGCGCCGCAGCCGCTCGGCCTCGGTGTCGCCGCCGCGCATGCGCACCTTCGCGGCCGCCTGGTCGATCAGGTCGATCGCCTTGTCGGGCAGGTGGTACTCGCTGATGTAGCGGTCGGACAGTCGCGCCGCGGCGAGCAGCGCCGCGTCGGAGATGCCGGTGTCGTGATGGAACTCGTAGCGCTCGCGCAGGCCGCGCAGGATCTCGACGGTCTCGTCGACCGACGGCTCCTCGACCATCACCGGCGAGAACCGGCGCGCCAGCGCCGAGTCGCGCTCGATCTTGCGGTACTCGGCCAGCGTCGTGGCGCCGATCACGCGCAGCTCGCCGCGCGCCAGCATCGGCTTGAGCATGTTCGCGGCGTCCATCGCGCCCTCGGCGTTGCCGGCGCCGAGGATCGTGTGCAGCTCGTCGAGGAACAGCACGATCTTGCCGTCCGCCTCCTTGACCTCGTTCAGCGCCGCCTTCAGGCGCTGCTCGAACTGCCCGCGGAACTGGCTGCCCGCGACCATGCCGGCGAGGTCGAGCGCGACCACGCGGCAGTCCTGGAGGCTGTCCTCGACGTCGCCGTCGGCGATCCGCAGCGCGAGGCCCTCCGCGATCGCGGTCTTGCCGACGCCGGCCTCGCCGATCAGCACGACGTTGTTCTTGCGCCGGCGGGCGAGCGTCTCGATCGTCTGCTCGATCTCCGACGCGCGGCCGACGACCGGGTCGATCCGGCCCGCGGCCGCGTCGGCCGTCAGGTCGTGCCCGAACTCGTCGAGCGCCGGGGTGGCGCCCGCGGGTGCCGGGGTGGCGCTCGCGGGTGCCGCGGTCTCGGCCGCGGGCGCGCCCTGGTTCTGTGCCAGGCGCAGCGCGCACTCCCGGCACACGTCGAGCGCGGCGCGCCGGCCGGCGCGCTCGTATTGCAGTCGCACGGACGCCGGCCGCTGCCCACAGGCGGAGCACAGCTGGGGTCCTGCGGTGAAGGGTTCAACTGGCATGCTTTATACGTCCTTAAATCTCAGTCCAAGCGACTAAGATCGTAGCGCGCGCCTAACCCTTTGTAAGCGGCGCTCGGGCCGGGGCGGCGCGGGCGCCGGGCCGGGGGCGGCCGTAGACTCGGGCGATCGCCGACGCCACATCGCAGGGAGAGCGGCTCGCCGCCCTGATCGACTCCTCGCCGCTCGCGCTGGTGGAGTTCGGTGAGGACACGAGCATCCGGCTGTGGAACCCCGCGGCCGAGCGGATCTTCGGCTGGTCGCGGGAGGAGATGATCGGGCGCGCCGGGCTGCCGATGGCGCCGCCGGAGCGGCGTGTCGAGGCCGAGGACCTGTTCGCGCGCGTGCTGGCCGGCGAGTCGGTCAACGACTACGAGACCGTCCGCCTGAGCAAGGACGGCAGCCGCGTCCCGGTCTCGATCGCCGCGGCGCCGGTGCGCGACGGGTCGGGGCATGTGATCGGCAACATGGTCGCGTACACCGACATCAGCGAGCGCAAGGCGCACGAGGCCGAGGTGCATCGCCTCAACGCCGAGCTGCAGGACCGGCTCGAGGAGCTCGCCGCCTCGCGTGCGCGGATCGTCGCCGCCGGCGACGTCGAGCGCCGTCGGCTCGAGCGCAACCTGCACGACGGCGCGCAGCAGCGGTTGGTCGCGCTCGCCCTCTCGTTGCGCCTGGTGGCAGGCAAGCTCGCGTCCGACCCGGACGTGGCGCGCGAGCTGCTCGCCGGCGCCGGCCGCGAGCTCGCGCTCGCGCTCGACGAGCTGCGCGAGCTCGCGCGCGGACTGCATCCGGCGGTGCTCACCGATCGCGGGCTGCGCGCGGCGGTCGAGATGCTCGCCGATCGCGCGCCGTGCCCGGTCGAGCTGGCCGCCATGCCCGACGAGCGGCTGCCCGAGCCGGTCGAGGCGGGCGCGTACTACCTGATCGCCGAGGCGCTGACGAACGTCGCCAAGTACGCGCACGCGTCCACCGTGCGGGTCGCCGTCAGCACGAGCGACGGCCGCGTCGCCGTCGAGGTGTCCGACGACGGGATCGGCGGCGCCGACCCCGCGTCGGGCTCCGGCCTGCGCGGTCTGGCCGACCGCGTCGAGGCGCTCGGCGGGGCGCTCGCGGTGACGAGCCCCGTCGGCGCCGGGACGACGTTGCGCGCCGAGATTCCCCTCTAGGCGGGCTGGGCGACCGGCGCGAACGCACCGGCATGGGCGGCGATGAACGCGTCAAGATCGCGTGGCCGGTGGCCGGTGAGCGCGTACACCGTGCCCGTGGTCGGGGCGAACTCCCCGGCGCGGATCTTCGCGAACGCGCCGTCGAGGTGGGCGACGAGCCAGTCGGGCATGCCGGCGGCGACCAGCCCGTCGCGCGCGGCCGCCGGTGGGACGTCGACGTACCGGACGGGCGCGCCGGTGGCGCGTGCGATCGCCGCCGCGACGTCGCCGTAGGTGACCGGCTCGGGTCCGGTCAGCTCGTACGTGCGGCCCGCGTGACCGTCGCCGGTCAGGACCGCGGCGGCGACGGCGCCGACGTCGCGCGGGTCGATCATCGCGATCCGCCCGTCGCCCGCCGGCGCGGGCAGCACGCGCTGCTCGCGCACGGGCTCGGCCACCGCCAGCAGGTTGCTCATGTAGAACGCCGAGCGCAGCACGACGGCCGCGATCCCGGACCGCCGCAGGTGGTCCTCGCTGCGCCCGTTCCAGTCGAATGGCGGCAGCGGCGAGCCGGCCTGCGCGCTGATCGTCGACGCCTTCACGATCAGCTCGACGCCGCGCGCGGCGTCGATCACCGCCGCCTCGTGGTCGACCTTGCGCGGGCCGTCGGCGGACGACAGCAGCACGCGGTCGACGCCGTCGAGCGCCGCGCGGATCGAGCCGGGGTCCTCGAAGTCGCCGATCGCGACCTCGACGCCCGGGAGGTCGACGGGCCGGCGGACGAACGCGCGCACGGTCGCGCCGCGGCGCCGTAGCGCCTCGACGGCGGCGGCGCCGACGTTGCCGGTGGCTCCGGTCACGAGGACGGTCATCGGGCGATCACCTCGGTCGGCGTGATGTTGGCGTTCATGCGGAACACGTTGGCGGGATCCCAGGCGTCCTTGAGGGCGGTGAGGCGCGCGCGGCGGTCGCCGTAGGCGGCCGCGACGCCGGCGTCGCCCTCGTCGGAGATGAAGTTCGCGTACACGCCGCAGCTGTGCTCGCGCAGCGCCTCCCAGCCCGCGCGCGCCCACGCCTTGTGACGCTCGGGGTCGGGGTCGGATCCGAACCAGGCGGTCGGCAGGCTGATGTCGAAGCCGAGCTCGCGCGGGCCGACGGCGGTCGCGTCGGCGTCGCCGCGCGTGACGGCGCCCCCCATCGCCCAGCCGTTGATCTGCGCGAACGGGCTCGTCATCGCCAGCAGGCGCTCGACGAACACGTCGATCACCGCGTCGGGCAGCCCGTCGAACCGGTGCGACTTCCAGTAGTAGTGGCGGCCGGGCGGCGCCCCGCCGTCGAGCATCGACTGGACGAAGACGTAGGGGAGCGGGCGGACGACGTCGACGATCGGCCGGCCGACCCGGCGCAGCGGCGCCATCGCCCGCTCGCCGTCGGCCGGATCGCCGGCCCACACCAGGACGAGCCCGAGCACCGGCGTCCCGACCCGCTCGGCCGGCATCAGCGGGCTCGGCGGCGCCTTCATCATCGCCAGCGTGATCCCGAGCTCGTCGGGCGCCTCGGGCGCGTACTCGCGCAGCGCCCGCAGGACCTGCGGGATGTCGTCGAGCGCCCAGAACACCGAGCCGCCGAGCACGAGCGGACCGACCGGATGCAGCCGGTACTCGAACGCCGTCACGACGCCGAAGTTGCCACCGCCGCCGCGCAGGCCCCAGAACAGCTCCGGCTCGGTCTGCTCGTCGGCGCGGACGTGCTCGCCGTCGGCGGTCACGAGCTCGGCACCGACGAGGTTGTCGACGGTGAGGCCGTGCTTGCGCATCAGATGGCCGAGCCCGCCGCCGAGCGTCAGCCCGCCGATGCCGGTGTCGCTGATGATCCCGCCGGTCGTCGCGAGCGCGAACGCCTGCGTCGCGCGGTCGAGCTCGCGCCACAGGACGCCGCCGGCGGCACGCGCGACGCGCCGCTCGGGATCGACCGTGATCGCCTTCATCAGCGACAGATCGATCATCACGCCGTCGTCGCAGACGGCATGGCCGGCGACGGCATGGCCGCCGCCGCGCACCGAGACCGCGAGGTCGTGGGTGCGGGCGAAGCGGACCGCGGCGGCGACATCGTCGGCGCCGGCGCAGCGGGCGATCAGCGCGGGGCGGCGGTCGATCGCGGCGTTCCAGACGCGGCGGGCCTCGTCGTAGCCCTCCTCGCCCGGCCGCAGGAGGGCGCCGCGGAACGTGGTGCGAAGGTCATCGATCATGGCTCGCGATGCTCGCGGCGGCGGCGTTCCGCGAGCGTTCCTCGTCCCATAGGTGCACGTTGACGCTGAGTTGTGCGGCGGCGCGCGCCGCCTCGGCGTCACCGGCCGCCGCGCACGCCGCCCGCAGGATGTGCACGGCGACCGCGTGGCTGCCCGGGGCCGGCGCCTCGCGCGACATCAGCTCGGCACGCTTGACGCGCTCGAGGCCATGCGGGTCGCCGTCGACGACCTCGACATAGCCGGCAGTCGCCTCCGCCATGAAGGCGATCGCGGGCGACTCGTAGCGCTCGCACCACGCGGCGAGCGCGCCGGCGCGGCGGCGCAGGTCGGCGACGTCGCCGAGGTCGAGCGCGAGCAGCGACGCGAAGACCAGGACCGTGCCGAGCGTCGTGGGATGGCCGATCTCCTCGGCGAGGGCGACCGCGCGGTCGCGCGTGCGGCGAGCCGCGGCGGGCTCGCCGAGGAACAGCAGCGTGTTGGCGAGCCGGCTCTGGCAGACGGCCTGCGGGTCGAGGCCGTACCGCGCCAGGTGGGTCGGGCGATGCTCGGGCCGGTAGCCGGCGACCGCCGCCTCGAAGTGCCGGCGGGCGTCCGCGAACCGGCCGTCCCAGAACGCGGCGACGCCGAGCACGTAGTCGCTCTCCACGCGCAGCACGGCATCGCCGTCGCGCTGCGCCCGGGCTTGCAGCCGCTCGCCGTAGCGGCGCGCCTGCACGAAGTCCCCGGTGCTCAGGCGCGTGATCGCGAGCGACCGCAGCAGCGGCGGGTCGGGCTCGTCGGCCAGCTCGAGGGCGCGCTGCTGAGCGCGCGCCAGCGCGTCGGAGCTGAAGCCCTCGAGCATCGC
This sequence comes from Solirubrobacteraceae bacterium, assembly GCA_035706585.1. Classification (GTDB taxonomy): domain Bacteria; phylum Actinomycetota; class Thermoleophilia; order Solirubrobacterales; family Solirubrobacteraceae; genus DASSUW01. Next base: position 1,228 of record DASSUW010000143.1, on the reverse strand, counting down.
GAGCGGGGCGACCAGCGCCGTCGTCAGCGCACGCTCGCGCCGTGGATCGCGGACGAGCTCGAGCGCGCGGCGCAGCAGCCGCACGGCATCGGCGTCCGCGTACACGCGCAGCGCGTCGTCGGCGGCGCGCTCGTACCACGTCACGGCCTCCTCGGCGGCGCCGGCGCTGCCGAACTGCGCGGCCACGAGCGCCGCGTCGGCGTCTCCCGCGGCCAGGGCCTCGGCGATCCGCCGGTGCGCGCGCCGCCGCTGCATCGGCGCGAGCGCCCGGTAGGCGACCTCGCGGATCCGGTCGTGCGTGAAGTCGTAGCCGTCGGGTCCCTGCTCGCGCACGATCCGGCGGCGCCACAGCTCGTCGAGGGCGGCGACGAACGCGTCGTCGGCGAGCCCGGCGGCCCGTGCGAGCACCCCGGCGCCGAACGCGCGGCCGACCGCGGCGGCCAGCAGCGCGAGGTCGTAGGCCGTGGGGGAGAGCTGGGCGAGCCGCGCCTGGATCACCGCCTGCACGCGCGGGCTCGCGGACCCCGCGCGCAGCGTCTCGACCACGAACAGCGGGTTGCCTTCCGTCTCCGCGTACAGCCGCTCGGCCTCATCGGCGGCGAGCGCGCGACCGCGCAGCCGCTCGGCGAGCAGGGCGGTCTCGGCCGGCGCGAGCCGGTCGAGCTCGATCTCCTCGACGGCGTCGAGCGCGCGCAGGCCGCCGACCAGCTCTTCCAGCCGGCCGGTGTCCTCGGCCCGCGCGGTCGCGACGACGAGCAGGCGGGCGCGCGGCTCGCTGCGCAGCAGGTAGTGCAGGAACTGCAGCGTCGGCTCGTCCGCCCAGTGCAGGTCGTCGGCGACCAGCAGGACCGGGCCGGCGGAGGCCAGGAGCGCATGGGCGATCGCGTCGAACAGCCGCCGCCGCTGCTCGTCGGCCGGCAGCGGCTCCGGCGTGCCGGGGATCTCGGGCAGGAGCCGCGCCAGCTCGCGCAGCCGCGGGGGATCGAGCCGGACGCGCCGCGGTGCCAGCGCGGCGGCCCGTAGCCAGGCCACCACCGGCCCGTACGCGAGCGCGCCCTCGGCCTGGTAGGAGCGGGCCGCGGCGGTGGCGGCGCCGCGCTGCGCGCACCACGAGCGCAGCTCCTCCGCGAGCCGGCTCTTGCCGACGCCGGGCTCGCCGGTCACCAGCACGAGCTGCGCGCGGCCGGTCTCGGCCGTGCGCCACAGCGCCGTCAGGCGTGCGCGCTCG
>DASSUW010000142.1:0-8527 GCA_035706585.1 Solirubrobacteraceae bacterium | reverse complement strand
ACGTCACGGGCGAGGACCGCGCCGTCCGGGCCGCTGCCGTGCAGATCGGCGAGCGACGCGCCGACCTCGGCGGCAGTGCGCCGCGCAAGCGGCGAGGCAAGCACGCGTGCCGGCGCCGCGACCGGTGGCGCCGTCGGCGTGGCCGCGGGCACGGCCGGCTCCGCCGCGGCCCCCGGTTGCGTCGGTACGGCGGCGGGCGCCTCGGTGCGAACCGTCGCGAGCACGGTGCCGACCGGAACGCGCTCGCCTTCATGGACGAGGATCTCGTCGATCGTCCCGTCCTGGAAGATCTCCACATCGATCTCGGCCTTGCTGGTGTCGACGGTGGCGACGATGTCCCCGCGCTTGACCGCGTCGCCGGGCTTCACGCGCCAGTTGACGAGCTTGCCCTGCGTCATGTCGGCGCCGAGGGAGGGCATGCGGAACTCACCCATCGCCGGCCACCGCCTTTCGCACCGCCGCCACGACGTCACCGGCCTGCGGGAGCGCCGCGTCTTCAAGGTGCTTGGCGTAGGGCATCGGCACCTCGGCGGAGCAGACACGGCCGACCGGCGCGTCGAGCTCGTAGAAGGCGCCTTCCATGATCCGCGCGCTGACCTCCGCCGCGACACTGCCGCTCCGCCAACCCTCGTCGACGATCACGGCCCGATGAGTGCGAGCGACCGCGTCGAGGATCGCCGCCTCGTCCAGGGGCCGGAGCACGCGCAGGTCGACGACCTCGGCCTCGATGCCTTCCGCGGCGAGTTGATCGGCCGCCGCGAGCGCCGTGCCGAGCGTGCCGCCGTAGGCGAACACGACGACATCGCGCCCCGGACGATGGATGCGAGCGTGCTCGATATCGACCCGAGCCGGGTCGCCGGGCAGGTCACCTTCGAGGTTGTAGAGCGAGCCGTGCTCGAAGATGAGCACCGGATTGGGGTCGGCCAGCGCCGGTTCGAGCATTCCGCGCGCGTCTTCGAGCGTCGCCGGCGTGAGCACGCGCAGGCCGGGCACGTGGGCGTACCAGACCTCGAGGCTGTGGGAGTGCTGCGCGGCAAGCTGCCGGCCGGCGCCCGTCGTCATGCGGATCACGAGCGGCACGCAGATCTGCCCGCCCGACATGTGCGGGAGCGTCGCCGCATTGTTGACGATCTGATCGAGTGCGAGCAGCGAGAAGTTGACGGTCATGACCTCGACGATCGGGCGCATGCCGTTGATCGCGGCGCCGATGCCGGCGCCGACGAACGCGGACTCCGACAGCGGCGTGTCGCGGATCCGCTCGGGGCCGAACTCATCCAGGAGCCCACGGCTGACGCCGAACGAGCCGCCGTAGGGACCGACGTCCTCGCCCATGAGGAACACGCGCTCGTCGCGCCGCATGGCGTCGCGGATCGCCTCGCGCATCGCATCGCGATAGGTCAGCGTCATGGGCCCGTCCCCGTGCAGGTCACGAACCGCTGGAGCTCCTCGACCGGCTCCAGCGTCCCGGCCTCGGCGAACGCGATCGCCTCGGCCACCTCGGCGGCGACCGACTGCTCGAGCTCGGCAAGCTCGTCGTCGGTGATGTCGCACTCGGTCCGCAAGCGCTCGACGAGCGCCGGAATCGGATCGTGCTGCTTCCAGCGCTCGATCTCCTCCTTGCTGCGATACAGGTCCGGGTCGTACATCGAGTGCGCGCGGAAACGGTACGTGCGCAACTCGAGAAAGACTGGCTCCATGCCGTGGCGCACCGCCGTCGCGGCACGTCGCGCGGCGTCCTCGACGGCCAGCACGTCCATCCCGTCGACGGCCCACGCGGGCACCTCGTAGCTCGCCGCCTTGAGCGTCAGCTCGGTCTCGGACTCGGACCGGCTGAGCGCCGTGCCCATCGCGTACAGGTTGTTCTCGCAGCAGAACAGGACGGGCAGGCGCCACAGGGCAGCGAGATTCATGGACTCGTGGAACTCGCCCTCGGCGACGGCGCCTTCGCCGAAGAAGCAGGCGGTGACGCGATGACGGCCCTGCAGGCGATCGGCCAGTGCCATGCCGACGGCGAGCGGCAGCCCGCCGCCCACGATCGCGTTGCCGCCGTAGAACCTTCTGCCCACGTCGAAGAGGTGCATCGAGCCGCCGCGGCCGCGGCTGCAGCCCTCGACGCGACCGAACATCTCCGCCATGACGGCGCCGGGCGGCACGCCGCGGACCAGCGCGTGACCGTGCTCGCGGTAGGTGGCGATCACGGCGTCGTCGTCCGTCAGCGCTTGCATCACGCCGACGGCGACGGCCTCCTCGCCGATGTACAGGTGCAGGAAGCCGCGGATCTTGCCGGCCGAGTACAGCTCGGCGGAGGCCTCCTCGACGCGGCGGATGCGGACCATCTCGCGCAGCAGCGCGAGCCCGCGCGCTCGGTCGAGCGGCAGCGCTCGGACGTCGGGCACGGTCATGGCGCAGGCTCCAGCGTCGACAGGTCGCCCTCGGCGAGGCCGAGCTCGCGTGCCCGCAGGAGCCGGCGCATGATCTTGCCGCTGCGCGTGTGCGGCAATGCCGGCGAGAACGCGATCTCGCGCGGCGCGACGGCGGCGCCGAGCCGGCGACGAGCGTGGCCGAGCAGCTCCCGGCGCAGCGCGTCGCTCTCGGGGATGTCGGGCGCGAGCAGGACGAAGGCTTTGATCACCTCGCCGGCGACGGGATCGGGCACGCCGATCACGCCGGCCTCGACGACCGCCGGATGCTCGAGGAGGACGCTTTCGACCTCGAACGGCCCGACCAGGTGGCCGGAGGTCTTGATCACGTCGTCGCCGCGGCCGACGAACCACAGATAGCCCTCGGCGTCGCGGCGGACGAGGTCGCCCGTGAGGTACCAACCGTCGAGGAAGCACCGCTCGTATCGCGCGGGCTCGTTCACATAGCCGCGGAACATCGACGGCCACGGCGCTCGCAGCGCCAGCTCACCCTCCACGCCCGGATCACAGACTGTCGGCGGCCGCTTGACGTGGCCGTTGGCATCGCGCTGGAGCACAGTCGCCTCGACGCCCGGCAGCGGCCGTCCCATCGAGCCTGGCTTGATGTCCATCGCCGCGTAGTTGGCGACCATGATCCCGCCGGTCTCTGTCTGCCACCAGTTGTCGTGGATCGGCAACCCGAGCGTGTCAAGGCCCCAGACGACGGCCTCGGCGTTCAGGGGCTCGCCGACGCTCGCGATGAACCGGAGCGCGCTGAGGTCGTATTCGCGGGCGAGGTCCGCGCCTGCGCGCATCAGCATCCGGACCGCGGTGGGCGCCGTGTACCAGACGGTTACGCGCTCGCGCTCGAGGATCTCGTACCAGCGCCGGGCCTCGAACTCGCCCTCGTCGACCACCAAGGTGACACCGTGGGTGAGCGGCGAGATGATGCCGTACGACGTGCCGGTCACCCAGCCCGGGTCGGCGGTGCACCAGAAGACGTCGTCGGCGTGGAGGTCGAGCGCCAGCGTCCCGGTGGCGTGATGGGCGACCACAGCCTCGTGGACGTGAAGCGCGCCCTTGGGCGTACCGGTCGTGCCACTCGTGAAGTGCAGAAGGGCCGGCGCCTCCGGATCGGTGATGGGGATCTCCCAGCCGGGTGTCTGCGCGGCCAGCAGCGGCGCGAGCGCACGCACACCCGCGCCGTCGGCAGCGTCGTCGCCGACGAGGAGCACGTGCTCCAGGGCCGGCAGCTGATCCCGCAGCGGCGCGATCTTGCGTCTGTACAGGCCCGGCGTTGTGACCAGCACCTTCCCGGCGCCGAGGGCGAGTCGCTGGCGCAGTGGCTCCGGGCCGAACGCCGAGAACAGCGGAGCGAACACCGCGCCACGCTTCAGCGTGCCCAGCGCCGCGACGTAGAGCTCCGGGATCCGCCCGCAGCAGGCGAACACGCGGTCGCCCGCATCGACGCCGAGGCCGTCGAGCGCGGCGGCAAAGCGGCTCGACTCTCTGGACAGCTCGGCGTAGCTCAGCTCGCGCGTGGCGCCCTTGCGACCCAGCCACCGGATCGCGCAGCGCGAGCCGTGGCCCGCCGCGACATGGCGATCCACGGCCTCGTAGGCGATGTTCAGGCCGCGGCCGGCCGGGAGTCCGTCCAGCGCCCGGCGCGCCGACGACCACGTGAAGGCCGACCGGGCGCGTTCGTAGTCCACAAGATTGGGCACGACCGCAGCCGCGCTCGTGTCCTTGCGAATCCGGCGATCGGAAAGGGTCGTGGAATCGGTCATGCCACTGCCCGGAACGTACGTCGACGACCGACGACAGTCATCGGGGGTTCCCCCGCGAACACCGCACGGCTTTCCACCGATCCGGTCGGCGCCGTCGCATAGCCGTGATCTGCGGCGGCGAGCCCTTCGCTCGCCTAGCACCAGCCAGCGGCCTGGAGTCGGTATTTCTCCGGGCCCGATCGACATCGTTTTGCTGATGACCGTTCGGCTCTGGCGACCTACCGTCGGCCGGTACCCAGTCCCGCCGGCGAATGGAGGACCATCGCCATGGCCGCCGTTTCCCATCCGAGCGAGCCCGACCGCCGGTCGCGCTTGCAGACCATCGCCCGCATCGAAGGCCACGCCGCTGACGCGCTCGTCTACTGGCTCGGCGTCTTCGGCATCTACCTCACGTTCGGGTTCCTCTGGTACTACGCCGCCAAGGAGAAGCTGTTCGACCAGGACGGCACGATGCCCGTCGGGCTGAAGAAGGCCTTCGATGGAAGCTTCATCGACTCCGTGCCCGGCCTCGACACCGCGTGGCTGCTGCTCGGCCTGCTCGACGCCGCCGCGTTCCTGCTGATCGCGGCCAGCCTGATCACCGGCGAGCTGCTGCCGAACCGGCGCAAGCCGCTGCTGCTCGCCGGGCTCGGCGTGTCGATCTTCACGTTCGCGGTGATGGCGTTCGCGAACAACATGATCGGCAACTACGAGACGGTCGCATCGCTGTTCAGCTACTTCACGGGAACCGTGATCGTCATCGGGCTCATCCTGCTGATGCCGCCCTACCGCGGGCGCGAGTGGCTCTCGCGCATCACGCGCTCCTGAGTCGCAGCCATACGGACCGCCCGGACATCTGCCGGGCGGTCCGCGGCCTACGGGATCACCCGCACGCGCGCGCCGATGCCCCAGCGTGAGTAGAGCCCCGGAGCGAACCACAACGGCAGCCGCACGCAGCCGTGGCTCGCCGGGTAAGGCGGCACCGACGCATAGCCGTGGATGGCGAAGCCGCGCAGGAAGTACAGCGAGTAGTACATCCCGAGCGCGTTGTAGCCGGGCGTCTTGCGGTACACGCGCCAGCGGCCGACAGGCGTGTTGCCGGTCGCGCCCGTCGAGACGTGAACGACAGCGATGACGCGGCCTTTGCTGACCTCAAAGAGGACCTGGCGGGTCTTGTCGACCTCGATGTGCGTGCCGCGGGCGGCTGCGTGCGGCGTGTGTGCGCGCCGCAGCGTGCGCCAGACCTGCGGCCCCACCGCGCCGTCGCGCGCGAGTCCCTCGACCTTCTGGAAGGCGAGGACCGCATCGCGGGTGTCGTCGTCGTAGGTCGCGTCCACGCCCCGGAGCGCGTAATGGCGCCTGTCCAGCCGCTCTTCCAGGTAGCGGACGGCGGGCCCGCGCGATCCGATACGCAGTATCGGCGTACCGATCCGCGCGCACCGCTGCCGCGTGACCTTGACGAATCCGGCTGCCGGCCGCAGCGCAAGCGCAGCGCAGACGCGGCCCGCGCGGGCGGACGAGACGCGTGTCCGGAATGCGCCGCCGGAGCCGACCGCGAGCACGCGGGCAACGCGGCGGACCGTGACGGTGAGCGTCCCCGCCGCGGCCGGCTGGAGTCGGCCGGCGAGGCGCAACGGCGCGCCGAGGATCCGCAGACCCTTGAGCCGGGCGTCAAGTCGCGGCCGCACCCGAAGCGTGACCGATGCCGACCTGGCCCCCGCCGTCGCCGCCACGAACGTCCCGGGCGCGCGGATCCCCGCCGTGAGCGTGAAGCTGCCGTCGGGGCGCGCGGTGCCCGTGACGACCGGCTCCAGTGCGGTGGCGATCTGCCGGAAGATCGTGATGCGCTCGGCCGCAGCGGGCGTGACCGTGCCCGAGAACGTCGCGGCGGCGCCATAGGCCACCGGGTCGGGGGTCACCGCCAGCGTGACCGCCTCGGCGGCGCCGGCGGGTGCCGGCCGGCAGATCGGCGCGAGCGCGAACAGGATGAGGATCAGCGCCGCGCGTCTCATGGCACCGACGCTATGACGGCTGTGGCCGGCGCACATCCAGTGGAAGCCGCAGTTCGTCTGCGGGAAAGCGGCGGATATCGCCCGTCAGCGGGCTATCAGTGCCGCTGCTCGTCGAAGTGCCTGGCGTCGTGGCCCTTGCCCTTGTGCCGGCCGCCCGTCGGGCAGACCAACAAGGAGAGCAGGACGAGGTGGCGCTGGGCTTCGTGCTCATGCTGGGTCATGGTGCATTCCAGCCCTCGTGAGGATGCTTGTTCACCGTACGCTCCGGCAGTTGCCTCCGGAACGGGTCGAACTACGCGGCGTGGTCAGTAGACGGCACGGTTGAGTGACCGCGTCCCAGCTCCCGCGCGCTCGCGTCGCCTCTCACGGCGGCCGTCAATTGCGCGAGGCCCGGTGACAGCACGACCGCGTACGGTTCTCGCGGCCCACGGCCAGGTCGTCGCAGCGCGTCGGGAAGCGAGCGAAGACCGTCGGCGGCGCGAGCCCGCAGCTCGCCGAGCGATTCGGTGAGCACCATTCGGCCCTCGCGCAACGCCGGCTCGAGGAGGGGCTGCCCGGCAAGCGATTCGCTTGCCATCGCCAGCACGTCGTGGTCGATGACTCCGTCGCAGTAGCAGCGGAAGACCTGCTTGCGGCCGGGCAGCGTCGCCTTGGCGGCCGAGCGCTTGGCGACCGGTCGCCAGCGGCCGCCGGCACGGTCGGCGACCAGCTTGTAGACGCCCCCGACGGTGGGCGAGTCGCGACTGGTGCCCAGGTCCGTGCCGACGCCCCAGACGTCGATCGGTGCGTCGGCTGCGACCAGGCTGCAGATCTGCTGCTCGTCGAGGTCGCCGCTGGCCACGATCTGCGCATCGTGCAGCCCCGCCTCATCGAGCATCGCACGCCCGGCGCGCGCGAGCTCGAGCCGGTCGCCGGAGTCCAGCCGAATGCCCTTCAGGTGCACGCCGGTCACGCGCGCGGCCGTGATCGCGTTGGCAACGCCGTCCACCGTGTCGTAGGTGTCGACGAGCAGGACGGCGTTGTCGGGCGTGTCGACCATGAACGTCCGAAACGCCTCGAGCTCGCTCGGGAACGACATCACGTACGAGTGGGCCATCGTGCCGACCGGTATGAGGCCGTAGCGTGCGGCGGCGGCCACGTTCGACGTAGCGCTCGCGCCGGCGATGACGGCGGCGCGTGCAGCCTTCATCGCGGCGTCGGTTCCATGGTCGCGCCGCGGCGAGAAGTCGACGACGCTGCCTCCGGCGCCCGGCGTACCCGCGCCGGCCGCAAGGACGAGCCGCGCGGCCTTGGTGGCGATCGCGGTCTGGAAGTTGATCTGGTTCAGAAGCAGCGTCTCCACGAGCTGCGCCTCGATCCGCGGCGCGGTCACCCGCAGCAGCGGCTCGCCGGCGAACGCCACGGTGCCCTCCGGCATTGCCTCGACGTCGCCCGAGAACCGGAAGCCGGCCAGGTACTCCAGCAGCGGCGACGGGACGCCGAGCGCTTGGAGGGAGTCGAGCTCGCGCGAGCCGAAGCGCATCGTCTCGACCAGCCTGAGCGCCGGCCCGATGCCCGCTACGAGCAGCCAGTCGCGGTGCGGGGGCAGGTGCCGGACGAACAGCTCGAACGTGGCGAGCTCGTTCATTCCCCGTGCGAGATAGCTCGCCGCCATCGTCAACTCGTACTGGTCGGTCAGCAGCGACGTCTCGGCCGGGCTGAGCAGCCCGTGATCGTTGATGTCCGCGACCGCCCCGGCCGGGCGCGACGTTGCGACGCCGTTCGCCATGCTCGGCTCCTTTGCTCGAGTCCAAATCGTGCCGATCGGACCGCGAGCGCACATCGGTAGCACTCGCGGCGTGCGGATCCGTAGTCGTCCCTCTCGTACGTGGACTGGAGCCGGGTACGGTGTGCGACAGCGGATCCCCTGTATGCACACCGACGACCCTCAGGATGAGTTCGTCACAAGCGACGGCGGCGAGCCGCTCCCGCCGCATCGCCACGCTGAGCCGGGCGGGGGGGAACGTCAACTCGTAGCCGTGGAGCGCGAGCGAGTCGCGCAGGAGCGAGAGCACCTCGCCGAGGAACGCGAGCGCGTGGCCGCCGAACGCGAAGAGCTCGCCGCGGAGCGCGAGAGCGTCGCCGGGCAACGCGAGCATCTCACGGGGGCGCTCGAGGAGCGGACGCGGCATCTGGCGGAGCGGGTGCTCGACGCTGACCGTCGTGAGCGGCTCGCCGACGAGCGTGAGCGACTTGCGGACGAGCGCGAGCGCATCGCGGATGAGCGGGAGCGACTCGCGGACGAGCGCGAGCGGCTCGCGGACGAGCGCGAGGGCGGTTCCGAGCAGCGGGAGCGCGACCGGCTGGCACG
>DASSUW010000141.1:0-5459 GCA_035706585.1 Solirubrobacteraceae bacterium | reverse complement strand
TTCACTCCGGCCGCCACGCTCCCGTCCGAGCCGGTGCATGTCGGCGGCGTCGAGCTGCGCGCGGTCCTCGACCGTCTCCGCCAGCAGGCGTTGACGCACGTCGAGCAGATCAACACCTCGTTCGCCGCCACGAGCGCACTCGCACGCCGCTCCGCGGAGCTCCGCGAGCGCTGCGTCGAAACGCGCGCCCGTCAACGGCGCGTGCCGCGCCGCACCGCCTAGCTCGGCTCGTCCGCCTCCTGCTCGGCGGCGAGCCGCCGGGAGTGCTCGGCGTGCTCCTCCTGCATCTCCTGCGCCTGCCGGTGGGTTGCGGCGGCGCGCTCGTGCGCGAGCGCCTCCTGCTCGTGCCGCCGGCGCGCGGCGTCCGTGCCCGCCCGCTCGGCCTCCTGGCGCGCCTGTGCCGCGCGCTCGGTCGCCGCCGCGGCGCGCTCGGCGGCGAGCCGGGCACGCTCGTGCCCGCTGCGCTCGAACTGCCCGAGATCGACGTCGCCGTCCGCGTCAGTCATCGCCACCTCCGTCGGATGAGCTGACGGGCCCGTCCTCCATCAGGATGATCGCGCCGCGGACCGCCGCGCCGTCCGAACTCGGCGACATGAGCGGCAGGACCGTGGTCCTGCATTCGATCGCGCGGCCGCGCCGGTTGACCGCGTCCATCACCGACTCCTCGCGATCGCTCGCGCCACCGATGACCGCGCGCAGCGGCCCGGCGAGCTGCTCGGTGGGCAGGCCGATGTCGAGCGACAGCAGGTGGTGCTCGACCGCTTCGTCCTGGCGCAGGCCCCAGAGGTCCTCGGCGCGGTGGTTCCAGACCTGCACGCGCTACTGGCGGTCGACGACCGCGACGCCGATGCCCAGCGACGTGAGGATCGCCTCGAGGAATTCGTTGACCTGGTTGAGCTCGGTCGTCCGGTCGCGCAGCTCGTCGTTGATGGTCTCGAGCTCCTCGTTCGTGGACTGGAGCTCCTCGTTCATCGTCTCGAGCTCCTCGTTGGTCGACTGGAGCTCCTCGTTGGTGGTCTGCAGCTCCTCGTTGGCCGACTGGAGCTCCTCGTTGGTCGTCTCCAGCTCGTCGATCGTCGACTGCAGCTCCTCGTAGGCGAGCTCGAGGTCGCGGCGGTTGCCCTCCAGCTCCGCCTGGAGCCGGCTGTAGCGGCTCACGTCCTCGAAGATGATGCTCACGCCGTTGGCTGCGCCGCCGTTGGGCAGGAGCGGCACGACGGTCACGTCGAGCGTCCGCTCCTCACCCTGAGACGGCTGGTAGCGCACCTCGCCGACCGCCACGCGGCGGCGCTCGCGCAGCGCCTCGTCGACCGGGGTGCGCAGCTCCGACGGCTGGTAGGAGAGGCCGAGCTCGTGGAACGGCCGCCCGAGGTCGTCGAGCCCGATGCCGAACAGCGCCCGCGCGGGCAGGTTGGCGAACGTCAGCAGCCCGGAGCGCGACACGATGACCTGCGGATGCGGCCCCACCTCGAGCGCCGCGTCGCGGCTCGCGCGCTCGTCGTTGGACAGCGGCAGCTCGACCGCTTCGGTGCCGTTGGCGAGCCCGCTGATGCGGGCCTGCAGCGACGCCGGCCGCGCGAGCTTGCGGAAGATCCGCCGGTTGATGTCGACCGCCTCGAAGACGTCGCGGTGCGAGATCATCATCTCCGACTTGCCGAGCATCAGCACGCCGTGGTCGCGCAGGGCGAAGTGGAAGTGGCGCAGGATGCGACCCTGCGTCTCCGCCGTGAAGTACATGAGCGTGTTGCGGCAGATCAGCAGGTCCAGTCGCGAGATCGGCGCGTCGGACACGAGGTTGTTGCGGCCGAAGATCACCGTGCGCCGCAGGTCCTTGCGGAACGCCATCCGCTGGTCGGCCCGCTCGAAGTACTTGGCGCGCAGCTCCTCCGGGACGCTCTCGAGCTGCTTCTGCGTGTAGATCGCGTGGCGGGCTTCCGTGAGCGCCTCCTCGTCGATGTCGGTCGCATAGATCTTCACGCGCTCGCCGTAGGCGTCGTCGCCGAGCAGCTCGGCGAGGACCATCGCGGCCGTATACGCCTCCTGGCCGGACGCGCAGCCGGCGCTCCAGACGCGGATCGGCTCGTCGTCGGACTTCGCGGCCAGCAGCCCGGGCAGCACGTCGTCGCGCAGGTGCTCCCAGGCGGGTGGGTCGCGGTAGAACTCGGTGACGTTGATGAGCAGCGTGTCGAAGAGCTGCTCGTACTCCTCCGGGTGCACCTCGAGGTAGTCGAGATAGTCGCCGTAGCTCTGGCACTCGATCGCGTCCATGCGGCGCTTGAAACGGCGTTCGAGGCTCGTGCGCTTGTACCCCGTGAAGTCGAAGCCGCGCGAGCGCTTGAGGAAGTCCAGCAGCGCCTCGAACGCCGAGTCGGTCATTCAGCCGCCTCCGCCTGGAGATCGAGCGCGTGCGGACGGTCTCCCCGGGTTCCGAGGGCCGTGCGGATCAGGTCCGCCCGCTCCAGCGCGTCCTCGGCCGCCGTGTTGAAGCGGTCGCGCAGCCGCGGGCGGTTGGCGCCGTGCCGGCCTGCCACGCGCCGGAGGAACTCGGCACGCTCCTCGAGCGCTTCGAGCGCCGACCACAGCGCGGCCTCGACCGCGCTGCCCTGCTCGATGACCATCGCGTCCTCGGTGTAGCCGTGGCCGACGCGGCAGCGGTAGCGGACGACCTCGCCCTCCCGCAGCTCCCAGAGCGGACCACTGCACTCGGGGCAGGTGAACGGGCTCGGCGGACCGTGCGGTCGGTCCGGCGTCTCGGCCAGCGGCTCGTCGACCGGCATCACGTGCGTATCTTGCTCCACCCGCTCGGGTTCCACCAGCCGTGCCAGCTCGTGGCCGATCGCCTCGGCGCTGAGCACCGCGTCGGCCGATCCCACCGCGCGCAGGGCGCTCTCGGGCATGCTCGCCACGGTCGCGTCCTCGGGGTCCTGGACGATCACGAGGCCGCCGGCGTTGCGCACCGCGGCCGCTCCTGCGCTGCCGTCGCCGAGCGCGCCCGAGAGGATGACGGCGATCGCGCGCGGGCCGTAGGCCGCCGCGAGCGTGCGCAGCAGCACGTCCACCGCCGGGCGGACGCCGTTCTCCTTGGGGCCGCGATCGAGCCGCAGGTGGCCGTCGGAGAGGATCAGATGGCGGTCGTTCGGCGCAACGTAGATGCAGCCGGGGCGCAGCAGCTGATCCTCGTCGGCGTCGACGACCGGCAGCCGCGTCTGGCGGCCGAGGATCGACGCGAGCAGGCTGCGGCCGGATGACGGCACGTGCAGGACGATGCAGATCGCGGCCGGAAGCTCGGGCGGCAACTCGCGGACGACGCGCATCAGCGCGTCGACGCCTCCGGCGGACGCGCCGATGCCGACGACGCGGCCCGGCCCATCGCCGCCTCCGGCCTCTCTGGTCCCCACACCTGGAGCGTACGCCCTCGAGAATGCCCGTGCGCGCGCAGGCTCAGCCGTGCGGCGGCTCGGGCGCGACCGGGAGGAGATCGGCCATCCCCGTGAGCCGGAACACCCGCTGGACGACTTCCGGACCGGGGACGATCGCGAACTCGAACCCCTCGTCCTTCGCGCTCGTGTCCCAGCGGATCACGAGCCGCAGGCCGGTCGAGTCCATGAACGTCAGCGCGCGCATGTCGAGCACCAGACGGCTCGCGCCGTCGGCGCGCAACGTCTCGAGCTCGCCGTCGAGCTGCGGTGCCGTGTCGAGGTCGAGCTCGCCGATCGGGCGCACCCACCAGGCGTCGCCGTCGCGGCCCTTCTCGCAGCGGAATGATTCGGGGGGTTGAAACGTCACGTCGATTGCCCTCGAGCTCCCTGAGCGACGGGGCAGTCTAACCCGGTGCCACGACAGCGGAATCCGTCTACGGTCAGATGCGCGATAGGCGGCTGGCAGCGGATGGCTGCGCGCCATAGAACATGGGGGCACCGACCGAGCGGCCAGACGGGACTGCCCATTCGACCGCCGCGGCGCTGCGCGGCACGTCGTGGCGAATCCTTCCGCGCCGCCCTCTCGGGTCTCTCCCGTTCGGCGGGAGGTGCATCAATCGCACCTCCCGCCCACGGGTGGTGGCGCTTCGCCGGCGGCGGGTCGCGGGCGGTCGCCCGCCCGGCGGGCGTCGATGAGCAACCGGGCCGAGCCACTGCGGTCGGGACGCTGACGGGCACGTAGACACTCGCCTGATTACGGACAAGCTGCTTCCCACGTGGAGCGCGAAGGCGCCCAGCCGTCGCTGCATCAGCGCCTCATGCGCGTGCTGGCCCGCGGCGCCGAGGCGCACAAGGACAGCCGCGCGATCATCGCCCGGCACGCCGCGGTCGACAGGGAGGTCGAGGCGACCCTGGAGGTCACACGACACGCGCGGGCGCAACGCGCACACGCGCGAGACGTTCGCATTCGGACAGGCGATGACCGGAACCGCTTTCCATCGGGGTAGGGCACGATCGATGCGGAACAGCGCCCTTGCGCCCCAGCGCGCCGCGCCGGCGGGCCGCACGACATCACACGACCGTGCCCGCCGGCAACGCGACGATCAGCGGCTGATGCGCCGCAGCCAGAAAGGCGACTCGCGCGCGCGCGAGGAGCTGATCGAGCGCTACATGCCGCTCGCGCGCAGCCTCGCGCTGCGTTACCGACGCGCGTCCGAGCCGCTCGACGACCTCGTGCAGGTCGCCTCGGTCGGGCTCGTGAAGGCGGTCGACCGTTGGGATCCCGATCGCGGGCTCGCGTTCTCGAGCTACGCGGTGCCGACGATCCTCGGCGAGATCCGGCGCTACTTCCGCGACGCGACCTGGGACGTGCGCCCCGCCCGCGACCTGCAGGAGCTGTGCCTGTCGGTCGAGGAGGCGCGCGAGAAGCTGTGGGCCGAGCTCGGCCGCTCGCCGACCGTCGCCGACATCGCCGGCCGGCTCGACCGCCAGCCCGAGGAGATCGTGGAGGCGCTGCAGGCCACCGAGGGCCGGTCGGTGCGCTCGCTCGACGCGCCGGTGCACGAGGAGGAGGGCGACTCCGCGAGCGCCGGCGACCTGCTGGGCAGCGACGACGCGGAGTTCGACCGCGTCGAGGCCGGCATCACGATCGATCGCCTGACCGGGATCCTCGACGAGCGCGCGCGGGAGATCCTGCGTCTGCGCTTCAAGGAGGACCTGCTGCAGTCCGAGATCGCCGAGCGCGTCGGCTGCTCGCAGATGCACGTGTCGCGCATCATCCGCTCGTCGCTCGAGAAGCTCTACGCCTACGGCACGTCCGGGTAGGAGCCGGGGATGGAGATCCCATCGACGCCCGTGACGCCGGACCAGCCGGTCGTGCCCGACGAGCCGACGACGCCGGCCGTTCCCACGCCCGACCGGGAGGCGCCCGCGACGCCGGCCGAGCCGCCGGACGCGCCGCCGCCGGACGACCCGCTGCCGCCGCAGCCCGACGGTCCCGACGTCCCGGCCGAACCGGCTTAGGCCGCGACCTTCTCGATC
>DASSUW010000140.1:0-24968 GCA_035706585.1 Solirubrobacteraceae bacterium | reverse complement strand
ACGCGATGCGGTTCCCGCTGGCGCACGGCGCGCCGGTCATCACCGAGCGGTCGATCAGGGGCTTCGTGCACAAGGCGATCGGCGAGCTGTGCGCGTTCATCAACGGCGCCCGCACGCTCGACGAGCTCAGAGCGTTCGGCTGCGACTGGTGGGACGCGTGGGCGACGCCGGAGAAGTGCATCCCGCGCGGCCTGGAGCCGGGCGACCTGGGTCCGGGCTCCTACGGCCACGCGTTCCGCAACTTCACGACCGACCTCGACGGCGGCGACCCGGGCTTCGACCAGCTGCCGCACCTGGTCAAGAAGCTGCAGGACCTGCCGCTCGACCGTACGGCGGTCATGAGCCCGTGGATCCCGAACGCGAACCACCGGGAGCAGGGCGTCCGGTCGCGCAACACGATCGCCCCCTGCCACGGCTGGATCCACGCGCTCGTGTTCGGCGACAAGCTGCACCTGATCCACAACCAGCGTTCGGGCGACACGCCGATCGGCGTCCCGTCGAACATGGCGCAGTACACGGCGCTCGGGCTGATGATCGAGCAGCTCACCGGCTACGAGCTCGTCGAGTACGTCCACTGGATCCAGTACGCGCACATCTACGCCAACCAGCTCGACGCGGTGGACGAGATGCTCGCGCGCGAGCCGCGCCGGCTCCCGACGCTGCGGCTCAACGAGGCCGGCCGGCGCGTCGGCGACATCCACGACTTCCGGCCCGACCACTTCGAGCTCGGCGACTACGACCCGCACCCGAGCATCCGCGACATCCCGGTGCTCACGTGATCGCGATCGTCGTCGCCCACGCCAGCAACGGGGTGATCGGCCGCGACGGCGGCCTGCCCTGGCACCTGCCGGCCGACCTCAGGCGCTTCAAGGAGCTCACGAGCGGCCACGCGGTCGTGATGGGCCGCCGCACGTACGAGTCGCTGCCCGACCGCTTCCGGCCGCTGCCGGACCGCCGCAACCTCGTGCTGAGCACCGATCCGGCGTACGTCGCGCGCGGTGCCGAGGTGTTCACGAGCCTCGCGAGCGCGCTCGACGGCTGCGAGGGCAGCTGCTTCGTGATCGGCGGCGAGGCGACGTACCGCCAGGCGCTGCCGCTCAGCGACCGCGTGTACGCGACGCAGCTGGAGGCCGCGCACGACGGCGACGCCCGTTTCCCCGATCTGCCGGAGGCCGAGTGGCGCTGCGTGGACGAGAGCGGGCCGCTGACCGAGAACGAGCAGCGCTTCACGTTCCGGACGTACGAGCGTGTCCGCTGACGCGCTGTACGACCTCGACGCCGCCCGCAGCGCCGAGCAACGCCGGTACATGGAGCAGCTCGAGGCGGCCGGCATCTGCATCTTCTGTCCCGAGCACGTCGCCCAGTACCACCCGCAGCCGGTCGAGCATGCCGGCGAGCACTGGTACGTGACCCGCAACGCGTACCCGTACGCCGGCACCACCGCCCACTACCTGATCGTCCCGCACGTGCACGTCGCATCGTTCGACGAGCTGCCCGACGCGGCCGGGGCAGAGCTGTGGTCGGTGAAGCGATGGCTTCTGGACAAGCTCGCCCCGGCCGCGACCGCGACCGTGGAGCGCAGCGGCGACATGCGGCTCAACGGCGGCAGCGTCGCGCATCTGCACACGCACTTCGTCGCGCTCGAGCGCGCGCCCGCGAAGACCGTGCGGTTCCGGGTCAGCGCCCGCGCTTCTTGAAGAAGACGTAGTCGGCGGTGTACGGCGACTCGCGCGTGCTCCCGGCGGTGCCGGCGTTGCACTCCGCCGCCGCCGGCGCGAGCCCGCGTGTCGTGTGGATGCGCTGGATGTAGGTGGTCGCACCGAAGCGCCCCGGCGTCGTCGCGGTGGCCTTCAACAGCAGCCAGTCGACCGCGGTCGCGTCGACGTTGACGCCGCTCACGCGCGCGCCGACGACCTGGCTGCCGTCCTTGGCCTGCCACGTCGGTCCGGCGAAGTGCGTCGCGACCAGCCTGCCGTGCCTGTAGAGGTTCGCCCGCGGGCCGGTCAGCGACCAGGCGTAGCCACCCGTCGTCTGCGCGCAGCCGTAGATCTGAACGCCGACGGCGTGGGCCGCAAGGAACGCCTCGTGGCCCGCGGGCACCTGGATGTCCCTGGGCACGGATGCCTGCGCCGGCGACGCCAGAGCGCCCGCGGCAGCGAGCGCGGCGAGGATGAATCCCTTCATGTCGTACCTCCGGATCGGGGAGCGTGAGGCGCGCGATGGTCCCCGACGCGGCGGCGCGCGGCAACGCCAGAGTTTTCACCCCCGACCCGAGGAATTGGCTCAAGTTCGGCGGCGGGACGGCCGACGACGGCCGTGATGGGCGCAACAGCCGCCATCGAGGTGCATCGCGCGCTCGACCGCGCGCGGGACATCCATCACGAGGACCACGCCGCGGCGCTCGCCGAGGCGATCCGCTGCCACGAGATCGCGCGCGGGCTCGACGAGCCCGCGCTGAGGTGCCGGGCGCTCGTGCTGCAGGCCGCGGTGATGCTCCAGCGCGGCGACCTGCAGGGCGCCGTGGCGCTCACCACCGACGCCGAGCCCTACGCCGAGGCGGCCGACGACGACGCCGCACGGGCCGAGCTCGCGGCGGTCAATGGCCAGCTGCACTTCTTCGCCGGCTCCTATCCCGAGTCGCTCGCCCAGGCCGAGCTCGCGATCGCCCTCTCCGACCGCGTGGACCGCCTGCCACTGCGCGTCTTCACCCGCCGCTGCGCCTGCGTGGTGTTCGGGAACATCGGCGTCAGCGACTGGCACGGCAAGCTCGAGGAGGTCCTGGCGCTGGCGATCGAGGCCGGCAACGCGTGGGAGGAGGCGATGTCGCGCAACGACCTCGCGCACCTGACCATGGAGCGGGGCGACCTCGACGAGGCCGAGCGGATGCTCGCCGTCGCGATGGCGACGGCGGCGCCGCTCGCGCCGCGCAACACGTTCGCGCTCGCGGTGCTGCGCTGCACGCGCTCGGAGGTCCGCCTGCGGGCGGGCCGGGCCGAGGAGGCGCTGACCGACGCCGAGCACGCGGTCGACCTGCTCACCGCCGACGGCGAACCGAACCCGTACCTGCTGGCGATGAGCGTCGTCGTGGAGGTCCGGGCGCTGCTCGCACTCGGCCGGCTCGACGAGGCCGAGCGCACCGGCCAGCGGGCCGTCGAGCGGCTCGGCGACCGCGTTCCGCAGGCCCGCAGCATGATCCTCAGCACCGTCGCCGAGGCGCTGCGCGAGGCCGGCCGGCTCGAGCAGGCGTACGACGTCCTGTCGGCCAGCCTCGCCGTCGAGCGCGCCGCGTTCGCCGAGCTCTCGGCGCTGCGGCGCGGGCTCGAGCGCGCCACGCTCGAGGCGAACGCCGCCCGCGACCAGGCCGACCGCGACTGGCTCACCGGCCTGCACAACCGCCGCTACCTCGCCCGCGAGCTCGGCCGCCACGCGGCGGCACCGGGGCCGTTCAGCCTCGCGATGCTCGACCTCGACCACTTCAAGGCCATCAACGACCGCTACGGCCATCACGCCGGCGACCAGGTGCTGATGCGGATCGCCGCGCTGCTGCTCGGCGGCGTGCGCGGTCAGGACGTCGTGGTACGGACGGGCGGCGAGGAGTTCATGCTGCTGATGCCCGAGACCGACGCCCCGGCGGCGGCGGCCGCGTGCGAGCGCCTGCGGAACGCGATCCGCGACGAGCCGTGGGACCACATCGCCGGGGATCTCTCCATCACGGCGAGCTTCGGCCTGGCCACGGCGCCGGTGGCCGCGGATCTCGCCGCGCTGGCGGAGATCGCCGACCAGCGGCTGTACGCGGCCAAGCGGTCCGGGCGCGATCGCGTCATCGCAGAGCGGCACGTCTATCCGATGGGCCAGTAGCCCCCGGCACCGGCGCGGCATAGCGTGGGCGGATGCGCCGCTCCCTTGCCGTACTGGTCGCCTGCGCCGCGGTCGCCGCCCTCCCCGCCGCCGCCAACGCCGCCTCCCCGCTCGACGCCGACCCCTTCACGTCCGACGCCCTCGCCCAGTTCGCGGCGATCGACGCCGTGCTCCCCACCGGCTTCACCGACACCACCGTCTGGAGCGGGCTGATCACGCCGACTGCGGTGCGCTGGGCACCGAACGGCAAGGTGTTCGTCGCCCAGAAGACCGGCGTCGTCAACGAGTACGACAGCGTGGCGGACCCGACCCCGACGACCTACGTCGACCTGCGCCAGAACGTCGACGACTACATCGACCGAGGCCTGCTCGGCCTCGCGGTCGACCCCGGCTTCGCCTCCGGCCGGCCGTACATCTACGTGATGTACACGTACGACAAGGACCCGAACTCGACGCGGTTCCCGGCCTGGAACGACAACTGCCCGGACCCGCCGGGCGCCGACGGCTACGGCTGCCCGGCGCTCGGCCGCCTGTCGCGGATCGATCCGGACGGCACCGAGCACGTGCTGCTCCAGGACTGGTGCATCGTGTACTCGACCCACACCGTCGGCGACCTGCGCTTCGGCCCGGACGGCGCGCTGTGGGCGTCGGGCGGCGACGGCGCGTCGTTCGGCGTGCCCGACTACGGGCAGGGCGACAACACCAGCCCGACGCCCGCGAACGCGTGCGGCGACCCGCCCGTCCCGGTGGGGGGCGACCAGTCGCCGCCCACCGCCGAGGGCGGTGCGCTGCGCTCGCAGGCGTTCCGCCGCCCGGCCGGCGAGGCCGTGACGCTCGACGGCTCGATCATCCGCATCGATCCGGACACCGGCGACGCGATGCCCGACAACCCGGCCGCCGGCGACGCCAACGCGAACCGGCGCCGGATCGTCGCCTACGGCCTGCGCAACCCGTTCCGCTTCACGCTGCGGCCGGGCACCAACGACCTGTGGACCGGCGACGTGGGCTGGAACACGTGGGAGGAGGTCAACCGCAGCCCGGACCTGTCGACCGTCCGCAACTTCGGCTGGCCGTGCTACGAGGGCGCCGGCCGCATGAGCGCCTACGACACGCTGAACGTGAACCTCTGCGAGTCGCTGTACGCGCAGGGCACGGCGATCGGCCCGTGGGCGACGTACGCCCACACCCAGGACATCGGCCCCTGCTTCGCGGGCACCTCGTCGCCCACCGGCGTCGCGTTCTCGACCGCGAACCAGTTCCCGAGCACGTATCGCAACGGCCTGTTCGTCGCCGACTACGCGCGTCAGTGCATCTACTTCTTCCGCGCCGGCGCGAACGGCCTGCCCGATCCGTCGACGCTGCAGGCGTTCGGCTCCAAGCTGGGCGGCGTCGTCGACCTCCAGCAGGGCCCCGACGGCGCGCTGTACTACCCGGACATCATCAACGGCACGGTGCAGCGGATCGCGTACCCGGCCGGCGACCACGCGCCGACCGCGCGCGCCACGGCGACGCCCGACCACGGCTCGACGCCGCTCACCGTCCAGTTCAGCGGCACGACGTCGTCCGATCCCGACGGCGACCCGCTGACGTACTCGTGGGATCTCAACGGCGACGGCACGTTCGGCGACTCGGCGTCGCCGGCGCCGAGCTTCACCTACACCGCGCCGGGCACCTACACGATCCGCCTGCGCGTCAGCGACCCGAGCGGCAACACCGACACGACGACCGTCGCGGTGCAGGCCGGCGACCCGCCGACGCCGGTCATCGACACGCCGGCCGACACGTTCACGTGGGCGGTCGGCGACACGATCGCCTACTCCGGTCACGCGACCGACGGCGCCGGCAATCCCGTCCCGGCGTCGGGCCTGACGTGGCAGCTCAACATCCGCCACTGCGCGCGGACCGACACGTCGCAGTGCCACACGCACTTCGGCGCGAGCGTCAGCGGCGTGAGCTCGGGCACGTTCGTCGCGCCCAACCACGACTGGCCGTCGCACCTCGAGCTCGTGCTCACCGCCACCGCCAACGGCCTCACCGCCACGAAGACGATCGCGCTGCAGCCGAAGACCGCCACGCTGACCCTGAACAGCGACCCGTCCGGCGCGAGCCTGACGATGGGCGCCGACACCGGCACGGCGCCGTTCACCGAGACGTTCATCCAGAACTCGACCACCGACGTCACGGCGCCGGCGGCGACGACGATCGGCGGCACCTCGTACGCGTTCGGCGGCTGGAGCGACGGCGGCGCGCTGACGCACACGATCACGATCCCGCGCAGCGACTCGTCCCTTACCGCCACGTTCGCGCCCGACACGACGGTCACCATGGCCGGTAGCGAAGCGGTCGGCACGAGCGTGTCGCAGGCGCCGGCCGGCGCCGGCGAGGTGTACCGGATCACCGCCGCCAAGACCGGCGCCGTGACCCGGCTGCGGCTGTACCTGGACGGCGCCAGCACCGCCAGCGCGCTCACGCTCGGCCTCTACAGCGACCAGGGCGGCACGCCGACGTCGCTGCTCGGCGCCGGCTCGCGCGCCGCGCCGACACCGAACGCGTGGAACGAGGTCACGCTCGCCACGCCGATCAACGTCACGGCCGGGACGAACTACTGGTTCGCGCTGCTCAACCCGCTGTCGAGCACCGGCACGCTGCGCTGGCGCGACCACGCCGGCGGGCAGAGCGGCGGGCCGGAGCGCACGAGCGCCGACCGGGCGCTCACCGCGCTGCCGGCCACGTGGGCGACGCAGGGCTCGTTCAGCGACGGCCCGGTGTCCGGCTATGCGCTCGGCTCCACCGGCGCGCCGCCGACATCGCCCGCGCTCGCGGTCTCCCCGGCGTCGCTCGCGTTCAGCGCCACGACCGGGCAGGCGAGCCCGGCGGCCAAGACCGTGAGCGTGACGAACACCGGCGGCGGCACGCTGAGCTTCACGGCGGCCGACGACGCCGCCTGGCTGTCGGCTGCTCCCGCGAGCGGGACGGCGCCGCAGGACCTGACCGTCGCGGTCGACGCGACCGGCCTCGCGGCCGGCACCTACAGCGCCAACGTGACGGTCACGGCCGCCGGCGCGACCGGCTCGCCGAAGGTGGTGCCGGTGACGCTCACGGTCACCGACCCGCCGCCGCCCGGCACCACCACGCTCGGCGGCTCGGACCAGATCGGCACCAACACGTCGGCGGCGCCGGCCGGCGCCGGGGAGGCCTACCGCTTCACGGCGACGACGTCCGGCACCGCGGGCAAGCTGCGCCTGTACGTCGACGCCGGCAGCGCCGCCACGCAGCTGATCCTCGGGCTCTACGCCGACGGCTCGGGCAACCCGACGACGCTGCTGGGGTCGGGCCAGATCAGCGGGCTGACGGCGGGCGCCTGGAACGAGGTGCCGCTGGCCTCCGGCGTCGACCTGACCGCGGGGACGAACTACTGGTTCGCGCTGCTGAACCCGAACGCGAGCGCGGGCACGCTGCGCTGGCGCGATCACGCCGGTGGCGCGAGCGGCGGGCCCGAGCGCACGAGCCAGGGGCGCACGCTGAGCGCGCTGCCCGCGACGTGGGCGACGCTCGGCAGCTACAGCGACGGCCCGCTGTCGGCGTACGTGGTCGGCGGCACCGGTCCGCCGCCTCCGCCGGCGCTGTCGGTGACGCCGACGTCGCTGAGCTTCAGCGGCACCGCGGGCGGCGGCAATCCCGCCGCCAAGACGCTCGCCGTGGCCAACACCGGGGGCGGAACGCTGAGCTTCACCGCGGCCGACGACGCACCGTGGCTCTCGCTGGCGCCCGCGTCCGGCAGCGCGCCGCGCGATGTCACCGCCACGGTCGACACGAGCGGCCTCGCCGCCGGCACCTACACCGCGACGATCACGATCGACGGCGGCGGCGTCTCCGGCTCGCCGCGCACGGTCCCGGTGACGCTGACGCTGGCGCCGCCGACACCGCCGGCGCTCGCGATCACGCCCTCGTCGCTGACGTTCTCGGCGACCGTGGGCGGCGCCGCGCCGCCGGCGCAGGCAGTCGGCGTGTCCAACACCGGCTCCGGGACCCTGTCGTGGACGACCGCCGACGACCAGCCGTGGCTGTCGGCGTCCCCGGCAAGCGGGACGAACGCGGGAACCGTGAACGTGTCGGTCGATCCCGCCGGCCTCGCGGCCGGCACCTACACCGGCACCGTGACGATCACCGCTGCCGGCGCGTCCGGGTCGCCCAAGACCGTCGCGGTCACGTTCACCGTGACGCCGCCCGCGAGCGGCCTGGTCGGCGCCTGGGGGTTCGACGAGACGAGCGGCGCGACCGTGACCGATCGCTCCGGCAAGGGCAACACGGGCACGATCACCGGCGCCACGCGCACGACGACCGGCAAGTTCGGCGGCGCGCTCGCGTTCACCGGCACCGGTCGCTGGGTGACCGTCAACGACAGTCCGTCGCTGCAGCTCACGACGGGGCTGACCGTCGAGGGCTGGGTCAACCCGACCGCGAACGGCAACAACTCGTGGCGGACGCTGGCGCTCAAGGAGTCGCCCACCGGGATGAGCTGGGCGCTGTACCCGTTCGGCGACGGCGGCTTCCCGAGCGCGCACGCGTTCACGACGAGCGAGTTGTCGGCCCGCGGCGCGACGCGGCCGGCGCTGAACACCTGGACGCACCTGGCCGCCACGTACGACGGCACCACGATCCGCCTGTTCGTGAACGGCGTGCAGGCGGCGACGCGCGCGCAGACCGGCGCGCTGGTGACGAGCACGCAGCCGCTGCGGTTCGGCGGCAACGCCAAGTGGTCGGAGTGGTACCAGGGCCAGCTCGACGAGATCCGCGTCTACGACCGCCCGCTCACGGCGGCCGAGATCCAGGCCGACATGGGGACGCCGATCACGCCGGCCGGCTGAGAGCGAGGGGCGTCGGCAGCGACGGCGCGCTACCTTCAACCCATGAGCGTCGTCGCGCCGGTATCGCCGCCGCCGACCCGCCGCCAGCGGGCGGCGAAGACGGTCGCCGCTGCGCTCCGCGGCGGCCTCGCCGGCGCGCTCGCCGCGACCGTGGCCTGGCTGGTCGCCGGCGCGATCGCCGGGACCGCGTTCGTCCTGCTCGTGCTCGCGACGCTCGGCGTCGCCGCGTATGTCGTCTGGAGGGGCGAGGTCAACCCGTGGGTGTGGCCGGGTCTCGGCATCGCGTGGGCGGCGGTGCTGCTCGAGCGGGCGGTCGTGCAGGACAACGGCGGCGTGTGGGTCGCGATCGCCGCGTGGCTCGGCGTGATCGTCGGGGCGCGCCGCGCGGGCATCCTGAGGCGCTGGACGGTGCTGCTCGCCTATCCGCTCGTCTCGGTCGCGATCGTCGTGCTCGCCGGCGAGGATCTGCTCGACCCGTGGGGCGTCTCGTGGCTGTGGGTGGCCGCCGTGATCGGTCCCGTGCTCGGCGCGCAGACGATCCTCAAGGCGCGGGAGCAGCCGCCGCCCGATTCTCGCTGACCAGGCTCAGCCGCCCATCATCCCGACGCGGCGCCCGCCCACACGACCGCGGTGCGGTGCCCGCCGCGGTCGCCGACGCGCCCCCCGGGAACGGCGTGAGCGGCGGACCCTCGCGCGGGAGGCGGGAGCGGGTCAGCGGTGCGCGTCGAGCTGGATCGCCAGGGCGCCGAGCGGCATGCCCCAGTCCTCCAGCGACGCGGGCGTCGGCACGCCGTAGCCCGAGCCGGCGATCGAGAAGCGGCCGCGCAGCGCCCACTTGGCGAACGTGTCGGCGAAGCGCTCCTGGACGGCGCTGCACCCGCCGGCCCCGTCGAGCGCCTCACCGCACTCGCGCGACGCGGGGATGCCGGCGTCGAGCCGCCGCCGCAGCGCATCGTCGACGAGCAGGAAGTCGATCACGTGTCCGAGCTCGTGCAGCACCACCATGTCGCGATCCATCGCCCGGTCGCTGTTGAGCCGGTCGACGCCGAGCAGGATCTCGACGCCCTCGCCGCTGGCCCGCGTGAGGCCGATCGCGTCCGCGGGCACGCCGGCGCTGCGCAGGTCGGTGCGCACGGTGATGAGACCGTCGACCTCGGCGATCAGCCGCCGGGCCTCGGGCCGTGCGGCTGCGATCGCGTTCTGGATCCACGGCCGGTCGTGCGGCGCGACGCTGTCGAGGTTCAGCGTGGCGGCGCGGATCTCCGGCGAGATCTCACCGTCCGCCGCCGCCCCGCGGCCGTGCAGGACGACCGCGAAGGCGACCGCGCACACGGAGACGACGATGAGCGCGCGGCGCGCGGATCCCGACATGCACGGGCATCATCGGCGTCTTGCGCCGGAAAGCTGAGCGCTCTCCTCTTCCTTGTCGTCCTCGGGCGCGCGGCGGTACGGCGCCTGGATGTCCTCGTCGGCGCCCGGCACGCCCTCCTCGAGCTCGCGCCCGCGCTCGGTCTCGGCATTGAGCTCGGCGCCCAGGAGCACGGCGATGTTCGTGATCCACATCCAGACCAGGAACACGATCACGCCGCCGAGCGTGCCGTAGGTCTTGTTGTAAGAGCCGAAGTTCGCGACGTAGAACGCGAACGCGGCCGACGCGACGATCCAGACGAGCACCGCCAGCACGGCGCCGGGCGAGACCCAGCGGAAGCCGGCCGGCTTGGCGTTCGGCGACGACCAGTACAGGATCGCCAGCATCAGCATCACGACGACGAGCAGCACCGGCCACTTGGCGATGTTCCACACGGTCACGGCGGTGTCGCCGAGCCCGATCGCGTCGCCGACGGCCTTGGCGACCGGACCGGTGGCGATCAGCGACAGCACGACCAGCGCGGCCATCAGCACGAGCACGAGGGTCACGAGAATCTGGAGCGGGCGCAGGATGTAGAACGGCCGGCCCTCCTCGCGCTCGTAGATCGCGTTCGACGCGCGCATGAAGGCGCCGACATAGCCGGAGGCCGTCCACAGCGCGGCGCCGACGCCCAGGATCAGGCCCCAGAACGCGGTCGACTGGCTGTTGGAGATCTGGTCGATCGGCTTGCTGAACGTGTCGACCGCCGACTCCGGGCCGAGCTGGGACACGATGTCGGTGATCACGCGCGTGATCGTCTTGGGGTCGACGACCAGGCCGAGGATCGAGATCAGCGCGATGAACGCCGGAAACAGCGACAGGACCGCGTAATAGGTGAGCGCGGCCGCCCAGTCGGTCAGATTGTCGTCCCGGAACTCCCGGACCGTGCGCTTGACGGTCCCCAACCATGTGCGCTTGGCAAGCATGCGTAAGGACTGCCCGACCAGCCGCCCTCGTAGGCGTGGGCCTCGCCGTCGGCCACCACCACGATCCGGTCGGCGATGCGGTCGAGGAAGTAGCGGTCGTGCGAGACCGCCACGACGGTGCCGTCATAGTGCTCCAGCGCGTCCTCGAGCACCTCGATCGAGTCGATGTCGAGGTGGTTGGTCGGCTCGTCGAGCAGCAGGCAGTTCGGCGCGTCCTCCATCAACAGCAGGAACGCGAGCCGCGTCCGCTCGCCGCCGCTGAGCGTGCGCACGGGGCGGCGCACCTGCTCGTAGTCGAACAGGAAGCCCATCAACCGCCGCACCGCCGCGTCCTCGGCCATCGAACGCCCGCTGCGCAGGACGTCGATCACCGCGGAGTCCGGCGGGAGCCCCGCCGCGGCCTGTGACAGGTAGCCCACCTCGATGCCCGAGCCGATCCAGCGCTCGCCGCCCGCCGGCTGGAGCGTGCCGCCGAGCGTGCGCAGCAGCGCGGTCTTGCCCGCGCCGTTGGGTCCGACCACGCCGACGCGCTCGCCGCGCATGATCGTGAGCTCGACGTCGAGCAGCACCGGATCGTCGGGCTCGAACGCCACGTCGACGCCCTCGAGCGCGATCACGCGCTGACCGCCGCGCACGCCGCTGCGGAACGCGAGCGCCATCTTGCGCCGCTCGAACACCGGCCGCTCGATCTTCTCCATGCGGTCGATCTGCATCTGCTTCACGCGCGCCTGCCTCGCCGCGCGCTCGTTCACGCGGATGTGCGCCCAGTGGCGGAAGCGGCGGACCGCGTCCTCCAGGCGGGCGATCTCCTTCTGCTGCGTGACGTACTGCTGCCGCCGGCGCTCGAGCTCGAGCTGGCGCGCGACCGCGTACGCCGAGTAGTCACCGGGCCAGATCCGGATGCGGCCGCGGTCGAGCTCGGCGATCGCCTCGACCGTCGCGTCGAGCAGGTGCCGGTCGTGCGAGACCATCAGCACGGCCCCGTCGAAGTCGTCGACGAGCCGCTCGAGCTGGTCGCGCCGGCGCATGTCCAGGTGCGCCTCCGGCTCGTCGAGCATGAGGACCTGCGGGCGGCGCGCCAGGCACGCGGCGAGCGCGACGAGCTTGCGCTCGCCGCCGCTCAGCTCGCCGGTGGGCATCCGGAGCGCGTCGTCCGGCACGCCGAGGTCGTCGAGCAGCGTCCGCGCCTCGCCTTCGGCGCGGTCGCCTCCCAGCTCCGCCCAGGCGGCCAGCAGCCGCTCCTGGTGGGCGAGCGCGCGCGCCATGGCGTCGAGGTCGTGCGCCAGCCCCGGATCGGCCAGGCGGCGCTCGACCGCGCGCAGCTGCTCCTCCAGCTCGGCCAGCTCGGGGCGGGCAGCGCAGACCCACGCGAGCGGCGTGCGCTCGTCACCGTGCACGTGCTGGGGCAGGAACGAGTGCACGAGGCCGCGGCGGCGCGTGACCGTGCCGTCGTCGGGCTCCTCGAGGCCGGCGAGGATGGCCAGCAGCGTGGACTTGCCGCCGCCGTTGGGGCCGAGGACGCCGACGCGCATGCCGTCGGCGAGCTCGAGGTCGAGCCCGTCGAGGATCAGCCGGCCGCCGAACGACTTCTTCAGGGCGCGGGCGGAGAGCAGAGGGACGATCGCCATGGGGACGGGGTACGTTCGCAGCATGCAACCCGTCGTGCACGTGGCGCCGGAGTCCGATCGCGCCATCGAAGAGGCGATAACCGCGGCCGGAGGCCGGATCGGTCCACTCGCGGACGCGGAGGCGCTCGTCTGGCTGGATTCGAACCCGGACTCGTTCCCGCAGCTGCCCGACGCAGTCCGCTGGGTGCAGCTGCCCTCGGCCGGCGTCGAGGGCTGGCTCAGCCGGCTCGACGGCAAGCGGGTCTGGACGTCGGCGACGATCGCGTTCGGCCGGCCGGTCGCCGAGCACGCGCTGACGCTCATGCTCGCCGGCGTGCGCCGGATCGCCGACTGCGCCCGGGCGCGAACCTGGACCGAGCCGCCGCTGCGCCAGTTGGCGGGGTCGACGGTGGCGATCGTCGGCACCGGCGCGATCGGCGGGGCGCTGATCGCCCTGCTGGAGCCGTTCGACGTCGACGTCCTCGCCGTGACGCGCCGGGGCCGCGACGGCACGCTGCCGGTCGAGCGGCTGCCCGAGGCGCTGCCGCGCGCGCACTTCGTGGTGATCGCCGCGCCCGCGACGCCCGCCACGCGCCATTTGATCGGCGCCGCAGAACTGGAGGCGATGCGCGAGGACGCCTGGCTGGTGAACGTGTCGCGCGGCACGCTCGTCGACACCGACGCGCTCGTCGCCGCACTGGCCGCCGGAGCGATCGCCGGCGCGGCGCTGGACGTCACCGATCCCGAGCCGCTGCCGGACGATCACCCGCTGTGGCGCGAGCCGCGGGCGCTGATCACGCCGCACGTCGCGAACCCGCCCGTGACGCTGCGCGAGGATCTCGCCCGGCAGGTGAAGGAGAACGTCGCCCGCTTCGCGAAAGGCGAGCCGTTGCTCTCGCCGATCGATGTCGAAGCGGGTTACTAGATGCTCAGGGAGTTCCGGAACTTCATCCTGCGCGGCAACGCGATCGATCTGGCGGTCGCGGTCGTGATCGGCGCGGCGTTCGGGGCGGTCGTGAACTCCCTCGTGACCGACATCTTCACGCCGATCATCGCGATCATCTTCGGCGAGCCCAACTTCGATGCGCTGACGCTGACGATCAACGACGCGGTGATCGCGTACGGGTCGTTCCTGAACGCGGTCTTCACGCTCCTGGCGGTCGGCGCCGCCGTGTTCTTCCTCGTCGTCAAACCCGTGAACTACGTGATGGAGCGCCGCAAGGCCGGCGAGGAGCCGCCGCCCGCGGCGGTGCCGGAGGACATCGTCCTGCTCGGCGAGATCCGCGACCTGCTGAAGGCGCGCGGCTAGTCGAGGTTCTGGCCGTCGCGGCCCACGTAGCCGCCGTCGCCGCCGACGCAGAAGTACATCGCCTCCACGTCGGCAGACGTGTTGCGCAGGCGGCGGACCGTGCTCGGGTCCACGCGCGCCAGCCCGCCGCGGCCGAGCGTCTGCGTCTCCCCGTCGCCGAACTCGAACTCGATCTCGCCGTCGAGCACCAGGTAGAGCTCCTGCTGGCGCTCGTGGCAGTGGCGGTGGGTGCGATAGCCGGGCGGCAGCACGACCGCGTTCACGCCGAACGCGGTCACGCCGAGCGGCGCGCGGACCTTGCGGAAGCCCGGGCCGGCGCCGAGGTCGTCGAGCGACGCGACCGCCCAGCCGGCGCCCTTTATCGGCTCCTTCGGCATCGGGCGGCATACTAGACCGAGTGCCGGGCCCGACCGGAACCCTCGAGGAGATCCTGCAGCCGCTGAAGGCCGACCCCGAGCGCTCGGCGGTGCTGCTGGACGTCGACGGCGTGCTCGCGCCGATCGTGCAGCACCCCGACGACGCGCACATGCCCGAAACCACGCGCCGGCCGCTGATCGAGGTCGCCAAGCGCTACGGCGTCGTCGCCTGCGTGTCCGGCCGCCGGGCGTCCGACGCGCGCCGCATCGTGGCGCTCGGCTCGATCGCCTACCTCGGCTCGCACGGCTCGGAGGTGCTGCGTCCCGGCGCCGTCGCCCCGGAGCTCGACCGCGAGCTGCAGGCGTGGACGCGGCGGGTGCAGGCGTTCGCCACCGAGGCGTTCGACGAGCCGCTGCGCCGGCTGCGCGTACGGCTCGAGGACAAGGAGGCGATCGCGGCGTTGCATTGGCGCGGCGTGCCCGACGAAGACGGCGCCCAGCAGGCGGTCGAGGCGGTCGCCGCGCGCGCCGAGCAGGCCGGCTTCACCACGCACTGGGGCCGCAAGGTGCTCGAGATCCGGCCGCCGGTGCGGATCGACAAGGGCGCGGGCGTGGTCGCCCTGCTGCGCGACCGCGAGCTCGCCGCCGCGCTCTATGCCGGCGACGACACCACCGATCTCGACGCGTTCCGCGGCCTCACCGATCTCGTCGCGGAGAACCGGCTCGGCACCGCCGTGCGCGTCGGCGTGCGTTCGGAGGAGGGCCCGTCGGCGCTGGCGCAGGAGGCCGACGTGATGGTGGACGGCACCGACGGCGTGCGCGACATGCTCCAGGCCCTGCTCGATTGAGGTTCGGCGACTTCCTCCGCTCGACGGTCCTGCTCAGCGCCGGGTCCGCGACCCTCCTCGCCGCGCTGACCATCATCGGCCTGTCGCGCGAGAGCGACCGCACGCTCGTGCTGTTCAGCGCGTTCTGGTGGGCCGGCGCGATCCTGATCGGGATCTGGCTCGGCCGCCGCGCCGAGACCTCGCCGCCGATCCGGCGGCTGCTGCTGGGCGCGCGCAGCCAGACCACGCTGCCGGAGCTGCGCCCGAGCCTCACGCTCATCAACCGCCTGTGGCCGCTGCTGTTCGCCACGCTCGGCGCCGCGATCATGAGCGTGTTCGAGCCACAGGTGTCGGCGGTCGCCGCCGGCTTCTCGATCATCTGGGCGCTGGCGTGGCGGCGCCAGGCGAGCGCGGTCGCGGCGATCGAGGAGCGCGACGGCGTGCGCTTCTACATCGACCGCACGTCACCGCTGCAGCCGATCCGCCTGATCCGCACGCCGGGCTTCGGCGGCAGCTTCCTCACGCACCCCTAGCGCGCTTGCGCAGCGGCGCGAAGTCCTTCCACGGGAGCGTGTTGGCGACCTGGTCCTTCGTCAGCCACGCGCGGCGCGCGGTGGCGACCCCGTAGCGCCGGAAGTCGAAGTCCGAGATCTTGTGGGCGTCCGTGTTGATCAGGATCCGCACGCCCGCCGCAGCGGCGGCGCGCGCGTGGATCTCGTTCATGTCACGCCGGTCCGGCGAGGAGTTGATCTCGATCATCGTGCCGGTGCGGGCGGCCGCCTCGATCACGCGCTCCATGTCGATCGCGTACGGCGCCCGCTTGGAGATCTTGCGGCCGGTCGGGTGGCCGAGCGCGTCGATCAGCGGATGCTCGACCGCCGCCACGACGCGGTCGGTCATCGCGTCTGCGTCGATCTGGAACGACGTGTGGACCGAGGCGATCACCCAGTCGAGCTCGGCCAGCAGCTCGTCGTCGTAGTCGGGCGACCCGTCGGGCAGGATGTTCGTCTCGGTGCCGATCAGCAGCTCGATCCCGTCGAGCCGTTCGTCGAGCGCGCGGATCTCCTCGATGCGGGCCTTCAGCGCTTCGGGCGTCACATGGTCGCCGAACCCGTGCGTCGCCGAGTGGTCGGTGATCGCCAGGTACTCGATCCCGCGCTCGATCGCCGCCGCCGCCATCACCTCGGCGGTCTCGGCACCGTCGGACATCGTCGTGTGGGAGTGCAGCTCGCCGCGCAGGTCGCCGATCTCGATCAGGTCGGGAAGCCCGCCGCCGGGTGGGTGGGATGACATCGCCGCCTCGAGCTCGCCGCGACCCTCGCGCAGCTCGGGCGGGATCCAGTCGAGCCCGAGCGTCGCGTAGACCTCCTCCTCGGTGGCGCAGCGGATCGTGTCGCCGGTCGCATCGTCGAGGATCCCGTACTCGGACACATGCAGGCCGCGGCGTACGGCGGACTCGCGCAGCGCGACGTTGTGCGCCTTGGAGCCGGTGAAGTGCTGGAGCACGTTGCCGAACTGGTCGGGCTCGACGACCCGCAGGTCGACCTTCATGCCCGAGTGCGTGGTCACGCGCGCGCCGGCGTCGCCCGTCGTCGCGACCGACTCGACGACCGGCAGCTCGCGCAGCGCCGCCGCCAGTGCCGCCGGGTCGGAGGCGGTGGCGATGATGTCGAGGTCCTTGACCGAGTCGGCCATGCGGCGGAGCGAGCCGGCGACCTCGACGCGGTCGGCGCCCGGGTGCTCGCGCAGCGCGTGCACGATCTCCTCCGCGACGGTCAGCGCCTTCGACAGCACCACGCGCTGATCCGTGCCGCCGCCGTCCTCGTCGTGTTCGGCGAGCACGCGCCGCAGGTTCTCCTCGGCCTTGACGCCGAAGCCCTTGAGATCGCGCAGCCGCCCGGCCTCGACCGCCGCCCGCAGCGCGTCGAGCGAGTCGATGCCGAGCTCGTCGTAGAGCCGTCGCGCCCGCTTGGGGCCGAAGCCCGGCAGGTGCATGATCGAGATCAGGCCGACCGGGATCTTGGCCCGCAGCTTGACGAGCGAGGGGATCTCGCCGGTCTCGTCGAGCGCCAGCAGCTTCTCCTCGAGCGTCTTGCCGATGTTCGGCAGCTGGGTGACCTTGCCGTCGCGCGCGAGCTGGGCGACCGAGACGGCGCTGTCCCGCACCGTCCGCGCGGCGTTGCGGTAGGCGATCACGCGGTACTGCACCGCGCCGTCGAGCTCGTACAGGTCGGCCAGCTCCTCGAAGGCGGCGGCGATCTTGGCGTTGGTCAGCTCGGGCACGGGTCGCATAGGCTACGCGGCCTCGATGCCCGCGCCGGTCTGGGTCGTCCTTCCCACCTACAACGAGGCCCTGAACCTCGAACGCGTCGTCCACGCGGTGCGCGCGGCGGTCCCCGGCGTGCACGTGCTGGTCGTCGACGACGGCTCGCCGGACGGGACCGGCGCGATCGCCGACGCGCTCGCCGCCGCCCATCCCGGCGTGCATGTCCTGCACCGCCCGCACAAGGCGGGGCTGGGGCGTGCCTATGTGGCGGGCTTCGCCCACGCGATCGAGGCCGGCGCCGCCACGGTGGTGGAGATGGACGCCGACTTCTCGCATGATCCGGCCGACCTGCCGCGACTGCTCGAGCGGGTCGCCGACGGCGCCGACCTCGCGCTCGGCTCGCGCTACGTGAGCGGCGGCGGGATCCAGGACTGGGGTCCGCTGCGGCGCGGCATCTCGCGCCTCGGCTGCGGCTACGCGCGGCGCGTGCTGTCCGCCCCGGTCCGCGACCTGACCGGCGGCTACAAGGCGTTCCGCGCCTCCACGCTCGCCGCGATCGACTATCCCAGCGTGCGCTCGCAGGGCTACGCGTTCCAGGTCGAGCTCACGCATCGCGCGCTGCAGCTCGGCCTGCGCGTGGACGAGGTGCCGATCGTCTTCCGCGAGCGCGAGCACGGGCGCTCGAAGATGTCGGGCCGGATCGCGCTCGAGGCCGTCTGGCTCGTCCCGGCCCTGCGCTGGCGGCGATGGGCGACCGATTCCGGGGAAGTCGCCCGCGTGCCGATGACGTAGATGATGAAGGCCGAAGAGCTCGCGGTCGTCCAGGGGTGGACGGACACCCGGCGCGCGCTCGCGCGCTGGCGGCGCGAACCCGCGCGCGTGCTGGCGCCGTGGGCGCTCGGCGCGCTGGCGGTCGCCGTCGCGCTGCTGGTCGCGGTCTGGGCGGTCGCCGCGCTGACCGATCCCGATCCCAGCGGGGCGTTCTTCCCCGGCGTGTCCTATCCCGCCACCGCCGGCGACTTCGGGTTCGTCCTGTACCGCAACGGCCTCGTGCTTGCCCTGCATGCGCTCGCCTGCGTCGCCGGCTTCATGGCCGGATCCTCGCTGCCGACGGCGGCCGAGGGCTACACGGGCGTGATGCGCAAGGTGCACGACCGCGCCGGGCCGCTGGCGATCGGCTTCGTCGTCCTCGCCACGGCCTTCTCGCTGTGCACGCAGGCGTACGCGCTCGGGCATGCGGCGTCGGACCTCGCCGGCGAGCTCGGCGTCTCGCCGGCGCTGCTGCTCCTCGGCCTGCTCCCGCACGCCCTGCCCGAGCTGACCGCGCTGTTCCTGCCGCTCGCCGCCTGGACGCTCGCGTCACGCCGTGGAGCGTGGAAGGATCTGCTGGCCGCCACGTTCGTCACCGTGGCGATCGCCGTCCCGGTGCTGGTGGCCGCGGCGGCAGTGGAGACATGGGTCTCGCCGCGGTTGCTGGTCGCGCTCGCGGGGTAGACCCGTGGCTATACTTTTTGAAGCGACTAGGCACCATTCACGCGAGGAGCTCGTAACCCGATGGCAGGCAATCTGAAGGAAGTCACCGACACCACGTTCCAGGCGGAGGTTCTCGAGGCCGAGAAGCCCGTGCTGGTGGACTTCTGGGCCGCCTGGTGCGGGCCGTGCCGCGTGATCGCCCCGATCCTCGAGGAGATCGCCGCCGAGCGCGACGACCTCGAGATCGTGAAGATGGACATCGACGCGAACCCGCACACGCCGGCGAGCCTCGGGATCCTGGCGATCCCGACGATGATCCTGTTCCGCGACGGCGCCGAGGCCACGCGCATCCAGGGCTCCAAGCCGCGCAAGCGCCTCGAGGCCGAGCTCGAGCCGGCGCTGGCGTAGGGGTCGGCGTTTAAGGGGGTCAGACCCCCTTAACTTCGGGTCGAGGGTGCGAACGGGTGTGGCTGCGGGGTCAGACCCCGGCGCGGCGCACGGCGATCTGCAGCGGCCGGCCCTTGACGGTCGCCGGCTCGCCGCCTGACGCGCCGTCGTAGGCGACCGCCACGGCGAGCGTCTCCCCGGCCAGGTACGGCTCGAACGCCCGCGCCGCGTCGAGCAGCTCGGCGTCGCCGCCGAGCGTGAGCTCGATCCGGTCGGCGACCTCGAGCCCGGCCGTCTTGCGCGCGTTCTGAACCGCGTGGACGATCTCGCGGGCAAGTCCCTCGCGCACCAGCTCGTCGTCGAGCTCGAGCTCGAGCGCCACCGCGTGCGAGCCCTCGCGCTCGAGCTGGTAGCCGTCGAGCGGGCGCATCGCCAGCAGCAGGTCGTCGGCGGCCAGCTCGTGGTCGTGCCCGTCGACGCTGATGCCGACCGGCCGGTCCTCGCGCAGCGCGTCGGCGACGTGCTCCGGGTCCAGCGCAGCGACCGCCGCCGCCACCTGCGGCATGTGCTTGCCGAACCGCGGGCCGAGCGCGCGGTAGTTCGGCTTGACCTCGTAAGAGCCGAGCTCGTCGGCCTGCGAGACGTAGCGCACCTGCTTGACGTTGAGCTCGCCGAGCACGATGCCCTCGAGCCGCTCGATCGCCTCCCGCTCGGCGCCCGCCGCCACCACGACCGCCTCGTGCAGCGGCTGGCGCACGCCCAGCTTGGCCTGGCCGCGGGCCGCAAGCCCGAGCCGCACGGTCTCGCGCACGATCGCCATCGCGACCTCGAGCTCGACGTCGCGCCGGCCGACCTGCGGGAAGTCGCACAGGTGCACGCTCGGCTCGGAGCCGTCGAGGTTGTCGTAGATCTCGTCGGCGATGAACGGGCAGAACGGCGCGAGCAGGTGCGCGACGGTGACCAGGCAGCGGTGCAGCGTCCCGAACGCGGCCGGATCGCCGTCCCAGAAGCGCGGCCGCGAGCGGCGCACGTACCAGTTCGAGAGGTCGTCGACGAACGCCGCGATCGCGTGGCCCGCCCGCGTCGCGTCGTAGTCGTCCAGGCGCTCGGGGACGACCTCGGTCGTCGCGTGCAGCCGCGAGATCGCCCAGCGGTCGAGATCGGTCTCCGGCTCACCCAGCTCCGTGACCTCGTTGACGTTCGCGTACAGCACGTAGAAGCCGTACGTGTTCCAGAGCTGGAGCAGGAACTGGCGGACCGACTCGCCGACCGTCTCGGTCGAGAACAGGTAGCCGTCCCACGGCTGCTTGGACGTGAGGAAGTACCAGCGGAACGCGTCGGCCCCGTGCTGGTCGATCACCTCCCACGGCACGACGATGTTCCCGAGCGACTTGGACATCTTCTTGCCCTCAGGATCGGCGATGTGGCCGAGCACCAGGCAGGTGCGGTAGGACGAGCGGTCGAACAGCAGCGTCGAGATCGCCAGCAGCGAGTAGAACCAGCCGCGCGTCTGGTCGATCGCCTCGCAGATGTAGTCGGCGGGGAAGTTGGCCTCGAACTTCTCCTGGTTCTCGTACGGGGCGTGGTGCTGGGCGAACGGCATCGACCCCGAGTCGAACCAGACGTCGATCACCTCCGGGACGCGCCGCAGCGGCTCACCGCCGCTCGGCGACGGGATCTCGACGTCGTCCACGTACGGCCGGTGCGGGTCGTCGAGCCTGACGCCGCTGAGCTGCTCGAGCTCGGCGAGCGAGCCGATGCAGATCGCCTCGCCCGCGTCGTTGCGCCACACGGGCAGCGGCGTGCCCCAGTAGCGCTCGCGCGACAGCGCCCAGTCGACGTTGTTCTCCAGCCACTTGCCCATGCGCCCGTGCTTGATGTGCTCGGGGCGCCAGTCGATCGTCTCGTTGGCGGCGAGCAGCCGGTCGCGCAGCTGCGACGTGCGGATGTACCAGGACGGCTTGGCGTAGTAGATCAGCGGCGTGCCGCAGCGCCAGCAGTGCGGATAGGCGTGCAGGTAGGTCTCGGCGCGCAGCAGGCGATCGCGTGCGCGCAGGTCCTCGATCAGGTCGGGGTCGGCCTCCTTGACCCAGCGGCCGGCGTACGGGCCGATGCGCTCGTCGTAGGTGCCGTCGAGCCGGACCGGGTTGACGACGTTCAGGCCCTGCTCGGCTCCGAGCCGGAAGTCGTCCTCGCCGAACGCGATCGCGGTGTGGACGATGCCGGTGCCGTCCTCGGCGGTCACGAAGTCTCCCGGCAGCACGGTGTGCCCCTTGTCGCCGTAGTCGGACGCCGGGATGAACGGGAACGGCGGCTCGTACGCGGCGCCGAGCATGTCGGCGCCGTGGAAGCGATCGGCCACCTGCGCGTCCTCGCCGAGCACGCGGGTGACGAGCGCCTCGGCCAGCACGTAGCCCTCGGTCGTGCGCACGTAGGGCAGCTCGGGATCGACCGCGACGGCCGCGTTGGACACGAGCGTCCACGGCGTCGTCGTCCACACCAGCAGCGTGTCGCCGTCGCGCAGCGCGCCGGCCGGCCGGCTGACGGGGAACTTGACGTAGACCGACGGGTCCTCGACGTCTTCGTAGCCGTCGGACACCTCGTGCGAGGACAGCGCGGTCCCGCAGCGCTTGCAGTACGGGACGACGCGGTGGCCCTCGTAGAGCAGGTCGCGGTCCCACATCGTCTTCAGCGCCCACCAGACCGACTCGATGTACGGCGTGTCGAGCGTCCGGTAGGCGTCGTCGAGGTCGACCCAGAAGCCGATCCGCTCGGTCAGCGCGTTCCAGTCCTCGAGGTACTCGAACACCGACTCGCGGCACTTGGCGTTGAACTCGGCGATGCCGTACGCCTCGATGTCGGCCTTCGAGTTGAAGCCGAGCTGCTTCTCGACCTGCGTCTCGACCGGCAGGCCGTGGCAGTCCCAGCCGCCCTTGCGCTCGACGTACCGGCCGAGCATCGTCTGGTAGCGCGGGAAGATGTCCTTGAAGACGCGGGCGAGGACGTGGTGCGACCCCGGCCGGCCGTTGGCCGTCGGCGGCCCCTCGTAGAACACGTACGGCTCGCCGCCCTCGCGCCGGCGCAGCGACTCGCGGAACACGTCACGCTCGCGCCAGCGCTCGAGCACCTGCTCCTCGAGTGCAGGGAAATCGGGCTTGGACGGCAGCGGACGCGGCAAAGGACGGATGATGTTAGTTGTGGGCCGCTTAGACGACTTGGATTTGAGCCTGAAGCTGAACCGCGAGGAGGAGGCGATCCGGCTCGCCACGTGCCAGACGCGCCTGCTGCAACTGCGCCTCACGCTCGGCGGGCTGATCGGCGACCAGGGGATCGGGCCGCCGCTGCTCGTCGTGTTCGAGGGCTGGGACGCGTCCGGGAAGGGCGGGGCCATCAAGCGGCTCGTCGCCCCGCTCGACCCCCGGCACGTGCGCGTCAAGCAGTTCGCCGCGCCGACCTACGACGAGAAGCGCCACCACTGGCTGGCGCGCTTCTGGGAGCCGCTGCCCGGCTGGGGCGGCATGGCCGTGTTCGACCGCTCCTACTACGGCCGCGTGCTCGTCGAGCGCGTGGAGGGCTTCGCCGACCGGTCCGGGTGGCAGCGGGCCTACGAGGAGATCCGCGACTTCGAGCGCACGCTGAGCGCGGAGGGCACGGTCATCGTCAAATTCTGGCTCCACGTGTCCTCGCGCGAGCAGCTCAAGCGCTTCAACCGCCGCGCCAAGGACCCGCTGCGCACCTGGAAGCTCACCGACGAGGACTGGCGCAACCGCAAGAAGCGCCGCGCGTACACGCGCGCGATCGAGCAGATGCTCACCGAGACCGACACCGAGTTCGCGCCGTGGACGCTCGTCGAGGCCAACTCCAAGCGCTATGCGCGCGTGAAGGTGATCGAGAGCGTGATCGCCGCCGCCGAGGCCGGCATGCGCCGCCACGGCATGACGCCGCCGAAGCCGCTGTGAGGGTCGGACTTCGGCACCGAGGGCGGCCCGGACGGGGGCGAAAACCCGCCACTGGCGGGAAGTCGTCGCTATGCGACGCAAACCCGCCAAGGAACCGCCGGCCCGGCCGGCGCCCGCGCCTCCCTACCCAGCCGCAGGTGCCGTTCGCATCGCGCTACCGGTTGCGGCGGCGCGACGCCTTCTGCGCCTTGCCGCGCGCGCGGGCGCGGGCCTTGGCCTGCTGCTTGTGCTTGTGCGGGCCCTCCTCGCGCAGGCGGCGGCCGTCGGGCCGGTGGCGCTCGGGCAGCGCGCGGCGGGCGTCCTTGGAGATGAAGACGCCGATCGCGACGAACGCGACCAGCAGTGCGCCGCCGATGATGTAGAGCGTCTCGCGGCCACCGAGGTCGCTCGTGAGGCTGTTGCTGTCGTCGGACGGCGCCGGCGTCGGGGTCGCCGCCGGGGTGGACGGCGGCAGCGGGCCGAACGCGTCCTGGGCGGCGGCGGCCGCCGGCGCGAGGAGCGCCAGGAGCAGGGCGAGGGCGAGCGTGCGACGGAACATGCGGGCGCGCAAGGTACTACGCGGGAGCGCCGGTGAGAACCCACCGACTGCCCAGAAAGCGCAGTCCGCACGTCAGCGCGCGTACAACGATCAGCCCGGCGAGGCCGCACCAGACGCCGACGATGCCCCATCCGCGGTCGAGCGCGAGCAGCGCCACCGGGATGTAGACGGCGGCGGCCGCGAGCATGCCCCACATCAGGAAACGGGTGTCGCCGGCGCCGATCAGGATGCCGTCGAGCGCGAACACGGCGCCGTTGACCGGCATCAGCGCCGCGAACAGCCACCAGATCTCGTGGGCCTGCGCGACGACCGCCGCGTCGTCGGTGAACGCGTGCGGCAGCGCGTCGGTGAGCGCGAGCAGCGCGACGCCGAACGCGGTGCCGACGACCACCGACCACAGGATCACGCGCACCGCCGCCGCGCGCGCCCGCGCCGCGTCGCCGGCGCCGAGCAGGCGGCCGACGAGCACCTGGGCGGCGATCGCCAGCGCGTCGAGGATCAGCGCCAGGAACACGAACAGCTGAAACGCGATCTGGTGGGCGGCGAGCGACGCCGAGCTGACGCGCGCGAGCACCGCCGAGGCGACGAGGAACGAGCCGAGCAGCGCGGTCGTGCGCACCGCGATCTCCGTCCCGATCCGCATCAGCGGCTTCATGCGCTCCACGTGCGGCCGCTCGAGCCCCGCCCGGCGCTGGACGCCGAAGAAGGCGAGGCCCATGCCGGCCTGGGCGATCACGGTGCCCCACGCCGAGCCGGCG
Organism: Solirubrobacteraceae bacterium; assembly: GCA_035706585.1. GTDB lineage: Bacteria > Actinomycetota > Thermoleophilia > Solirubrobacterales > Solirubrobacteraceae > DASSUW01. Next base: position 428 of record DASSUW010000140.1, on the reverse strand, counting down.
AGGCCCCAGCCGAAGCCGTACACGAACAGGACTTCGAGCGCCGCGTTGACGGCGTGCGCCAGGACGAGGATCACGAGCGGCGTGCGCAGGTCGCCCATGCCGCGCAGGAACCCCTGGCCGGCGGTGGCGAGCATGAAGAACGGCGAGCCGAGCGCCGCGATCCGCAGGTACAGCACCGCGCCGTCGGCCACCTCGTCCTCGCCGCCCATCAGCCCCACGGCGGCGGGCGCCAGCGCGACCACCAGCGCCAGCAGCAGCACGCCGATCCCCAGCGCCAGCCACAGCGCCTGCGAGCCGAGCGCGGCGGCGTCCGCGTCGCGACCCGCGCCGTGCAGGCGCGCCACCTGCGCCGTCGTGCCGTAAGTGAGGAAGTTGAAGATCGCGAACGCGGTCGAGAGGACCGTCGCGGCGATCGCCAACGACGCGAG
>DASSUW010000139.1:0-4706 GCA_035706585.1 Solirubrobacteraceae bacterium | reverse complement strand
CGTCATGCGCGCCGCGGTCGTGAAGTCCGCCGCGTGGAGCTGGAAGACGACGCGCGGGTCGTCGCCCGGGTTGCCGGGGACCGCGCGCTCGACCGTCGCGCCGTTCGGGATCCGCCCCGCGCTCGGCACGTTGAGCGTGATCTTCGAGCCGTCGCGGCCCTCGACGCCGAAGCCGCTGACGACGAGGTTGCCCTGCGCGACCGCGTACACCTGCCCGTCGAGGCCGCGCAGCGACGTGGCGAGCAGCGCGCCGCCCCGGAGGCTCTTCGCGTTGCCGATCGAGCTGACGGTGACGTCGATCTCCTGGCCGGGGCGCGCGAACGCCGGCAGCGTCGCCTGGATCGCGACGGCGGCCACGTTCTTGAGCTGCGGGTTGACGTTCGGCGGCACGGAGACGCCGTACTGGGCGAGGAAGTTCTTCAAGCTCTGCGTCGTGAACGGCGCCTGGCTCGTCTGGTCGCCGGAGCCGTCGAGGCCGACGACGAGGCCGTAGCCCACGAGCTGGTTGCCGCGGACGCCCGCGATGCCCGCGAGGTCCTTGATGCGGTCGGCAGACGCCGCGCCCGGGAGTCCCGCGAGCGCCAGCGCCGGCAGCAGCAAGCAGAGCGTGCGGCAGGCTTTCATGGGCGCATCCTCAGAACGGCATCACGGGCGAGTTGAAGAAGCGGTCGAGCCAGCCCGGCTTGTTGGCGTTCGCGAGCACGCCGCGACCGCCGTAGCTGATGCGCGCATCCGCCACGCGGTCCGAGCCGACGACGTTGTCGAGGCCGATGTCGACGGGCCGCACGACGCCCGTGACCCGCACGAACTCGTCGCCCTGGTTGAGGCGAAGCCACTTCTCGCCGCGCAGGACGAGGTTGCCGTTCGGCAGCCGCGCGACGACGACGGCGGTCAGGTTGCCGGTCAGGCGGTTGCTCTGGCTGGAGGAGCCGGAGCCGTCGAATTCGCGCTGCGCTTCCACCGAGTTCTCGAGGATGGGCGTGCCGTTCGCCGTGACGGGCCGGCCGAGGATCGTGGGGCCGGGGATCTCGGTGCTGCTGTCCTTCTGGGTCTTGGTCGTCGCCGACTTGCTCGCGCTCGTCGATTCGCGCAGCGCAATCGTCACGAGGTCGCCGATCCGGCGCGCGCGCGGGTCCTCGAACAGCGAGATCTCGCCGCCCTCGGCGTAGATCGCGCCGGGCAGCGGCGGCGTGCCCGCCGTCGCGTACAGCGCCGGGTCCGGCACGGGCTCGGGCAGCTCGACCGTGGCGCAGGCAGCCGTCGCGAGTGCGGCGCAGGCGGCGAGGATCGTTCTCATGCGCGCGGCTCCCCTCAGGTGTTGGTGGTCAGGTAGCCGAGCATCTGGTCGACGGTGCTGATCGCGCGCGTGTTCATCTCGTAGGCGCGCTGCGTCTCGATCATCGCGACCAGCTCCTCGACCACGTTGACGTTCGAGGTCTCGAGCGAGCCCTGCACCAGCGTGCCGAGCCCGTTGAGCCCCGGCGTGCCGACCTGCGGCGGGCCGCTGGCCGCGGACTCGATCAGCAGGTTCTCGCCGCGCGGCTGCAGGCCGCCGGCGTTGATGAAGTCGACCACCTGGATCTGGCCGACCACGACCGGCTGCGTCTCGCCGGGCTGCGTCACCGACACCGTGCCGTCGGCGCCGACCGTGACGCTCTGGGCGCTGTCCGGGATGCTGATCGCGGGCTGCACCTGGTAGCCGCTCGGCGTCACGAGCTGGCCCTGCGAGTCGAGCTGGAACGAGCCGTCGCGCGTGTAGGCGTTGCTGCCGTCGGGCAGCAGCACCTGGAAGAAGCCGCGCCCCTGGATCGCGACGTCGAAGTTGCCGCCGGTCTCGACGAGGCCGCCCTGCGTGTAGAGCTTCTCCGTCGAGACGACGCGCACGCCGGTGCCGAGGTACATGCCGGTCGGGTACTGCGTGTCCTGCGAGGTCTGGGCGCCCACCTGGCGGACGTTCTGGTACAGCAGGTCCTCGAACACGGGCCGGGTGCGCTTGAACCCAGTCGTGTTCACGTTCGCGAGGTTGTTCGACACGACCGCCATGCGCGTCTGCTGCGCGTCCAGCCCCGTCTTGGATGCCCACAATGCGACGTTCATGCGCTACTCCTCAGGCCGCGCGCAGCAGCTGCTGCGCCGCTTCGTCGTTGTCCCCGGCGGTGCGCATCAGGCGCACCTGCAGCTCGAACTCGCGGGAGATCTGGATCATCTCCACCAGCGACTCGGCGATGCTGACGTTGCTCGACTCGAGCGTCCCGCCCGCGACGGAGACGGTCGAGTCGGACGGCGCCGTGGCGCCGCCCGGCAGCCGCATCAGCCCGTCCGCGCCCTTGGAGAGCTGCGCGAGGTCCGGCTTCACCAGCTTGATGCGCGCGACCGCGGCCGACGCCTCGGGGCCGAGGCCCTCGGGCACGACCGAGATCGTCCCGTCGCCTCCGACCTCGATGCGCGTCGCCGGCGGCAGCGAGATCGGGCCGCCGTCGCCGAGCACGGCGAGGCCGTTCGCGGTCTCGAGCGTCCCCTCGGGGCCCACGTGCAGCGCGCCGGCGCGCGTGTAGGCCTCGGTGCCGTCCGTCGCCTGCACCGCGATCCAGCCCTCGCCCTGCACGGCGACGTCGAGCGGCCGGCCGGTCTGCTCGAAGGAACCCTGCCGCGGGTCGAAGCCCGTGGACTGGTTCACGACGCCGACGCGCGTCGGGAAGCCCGGGCCCTGCACGAGGAAGCTCGAGAACGCGTGCAGGTCCGCGCGGAAGCCCGTCGTCGAGGCGTTCGCGAGGTTGTGGGAGGCGACGGCCTGCGCCTGCAGCATCTGGTCGGCGCCCCCCATCGCGGTCCACAGCAGCTTGTCCATCGCGTCGCTCCGTCAGCGCATCAAGGTCAGCGGATGTTGATGATCGTCTGCGTGATCGAGTCGGCCGTGCTGATCATCTGCGCGTTCGCCTGGAACGAGCGCTGCGACGTGATCATCTGCACCAGCTCCTTCGTCAGGTCGACGTTCGAGTCCTCGAGCGCGCCGGACTGCACGAGGCCGTAGCTCGCCGAGCCCGCCTCGCCCATGATCACGCCGCCGGAGGCGAAGGATTCGCCCCAGGTCGTCTTGCCGAGCTGCCGCAGCCCCTGCACGTTCGGGAAGTTCGCGAGCGCGACCTTGCCGAGCTCGATCGCGCGGCCGTTCGTGAAGCGCGCGAACACGACGCCCGAGTCGGAGATGTCGATGCTCGTCAGGCGGCCGGAGGAGAAGCCGTCCTGCACCAGCGAGCTGACCGAGAACGGCCCGCCAAACTGCGTCGAGCCGGAGAAATCGAAGCTCATCGTGAGCGGGTCGGCGCCGTTGCCCGGGTCGTAGGCCGGGAAGGCGACGTCGCCGCCGGCCGGCACCGTCTGCGCGCCCGCCGCCGTGAACTCGAGCGTCTGCGGGTCGTCGACGAGGTTGCCGTCGACCGCCATGGCCACCTCCCACTGGTTCGCCGTCCCGGTCTTCATGAAGTAGAACGTCGCCTGGTGCAGGTTGCCGAGCGAGTCGTACACGGCGGACGACGTCGAGTGCGAGTAGGACAGCGGGTCCGCCGGGTCGAACGTCGCGACCGGCGGCGGCTCCGCGTCGGCCGGGAGGTTGACGACAACGCTGCCGCTCGTGGTCGCGCTCGGCGTGCTCTGCGTCGTCTGCAGGCGCAGGTCGATCAGCGAGCCGGTGTTGAAGCCGCCGCCCTCGACCGACTCGAACACCTGCAGGCGCTGGTTCTGGCTGTTGACGACGAACCCGTCGCGGTCGACGCCGAAGCCGCCGGCCCGCGTGTACACGTAGCCGGAGCCGTCGCGCAGCGTGAAAAAGCCCTGGCCGTTGATCGCGAGGTCGAGGCTCGACTCGGTGAACTCGATGTTGCCCTGGTTGAACTGCTGCGTGACCGAGGCGAGCCGCACGCCGCTGCCGATGGCCGCGCTGCCGGAGCCGGCGCCGCCGGTCGCGAACACGTCGGCGAACTCCGCGCGCGAGTTCTTGAAGCCGGCGGTGTTGGCGTTCGCGATGTTGTTCGCGATCACGTTCAGCTCGGAACTCGCGGCGTTCAGGCCGCTCAGTGCAACGCGGAATGGCATGGTCCTTGCTCCTGTCCTGGAAACCGTGTCTGCCGTTCAGCCGATCTGGCGGACGGCGCTGAATGGAACTTCGCCGAGGCCCTGCAGCGTCAGCGTGAGCCCGCCCTGGCCGCCGCCGATCGTCACGCTCTCGACCGGCGCGGAGACGAGCACCTGCGCGGCCGACTGCGCGCCGCCCGCGGCGGTCGCCTGGGCGACGAACTGGTAGGTGCCGGCGGGGGCCGTCGCGCCCGAGTCGGCCTTGCCGTCCCAGGCGAAGCGCGCGAGCCCCGCGCCCTGCGCGCCGAGGTCGAGCGTGCGGACCACGTCGCCCGCGAGGTTCACGACCTGCACGCGGACGTGCTCCGCCGGGGAGGCCAGCTCGACGGCCGCCGCGACGCTCCCGCCGTCGGCGAGGGCGAGGAGCGGATAGAGCCCGGTGATGAGCTTCAGGCGGTTGATGAGCCAGACGAGCAGGCGCGCGCCGCCCAGGCCGAGGACGGCGCCGATGCCGAACTGCTTCGCGAGCTGCACGAGGATCGCCGGCTCGAGCTCGGTCCGCCCCGCGAGCAGCACGTCGAGCAGCGCGACGGTGAGGAAGATCGCCATCGGGTCGTTGCTGCCCGATTCGATCT
>DASSUW010000138.1:0-2407 GCA_035706585.1 Solirubrobacteraceae bacterium | reverse complement strand
CCGCCGCGCAAGTTTCCGCGCCGGCCTGCGTTTGCGCTGGCATGCACCCGCGTCTCGCCATCTCCGTTGCGCTCGTCGCCCTCGCGCTGCCCGCGTCGGCGAGCGCCGCCGCCCGCATCCTGCCCGTCCACGACCGTCTCGCGGACCTCGACGCCCGGACGGGGCGCGTGCTCCCGGCGGCTGCCCAGAAGCAGGCGGTGAGCGCGCTCGGCGCGCGGGCGCAGTGGAACCGCTACGGCACGCCGGCGTCGCTGATCGCCGACGACGGCTTCCTGACGGCGGCCGCGAGCGGGAGCGCGCCGGCGATCGCCCGGGCGTTCATCCGTGACCAGCGCGAGCTGTTCCGGCTCAGCGCCACCGACGTCGACGCCCTCGAGCTCGTCAACGACGCGAAGCTGGCCGCGGGCGGCGGGCACGCGGTGCTGTTCCGCCAGCGCTTCGGCGACCTGCCCGCCGGTCACGACGGCCTGATCACGGTCGGCGTCAGCGGCGGCCGCGTCGCGTATGTGTCCTCGTCCGCGGCCGGCAGCCAGCCGGCGCCCGCCGCCGCGACGCTGAGCGCGACCGAGGCGTGGCGGCGGGCCGCCGAGAACGCCGGGCTGAACCCGGGCGCGCTCTCCGGCGTCCGCAGCCAGGACGGCTGGACGCGGTTCGGCGCCGCCGGGCTGGTCACGCCGCTGGTCGGCAAGGGCCGCATCGACCAGCGCGCGCGCCTCGTCGCGTTCCCGACCTACACCAACGGCGTCCGCCCCGCGTTCGAGACGATCGTGCTCGACGTCGACGGCGGCCGCGCCCGCGCCTACCGCTCGTTCGTCGACGCCCGCACCGGCGAGGTGCTGCTCCGCAGCAACGAGGTCAAGCAGGCCGCCGACAACGACCCCGGCACGTTCTCCGGCAACACCGGCGACGGCTGCGGCGACCCGCACCCCTTCAGCGTCAGCGACGCCTATGGCATCAGCGCCGTGGCGACCGCCGACATCCCGTCCGACGACATCGTGCTCAAGCTGATCGGCCCGGGCGGCAGCGCCGTCGCGTCGGCGGACACCGGTACCAGCCCCGAGGCCGTCGACTACACGAACGACGGCGCCAGGATCGCGGACGGCACGTACCAGATCGTCGTCTGCGCGTTCAACGACCCGACCGTCCCCGCCAGCGGCGAGAGCTTCGACTACAGCGGCGGCTACGCGATCAACACCGTCGCCGGCGCGCCGAGCACCGCCGCGAACCCGTCGTGGTCGTACTTCCCCAACACGCCCGCGTCGGGCGACCGCGTCGTCGGCTGCTTCCTGGTCGAGTCCGGCTGCGACGTCGGGATCAACAGCACCGCGTCACGCGGCCCGTGGGACGTGCTCGCGGCGACCGGCACGCCGACGTTCACGACGCAGGGCAACGCCGCACGCACCGCCGAGGCGCGGCTCACGCCGCTCACGCCCGGCCCGTTCGGGTTCATGCCGACCTCGCTCACGCGCGAGTACACGTTCCCGTGGGCGGACGAGTGGGCGGCGTCGAAGTGCGATCCCGCCCCGCTCCTGACCCCCGGCAGCGGCGCCGACGTCTCGGCCGCGGTCGTGAACCTGTTCGCCGGCCACAACCGCTTCCACGACTACGCCTACCACCTCGGCTTCACGGAGCTCAACTACAACCTGCAGCAGTCGAACTTCGGCCAGGGCAAGGACGGCGATCCCGAGCTGGGCAACGTGCAGGCGGGCGCGGTGACCGGCGGCGCACCGAGCTACCTCGGCCGCGACAACGCGAACCAGATCACGCTCAACGACGGGATCCCCGGCATCACGAACCAGTACCTGTTCCAGCCGATCGCGGGCGCGTTCTACGGCCCCTGCGTCGACGGCGACTTCGACACCTCGGTCTACGGCCACGAGTACACGCACGCGATCTCCAACCGCATGGTCGGCGGCCCCGACGACGGGCTGACCGGCTTCCAGGGCGGCGCGATGGGCGAGTCGTGGTCGGACCTCGTCGCGCTCGAGTACCTGCACGCGCACGGCCTTCAGAGCAACTGGATCGAGGGCGAGTACGTGACCGGCAACGGCAAGTCGGGCATCCGCGACTACGCGCTCGACGCCAACCCGCTCAACTACTCCGACGTCGGGTTCGACCTCACCGGACCGGAGGTCCACGCCGACGGCGAGATCTGGAACGCCGTCAACTACGACCTGCGGCAGGCGCTCGTGAAGAAGTACGACGCCAGGTACCCGTCGACCGACGCGGCGCTCCAGCTGCGCTGCGCCGACGGCGCCACCGGCTCCGCCGCTCCGGCCGCGCCGCTGCCGCCCGAGCAGTGCCCGGGCAACCGGCGCTGGATCCAGCTCGTGTTCGACGCGTTCCTGCTCCAGCAGGGCGACACGAGCATGCTGACCGCGCGCGACGCCTACCTGGCCGCCGACCG
>DASSUW010000137.1:0-3735 GCA_035706585.1 Solirubrobacteraceae bacterium | reverse complement strand
ACGCCGACCAGCAGCATCACGCCGAGCGTTCCGGCGTTCACGACGAGGTCGGCGGCGGTGCGGCCGATCAGGACGGCCGAGCGCGCCATCGGCAGCGAGCGGAAGCGGTCGACCACGCCGCCGGCGAGGTCCTCGGTCAGGCCGAGGCCGGTGACGAGCGCACCGAAGATCGCGGCCTGGACCATGATCCCCGGCATCAGGAAGTCGACGTAGTCGACGCTGCCGGTGGTGATCGCGCCGCCGAAGACGTAGCGGAACATGAGCACGAACAGCACCGGCTGGACGAGCACGAACACGACATAGGTCGGCCGGCGCATGACCTTGCGCAGCTGCCGTGCGGCCATCACGCGACTGTCGGCGAGCGTCTCCGGGAGCGTCAGGCGCTCCCGTTCGGTGTAGGCGATCGTGGTCATGCGGCACGCTTTCCGGTCAGGGTGAGGAAGACGTCGTCGAGGCTCGGCTGCTGGAGCTCGACGGCGGCGACGGCGAGACCGCGGGCGTCGAGCCGCCGCACCGCCTCGGCCGACGCGCTCGCACCGGCGACGGGGATGCGGATCTCGCCCGCGGCGACGTCGACGGTCGGCTCGTCGCCGGTGGTCAGGTCGGCGAGCGCCGCGGCGGCGTCGGGCGTCCGGGCCGTGTCGGCGACCCGTACGGCCAGCACCTCGGCCCCGACCGTGGTCTTGAGCTCGGCGGCGGTCCCGGCGGCGACGATGCGGCCGTGGTCGACGACCGCGATGCGCTGGGCCAGCCGGTCCGCCTCGTCGAGGTATTGCGTGGTCAGCAGCACCGTCGTGCCGGCCCGCCGCAGCTCGTCGACGATCGTCCACAGCTCCTGCCGCGTCCGCGGGTCGAGGCCGGTAGTCGGCTCGTCGAGCAGCAGGACGGGCGGGCGGCCGGTGAGGCTGGCCCCGAGGTCGAGCCGCCGGCGCATGCCGCCCGAGTAGGTGGAGACCGCGCGGTCGGCGACCTCCGCCAGCCCGAAGCGCTCGAGAACCTCCGTGGTGCGGGCATGCAGCTCGCGCGCCGGCACCCGGTACAGCCGGGCGACCATCTCGATGTTCTCGCGGCCGGTCAGGTCCTCGTCGACGGCGGCGAACTGGCCGGCCAGTCCGATGCGGCGGCGCACGGCCAGCGGCGCGGTGACGACATCGTGACCGAGCACCGAGGCCCGGCCCGCGTCCGGTCGCAGCAGCGTGGCGAGCACGCGGACGAGCGTCGTCTTGCCCGCGCCGTTGGGGCCGAGCAGCCCGAACACGGTTCCGGACTGCACCTCGAGGTCGAGCCCGTCGAGCGCGACGATGTCGCCGAAGGACTGCCTAACGCCCTCGGCGCGGATCGCGACGGCGTCCATCACGACCTCCGGATCACGACGTCGCCGACGGTCGTGCGCGCGCGCACCTCGACGGTCTCGGCCGCCGCGTCGGGCGCCGTGGCGGTCTCGAGGTCGTTGCGGACCTTGCCGGCGGCGGCGCGCACGTCCAGCCAGGCTGCCGTGCCTTCGGGGATACCGACCTCGAGGTCTCCGATGCTCGTCTCGAGCACGACCGACTGCCGGACCGCCTCGCCGAGGCGCACGTCGCCGTTGGCCGACTTGGCGACCACGGTCGCGTGCCCGGCGTCGATGGCGATGTCGCCGTTGGCGGCGCTCACGCGCAGGTCGCCGCGGGCGGTGCCGACCCACGTGTCGCCGTTGGAGTTCTTGATCACGCCGGTCGCCTCGAGGTCGCGCACGCGGACCTCGCCGGAGCCGGTCGCGATGTCGGCATGGCCGGTCACCCGGTCGACGCTCACGTCCCCGGTGCCGGACTTGACGTTCAGCGTGGCGGCGTGCTCGACGTTCACGTGGCCGAGCCCGGTCTTGAGCCGCACGTCGCCGAGCGGCCCGGTGAGCACGAAGTCGGCCAGCGCGGCGCCGGCGTGCACCTGCGACGCGGCCGGGAGCTCGACCGTCACGTCGATGGACCCGCCGGTCGACCGCGGCAGCCACGAGCGCAGCTTCGGCGCGCGGACCAGCAGCTGGCCGTTCGCGTGGTCGACGCGCGTCTGCTCGGCCGCCTTGCGGTCCTCGGCGTTGGACGCGTCGGTCGGTTCGACGGTGACGGTCGTGCTCCCGGCGTCGCCCGCGCTCACGCGGACGGTGCCGCCGACGACCGTGATCGTCGCGTTGATCGGGTTGGGGGTGTCGAAGGTCGGCATGGTCAGCGAACCCATCCTTTGTATGCCTGTCCGATGCGACCGCCGCCGTGGCGCGGCGGGCGGTCGCCGCCTCCCTGCAGTGCGGCGCCGACCGCCCGGACGAGCCAGGCGTTGACCGACAGCCGCTCGCGGCTCGCGGCCTGCTCGACGCCGGCCTTGAGCTGCTCGGGGAGACGGAGGTTGATGCGGGCCGTCGCGCCGTCGTCGGCCTCCGGGAGCGGAGGAGCGAGCGGCTCGGGGGCCGGCTCGTCGGCGGCGGGGGCGGTGACGACGAACTCGGGCTCGCCGCCGCGCAGACGCAGCTCGGCCGAGCCGGGGGCGAGCTCGCGCGTGATCTCGTCGGCGGCGGCGGACAGCGCTTCGAGCAGCGTCAGCCGGATCGCCGACTCGAGCGGAGCGGTCAGCCGCTCGGCGAGCGCGCGGGCCTCCTCGCCGCCGGCGTCGGCCGCCACCGCGAGCTCGCGCCGGAGGTTCTCGACGTACGGGGTCAGATCCATAGTGGTGCCAATATGGCACCACTATGGCGTCATTTCAAGCCAGGTTGGCTCAGACCGGCGCCAGCAGGCGCTCCAGCTTCGCGAATGCCCCGTTCCAGCCGGCCTCGGCGCCGCCGGCCTCGGTGTACGGGCCGTCGCTGAGCGTCATGCGCGTCTTGCCGCCGTGGTCGTGCAGTTCGACGCGCGTGATCGTGGCCATGTGGATGCCGAACTCGGGCATCGGCTCGGCCCGCATGACGAGCAGCCGCGGCGGGTCGAGCTCGACGATCTCGTACTCGGCGGGCGCCTCGCGGCCGCTGTCGCGCTGGACCATCGTGAGCGCCCACCGACCGCCGACGCGCAGGTCGATCGTCACGGATTCGCGCGGCGTGTCGAAGTGCTCGGGGCCGAACCACTGCGCCACCTGCTCGGGGTCGGTCCACGCGGCGAACACGAGCTCGCGCGGCGCGTCGAAGATGCGGGTGATGAGAACCTGCTGGTCCTGCGTGCCGGGCATGTCGCTCATGTGCGGCGTCCTTCCTGCTGGATCGTCTTCAGGTGCGTGTCGAGCCGGTCCATGCGGCCCTCCCACAGCTCGCGGCGGGTGTCCATCCACGCCGTCGCCTCGCGCAGCGCCTCCACCCGCAGGCGGCTCGGGCGCGCCTGCGCGGCGCGTCCGCGGGTGATCAGGCCGGCGCGCTCGAGGACCTTCAGGTGCCGCGAGATCGCCGGCAGGCTGACCGCGAACGGCTCGGCCAGCTCCTTGACGGTCGCGTCGCCTTCGGCGAGCCGGGCGACGATCGCCAGCCGCGTCGGATCGCCGAGGGCGGCGAACGTCTCGCTGAGCTCGTCTGTGGTTAACGTCATGGTTACGTAACGATTGCGTTAACCACGGCGCCTGTCAAGCGCCGCCGGCCCCGCTAGCGCCGCACCATCTTGCGGCGCTCGCGCTCGGCCTTCTGCTCGGCGACCTTGACCTTCGCGTCGGCGTAGGACTGCTCGACGAGCGCCTTGCCGCCGCTCCAGCCGAACGCCCACGTCACGACCACGAGCGCGAACG
>DASSUW010000136.1:0-3439 GCA_035706585.1 Solirubrobacteraceae bacterium | reverse complement strand
GCGGGCCGCGGGCTGGCAGGGGATCCTCAACCCCGCTCCCGCGCGCGAGCTCATCGACGGCCTCGAGGGCGTCATCCTCACCCCGAACGCCGACGAGGCCCGCCGGCTCTCCGGCGAGCACGACGTCGCCGCGGCCACGCGCGCCCTCAGCGCCCGGACCGGCGCACCGGTGCTCATCACGCTCGGCGCGGACGGCGCGCTGCTGGACGGGGAGAGCTTCCCGGCGCCGCCCGTCGACGTCGTCGACACGACCGGCGCCGGCGACGCGGTCAACGGCGCGCTCGCCGCTCAGCTCGCCGCGGGCGAGCCGCTGCGCGACGCGGTCGCCTTCGCGCTCGCCGCGGCGTCGCTCTCCACGCGCTCTCCCGGCGCCCGCGCGGGGATGCCGCGGCGCGCGGACGTCCTCGCCGCGCTGTGATCCGGCGCGGGCTGATCGCCGCCGGCGCGGCGGCCGCCGTGTACGCCGGCTGGATCGAGCCGCGGCGGCTGATCACCGTGCGCCAGACGCTCGCGCTGCCGCACTGGCCGCGCGCGCTCGACGGCCTGCGCATCGGCCTGCTCACCGACATCCACGCCGGCGCGCTGCACGCCGGCCCCGGGCAGATCGCCCGCGCCGTCCGGCGCCTCAACGCCGAGGCGCCCGACGCGATCGTGCTGCTCGGCGACTTCATCGACGCGCACCCGCTGTGGGGCGGCCGGATCGACCCGCTGACGATCGCGCGCGAGCTCGCGGCCCTCGACGCCCCGCTCGGCACGTTCGCCGTGCTCGGCAACCACGACTGGAAGCAGACCGGCGACCGGATGTGGACCGCGCTGCGCGACGCCGGCATCACCGTGCTCGAGAACAGCACGGCCACTGCGGGAGGCGTCCACGTCGCCGGTCTCGCCGACCTGCGCATGCGCCGCCCGGACCTGCCCGGCACGCTCGCCCAGGTGCCGAACGACGCGCCGACGATCCTGCTCGCCCACGACCCCGACGTGTTCCCGTTCGTTCCGCACCGCGTCGCGCTCACGCTGTCGGGCCATACGCACGGAGGCCAGGTCGCGATCCCGGTGCTGCGCCGTCCGGCGATCCCGTCCTACTACGGCGAGCGGTACGCGCGCGGGCACGTCGTCGAGGACGGCCGCCACCTCTACATCAGCTCGGGCCTCGGGACCAGCGGCCTGCCGATCAGGTTCCTGGCCCCGCCCGAGATCGTGATCCTCAGCCTCAGGCCAGCACGCCTTCGAGCGTGAGCACGCGGCGCAGGATCGCCAGCGAGCTCGCGTACGTCGAGTCCATGCCGTAGTAGGACAGGCCGCGCGCACCCAGCGTGCGCGCCTGCGTGTACGGCGTGTCAGAGGCGTAGTGGATGATCCCGAAGTCGATCGGCAGCTTGGAGAAGTTGACCGCCTCGCCGACCGGATAGCGGTCCGCGTCGGCGATCTCGTAGACGGCGTTGCAGAACGGCCCCGCCTCCATCTCGACGACCGTGTAGGCCTCGCGGTAGTAGAAGTCGAGGTACTCGCGGTTCTGCAGGAACGTCGACTTGACGGTCACCGCGCGCTGGTTGTCGAGCCCCGAGCCGAAGCGCAGGAACGGCGCGATGTCGTCGAACGAGAACGCGTTGTCGAGCCAGTAGGTCGAGCCCGAGTGCTCGTCGTGGATGACGCCGGAGATCAACACGTCGCCGACGTCGGCGTTAAGGGTCGCCGCCTTGCCGAGCACGTACACGCCCTTCACGACGTCGGTCGACGTCATGACCTCGCGCAGGATGTTGTAGGCGGCGAGCCCGAGCGGATACTCGATGTTCACGATCACCGCGTCCGACTGCGCGAGCCGGTCGGCGTCGACGGACCCGAGCCGCGGGTCCAGCCCCGCCGGGTCGAGCTTGTCGAGCGCGATGATCTGCGACGACACGCGCAGCGCGGCGCGGCTCGACAGGTGCGTCACGCCGACGGCGTGCTCGGCCGCGCGGCGGCGCTCCCACTCGGGGCCGTCCTCGGGCAGCGACTCCCACAGCAGCCGGGCGCCGAAGTACAGGAGGTTCTCCCACGAGCCCTCGGCGCGGCCGTCGCGGAAGCGCTCGAGCTCCTCGCGCAGGTACTGCGGCCCGTGCTCGGAGATGAACCCCACGACGTCCGCCTCGCCCGACCGCGCGGTGGCGGTGACGAGGTTGACCATCGAGTGCGGGTTGGACGAGACGAAGTAGACGGGCCGGTCGCCGAGCCCCTGCTCCTCCATGGCGCGCCGCACGGGCGACCACCAGCGCCGGGTCATGCGCGCGTAGCCGGCCTGCGAGCCGCCGAGCATGCGGATCCGCAGGTTCAGCCGCCGCGCCTGCACCTCGTCGAGGAACGAGTTGAGATCGCCCCATGCCTCGCGGATGCGGATCCAGTCCTCGGCCGCGCCGCCGAACGCCTCGGCGCAGGCGCCCGGGTCCGGCTCGTCGCCGTCCGGCCGCTCCGCGGACCTGACCGCGGCGTGCAGTTTGTTCCACTCCACCTGGTAGGCGACGAGCGTCGGGATCACGTCGTCGAGGTCCGACGTCGACGCCAGCAGGACCGCCATCGTGCCCTGGTGGCCGTCGAACCAGCGGCGACGGCGCGCCGGCGCCTCGACGCCGTCCCACTCCTCGATCCGGCCGAGCCCCGCCCGCTCGAACGCCTTCGCCTCCTGGCCCATGACGATCACCGAGGTGCGCCAGATGCCGGCCGGCAGGCGGCGCATCGCGTACAGGAACGCACCGAGGTCCGGCTCGGGAGTGGCCGCCAGCGCGTGCAGGCTCGAGTTCATCGACCGGTGCGACGGCTCGAGCACCCGCAGCAGCGTCTCGCCGGACGAGCGCAGCAGCGTCGTGTACGTCCGGTGGTAGAGCTCGACCTCGTCGGACGCGAGCCCCGCCGCCTGCCGCAGCGACCCGCCGGGAGCATGGGGGACGCGCAGGCGAGGGACGGCCATTGGAGGCGCAACCTAGCACTACGCCGGCCGTATGACCGCGATTCATCCCGGGATCGTGGCCGCGCTCGAGGCGCGACCGGGAATGCCGCGGCCGCCGCGATCCACGCCGGCGGAGGACCGCGCGACGGTCGGTGCGCTGACGGTCGCGATCACCTGACGGATCGTCCGGGGTAGACCCACCCGATCGGGTCGGCTTACGGACAATCCGGTCAAGTGAGCTGAGTGCGTGGACGATGCTGTGGCATGGCCTGGCGACGCATCGCACTGCTCGTGCTGCTCGCGAGCGTGGCTGGATGCGGCGCGGTGCCCGATCCGCCCACGCCGCGGCCGACGCCGCCGCCTGAGGCCCGGGTCACCGAACGCCAGGGCGAGCTGAAGGCAGCCACCTGGCGCGCCGCGGCGGCCGCCGAGGCGCGGCGCCTGGCCCGCCTGCGGGCCGCCATCCGCAAGGCACGCAAGTCCACCACCGTGGCCGGAGCGCTGCGGCTCGCGCTGCTG
>DASSUW010000135.1:0-2230 GCA_035706585.1 Solirubrobacteraceae bacterium | reverse complement strand
GCCTTGTCGATCGCCAGTCGGACGCCGTAGCAGAAGCCGGCGCGCTCGGCGATTCGCACGTCGGGACGGGTGGTGACCATGATCCCCATTCTAGGAGGGATCGCCGTCGAGGGCCTCCGCGCCGGGTTGCTGGTCCACCGGCAGCAGCGCCGCGATGCGGCGGGTGATCTCGGCGCCGCCCGCGGCGAGCGCCGTGCGATCGATGCGCCCGGCGGCCTGCCGCTCGAGCACGAACGGCTCACCGAACCGAATCGTGATGCGGTGGCGGCGTACGAGCCGCTCGCCCGGCGGGCGCAGGCGCTGCGTGCCGGCGATCCCGGCAGGCACGAGTGGCGCCCCACTGCGGATGGCGAGGAGCGCGGTACCCGGTTTCGCAGGGCGCAGGTGCCCGTCCGGGCTGCGTGTGCCCTCCGGGAAGATGGCGATCGGCTTCCCGGCGGCGAGCAGCTCGAGCGCGAGCCGCTGCGCGGCGCGGTCTCCCTCGCCGCGGCGCACGTAGAAGACCCCCGACCGGTCGGCGAGCCAGCCGAAGATCGGCCAGCGCTGCATCTCGACCTTGGCCATGAAATGGATGACGCGCCCGATCTGATACCCGGCGGCCCAGCCCAGGAATGGCGGATCCAGATCGCTGGCGTGGTTCGCGACGAGGATGAAGGGTCCCTCGCGCGGGATGCGCTCGAGCCCGATGACTCTCACCGGCCCAACGATCCTCGCGAGCATCCCGGCGACGGCAGCGCCCGGACGGAAGAACCAGGTCTGCATCAGCGCTCGCGCGCGGCCGGCAAGGCGGCGACGATCCGGTCGACACACGCCGGCACCGGCAGCGCGCCGGTGTCGAGGAGCAGGGCACCCTCCGCCATGCGCAGCGGGGCGACTTCGCGGCCGGCATCCGCGGCATCGCGACGCTCGATCTCGGCCAGGTACTCGTCCACCCGCTCCGGCGCGCCCATCTCGGCGGCGCGCCGCTGCGCGCGGATCTCCTTGGCCGCGGTGAGGAAGACCTTGAGCTCGGCATCGGGCAGGACCACCGTCCCGATGTCGCGCCCGACCATCACCGTCGTGCCGTGGGCCGCGGTGCGCCGCTGCACGCCGAGCATCGCCTGCCGCACGGCCGCGTGACGGCTCACGGCGCTCACCGCGTTGTCGACCCGCGGCGTTCGCACCTCGTCGGTGACGTCGCGCGCGTCGAGCAGCACCGTCTCACGCCGACCGGGCGCATCGCGTCGCGGCCGCCGCACGGTGATGTGGACCTCTGCCACCAGGCGTTCGAGCCCGGCGGCATCATCCGGGTCGACGCCGCGCTCGATCGCCGCGAGCGTGAGCGCCCGGTACAGCAGCCCCGTGTCGACGAATGTGGCCCCGAGACGCTGGGCCAGGGCGTGCCCCACGGTCGACTTCCCGGAGCCGGATGGGCCGTCGATCGCAATCCGCAGCCGTGGAGCCGGCGTCTGCGGTGCGCGCGGCGGGGCGTCGGCCAGCTGCGCCACCTCGTCACTGGCGAGCGCACGCGATGCTCCGCTCGTCAGGCCGGCCAGCGTCAGCGACCCGAAACGGGTGCGCACCAGCCGCTCCACGGCGACGTCGATGGCGGCGAAGAGCCGTCGCACCTCACGCTTGCGTCCCTCGCCCAGCCGCACGCGGAGCCACGGGGCATCGGGGTCGACGCCGTCGACCTCTGGCGGCGGTGGCTCGCGGCTGGCGGAAAGGAGCCGAGCCAGGCCGTCGTCGAGCAGGACCCCCTCGATCAGCCGCCGCAGCTCCGCGTCGGTCGGCTCGCGCGCCGGCAGCACCGCGTACTCGCGCTCGAGCCCGTAGCGCGGATGCAGGATGCGGTTCGCCCATTCGCCATCATTCGTGACCACCATCAGCCCCTCCGACTCGACGTCGAGCCGGCCAGCGGGCCAGAGGCGCCCGCCGCGCGGCGGAACGAGGCTGACCACCGAGCGGCGTCCGCGCTCGGCGCGCGAAGAGGAGACGAGGCCGCGCGGCTTGTGGACGGCGTAGTGCACCGTCTCCTCGGGGCGACCCACCGGCCTGCCGTCGAGCGTGATCGCGTCGGCCGCCTCGTCGACCTGCTGGCCGATCTGCGCGGTGCGGCCGTTGACCGCCACGCGGCCGGCGGCGATCAGCTCCTCGGCCCCACGCCGCGAGGCGACGCCGGCACGGGCGAGGACCTTCTGGAGGCGCTCAGCCGGCATCGGGCGCTGATGCTTCTGCTTGCGCGGTGGGC
>DASSUW010000134.1:0-2155 GCA_035706585.1 Solirubrobacteraceae bacterium | reverse complement strand
CGCGCGCGCGCGCGCTCGCCTCCGTCGCCGCCGCGCTCGCGCCCGCGGGCGCCGCCGCGATGCCGCTCCGCGACCCGGTCGGCGCGTCAGCGCCGGCGCCGGCCCCGACGACGATCGTCCGCGAGGTCCCGGCCGACGACGGCGGTCAGACGCTGGCGCTGATCCTGTCCGGCGCGGCGCTGCTCGTCGCCGCGGGGGCGGCGGCCCGCACGGTCAGGCCTCGCCCGGCCACGGCGGGACCGGCGGCGCGGACATCACCTCGACCCGGTGCCCAGCCGGGTCGGTGACGAACCAGCGTGGGGCGTCCCACGCGTTGCTCCCCGGGCGCGGCTCGAAGCCGTGCTCGCGGAGGGTCTGCACGGTGGCCTCGCCCGCGGGGGCGACGACCGCCGTGTGGCCCTCCCTGGGGACCGCCGGGTCGTCGACCGGCACCAGATGGATGTGCGTGCCGTCGCGCTCGACCCACGTGAACCGGTCGCGCAGGACCGGCGGTGGCTCGATCTCCGTGAAGCCGAGCAGCTCCCAGAACGCGACGCAGTCGCGCACCTGATCGGGCCGGACCTCGAGCGACACGTGCTGGAGCACGCCCGCAAGCCTACGCCAGGCTGACCAGCGCGATCCCGGTGAGCGCCGCCATCACGCCGGTGCGCTGCGAGCCGGTGACGCGTTCGTTCAGGACCGCGCGCGCCAGGACGACCGTGGCGAGCGGGTACAGCGAGCCGAGCACCGACACCATCCCGGCCACGCCGACCGTCAGCGCGATCGCGAACATCACGTTGGCGGCGACGTCGAGCACGCCGACGACCGCGAGCGGCGCGTAGGCCGGCGGCGCCAGCGGGGGCGGGCGCAGCGCGACCACGACCGCGGCGAGGACGCCGACCGCCGCGAAGCGGTTGATCGCGACCGCCCACAGCGGCCCGTCGTCGGCCGCCTGGTCGACGCCGACGAAGAACACGCCGAACGCGAGCGCCGCGAGCAGCGCGAGGCCGACGCCGGCCGCCTTGCGGTGCTCGGGCTCCACCGTGGCCAGCGCGGCCCCGGCGAGCGCGAGGAACATGCCGCATGCCTGCACGATCGTCGGGGCGTCGCCCGCGGCGAGGCCGACGATCACCGGGACCATCGCGGCGCAGGCGGACAGCGGCGCGACGACGCTCATCGAGCCGATCGCCAGCGCCCGGTAGAACGCCGCGAAGCCGATCAGCTCGGCGACTCCCGCTCCGGCCGCCCACAGCGCGGCGTGACCGCTCGGCAGCGGGTCGCCGGACGCGATCGCGGCGGCGGTGACGAGGATCAGACCCGTGATCTGCGAGACGAGCAGGACCCAGACGACGGCGAGCTCGCGGGTCTTGAGCCCGGCCAGGAAGTCCGACGCGCCCCAGGCGAGGCTGGCGGCGAGGGCGAGGACGATGGCGGCCATGCGCGGCACCCTCTCCAGCGGCACTTAGAACGCGCTTAACAAACGCTGATGGAGCCTTGGCGCGGGATTGACGAGCGCTTGGCATGATCTGACCCCATGAGCGATCTCGAGCGGCGTTCCGGATCCGGGCCCTCGCGCCGCCAGCGCGAGCAGCGGGCCTACAACCTCGTGATGGTCGGCGGGACGGCCGCGGTCGTGTTCGTGGTGGCCGCGGTGCTCGCGATCCTGACGTCGTTCCCCGGCTGGGTCGCGGTGGTCGCGGCCGTCGTCGCGGTGCTCTGCGCCGTCATGTTCCGCCGCGCCGTCCGCTGACGGCGGTGCTGGTCGCCGAGGCGATCGGACGCGCGCTCGCGTCCCACGGGGTCGACACCGTCTTCGGCCTGCTCGGGAGCGGCAACCTGACCGTCACGAACGCCCTGCGCGACGCCGGCGCGCGGTTCGTGGCGGCGCGCCACGAGGGCGGCGCGATCTGTATGGCCGACGGCTATGCGCGCGTGAGCGGCAAGCTGCCCGTCTGCAGCGTCCACCAGGGCCCCGGGCTGACGAACACGATCACCGGGCTGACGGAGGCGGCCAAGAGCCGGACGCCGCTGCTGCTGCTCGCCGCCGACACGCCGGCCGCCGCGCTGCGGTCGAACTTCCGGATCGACCAGTCGGGGCTGGTCGAGGCCGTCGGTGCCGTGGCCGAGCGCGTGCACTCCGCCGAGACGGCGATCGCCGACGTCGCGCGGGCGGTGC
>DASSUW010000133.1:0-11492 GCA_035706585.1 Solirubrobacteraceae bacterium | reverse complement strand
CGATGTCGTTGCTCCAGGCGTGCTTGAACACCGCGAAGCGGCTCGTGACCACGAGCGCGACGCCGCGGCGCGGCTTCGGCGCGCCCGGCTCGGCGCGCGGGATCGCGCGGTTCGCCGGCAGGTCGAGGATCCAGCGCGAGTCCGGCACGAGCTTGTGATTGGGCAGGCTCAGCGGCCCGCAGCGCAGGCCACGCTGCACCGCGGGCGACTCGAGCACGCGCACCAGGTCGTCGTGCGCGGCGCCCCGGAAGCTCAGCTCCGAGTCGAAGTAGTCCAGCCGCACCTGCGTCGCGGTGTAGACCACCCCGAACACGACGAGCGCCACCGCCGTCGCCATCCACGCCGTCCGGGCCGCGCCGCGCCGCAGCATCGTGAAGCCGGCGAACGCGACCGCCGCGAACACCAGCAGCGCGACACCGGCGATCGCGAGGTAGCGCTCGATCACCGACGCCCCGGCGACTCCGATCAGCACGAACGTGCCGATGCCCGACAGCAGCAGCGCGAGCGGCATCAGCGACCGCCGCGGCGCGATCGTCAGCGCCAGCGCCAGCCCGATCAGCGCGGCGAGCATCACCGGCAGCTTCACGATCGCCGTGAAGAAGTCCGGGATCGCCGTCGGCAGCTCCGACAGCGTGCGCTGGCGGCCGAGGTCCTCGGCCGACGCGCTCGTGTGCAACAGCGAGAACAGCGGGTCCCCGGTCACGATCAGGTCGGTGAGCGTCCACACGACCGGGGCGATCGCGGCGAGCGCGGCGTACAGCAGGCGCCGTCCCCACGTCGCCCGCCACGCGAGCCACAGCCAGTACAGCCCCGAGAGGACCCAGGCCTCGGGCCGCAGCAGGCCGGCCGCCGCGAGCAGGAGCAGCACCGGCACCCCGCGCCGGGGGCGAGCGGCCTCGAGCGCCGCGGCCCACACCACGATCGCCATGTACGGGATGTCGATGTAGCCGCGCGCGGCGAGGAAGCCGAAATCGAAGCGGGTGAGCGTGAGCGCGGCCGCCACGCCGCCGACGAGCGGCGTGAACGCGGTGCGGCCGAGGCGGTAGACGCCCCAGATCAGCCACAGGAACGACGCGAGGATGGCCGCGATGAACAGCCGGTCGCCGGCCGGCAGCGGCGCGAAGATCATTCCCGCGACGATCCCGAGCGGGTGCTCGGTCGGCACACGGAAGCCCTCGAAGCCCGGCAGCTGGAAGTCCAGGACCTCGCGGCCCCACAGCAGCGAGTAGTACGAGTCGTAGTTCGGATACGTCGGGTAGACGAAGAACCCGATCACGGTCGCCAGGCACAGCAGCGCGAACGCGATCCGGGCGATGCCGTCAGCGTCGAGACTGCGGACGCGGGCGAGCGCCGGCCGCCGTGAGAGGGTCACGCCTTCCATGCGGGAAGACAGGATGACGAGCCGATACCGTCTAGTTCGCCTTCGATGAAGCTCATCATCCAGATTCCGTGCCTGAACGAGGAGGAGACGCTCCCCGTCACGCTGGGCGACCTCCCGCGTGAGGTCCCGGGCTTCAGCGAGGTCGAGTGGCTGATCATCGACGACGGCTCGACCGACCGCACGGTCGAGGTCGCGCGCGCCCACGGCGTCGATCACATCGTCCGGCTGACCAACAACAAGGGGCTCGCATCCGGCTTCCAGGCGGGGCTCGACGCGGCGCTCAAGCTCGGCGCCGACGTGATCGTCAACACCGACGCGGACAACCAGTACCACGGGCCGGACGTCGTCCGCCTCGTGGAGCCGATCGTGGCGGGCGACGCCGACATGGTCGTCGGCGACCGCGAGGTGATGACGGTCGAGCACTTCTCCGGGCCGAAGAAGCTGCTGCAGCGGCTCGGATCGTGGGTCGTGCGGCAGGCGTCGCAGACCAGCGTGCCCGACACGACCTCCGGCTTCCGCGCCTACAACCGCGAGGCCGCGCTGGCGATGCAGGTCGTGTCCAAGTTCACCTACACGCTGGAGACGATCATCCAGGCGGGGAAGATGACCGTGGCGGTCGACCACGTGCCGGTGCGGACCAACCCGAAGCTGCGCGAGTCGCGGCTGTTCCCGTCGAGGTGTACGTACATCCGCCGCAACGGCGTCTCGATCTTCCGGATCTACGCGATGTACGAGCCGCTGCGCGTGTTCCTGACCGCGGCGGCCGTGATCGGCGTCGCGGCGCTGATCGTCTGGGGTCGCTTCGTCTACTTCTACCTGCAGGACGACGGGGCCGGCCACGTGCAGTCGCTGATCCTCGGCGCCGTCCTGTTCAACGCCGCCATGGTGCTGGCCGCGCTCGGCATCCTCGGCGACCTGCTGTCCGGCCAGCGGATCACGCTCCAGCACATCTTCGAGCGCATCCGCCGCGTCGAGCTCGAGCTGGGCGTGCCGCCCTCGCACTACGAGCCCGGCGCCAAGACGACCGGGCAGGAGCCGACCACCGGGGCCCGCTCGGGCGGCCACGGCAAGACCGAAGAGCGCGAGGCCGTCAAGCTGTGAGCACCGCGATCACGCGTGATGCCGAGGGCACGGTCACCGGCAACACGTACGACAAGTACGGGTCGACCAACCCGGTCGTCAAGCGGCTCATGGCCGGCTTCGAGCGCTCGCTCGGCCGGCTGTTCGAGCGGGCCGCGCCGCGCTCGGTGCTCGACGTCGGCTGCGGCGAGGGCGTGCTCACGCACCGGTGGGCGCAGGCGATCGACGGCCGCGTGGTCGGGATCGACCTCGAGGACCCGGCGATCCAGGCCGAGTGGGAGCAGCGCCGGGCGCCGAACCTCGAGTACCGGATCATGAAGGCCGAGAACCTGCCGTTCGCCGACGGGGAGTTCGAGCTCGCAGCCGCGATCGAGGTGCTCGAGCACGTGCCCGACCCCGAGCACACGGTCGCGGAGATGGCGCGGGTGTCGAGCGGCCATCTCCTCGTCTCGGTGCCCCGCGAGCCGCTCTGGCGCGGCCTGAACATGGCGAGAGGCGCATACCTGCGCGATCTGGGCAACACCCCCGGGCACCTGAACCACTGGTCCAAGCGCGGGTTCGTGCAACTCCTCGCCCGGCACGGAGAGATCGTCGAGGCGAGATCTCCGTTCCCGTGGACGATGGTCCTCGTGCGTGTCTGACCGCCCAGCCGGCGGGCGTGAGGTGCGGGGCGGGTATGGCCGCGGGGCGCGGATCCTCTCGGTCGGCATCGCGACGACCGGCCTGGTCACGTTCGCGTACTTCTCGCTGGCCAGCCACAGCCTCAGCGAGGTCGACTACAAGGGCGTCTCGCTGCTGTGGTCGGTCCTGTTCCTGATCATCTCGATCATCTACCGGCCGGTCGAGCAGCTGCTCTCGCACACGATCAGCTCGCGGCGGGCGCTCGGCCACGAGGGCCACCCGCTGCGCGTGCCGCTGACGATCCAGGCCTGCGCGGCGGCCGCGTTCCTGGTCATCGCGCTGGCGTTCCGCGACCCGATCCAGGACGACGTCTTCGACGGCTCGGCCGAGCTGTACTGGATCCTCGTCGTCGCGGTGCTCGCCTACGCCGCCAGCTACTTCGCGCGCGGCTGGCTCGCGGGCCACCAGAAGTTCGGCCTCTACGGCGGCCTCGTGCTGCTCGAGTCGTGCTCGCGCTGCCTGTTCGCGCTCGCCGTGGCGGTCGGGATCGCCGACGGCCAGGGCGCCGTCGCGCTCGGCATCGCGGCGGCGCCGCTCGTGTCCCTGGCCGTCGTGCCGTGGGCGCTCGAGCGCCGCACCGTGCGCGCCGAGGCCGGTTCGATGCGCGCCGGCGCCGGCTTCGCGGGCGCGGTGCTGGCGATCATGGTCGCCGAGCAGGCGCTGCTCAACGGGCCGGTGCTGGCGGTCGACGCGACGGCCGCGGACGCGGCGCTCGCCGGCTTCGTGTTCAACGTCCTGCTGATCACGCGCGCGCCGCTGCAGCTCTTCCAGGCGATCCAGACGTCGCTGCTCCCGCACCTCTCCGGCCTCCACGCGACCGGCGGCGGCGACGACTTCGCACGCGCGATCCGCACCACCGTGCTGGCGATCGCCGCCTTCGCGGGCGCGGTGGTCGTCGGCCTCGGCCTGATCGGCCCGTGGGCGATGGGCGTGCTGTTCGGCGGCGACTTCGACTACGGCCGCGCCGGGCTGATGCTCGTCGGCCTCGGCATGGGGTTCCACCTGACCGCGGGCACGCTCAACCAGGCGGCGCTGGCCCGGCGCCGGGGAGCGCTCGCGGCGGCCGCCTGGCTGGCCGCCGCCGCCGCGTTCATGCTGTGGCTGCTGCCCTCACCGCTCGACGATCCGCTGCTGGAGGTCGAGCTGGGCTACTGCGCCACGACCGCACTGCTCGCCGTGGCGCTGTGGCTCATCGAGCGTACTTCCGCATCTGCGCCCTGAGCGTGCGGAACGTCTTGCGCTCCTTGCCGTTGCCGTCGATCAGCCCGGAGTCCCACTGCGGCTTCTTCAGGCCGGGCGAGTACCAGTTGTAGTAGTAGATCCGGTTGATCCGGCGGCGGTTGAGCCGCTGGAGCTTGAAGATGTTGCGCACCGCGCGCACCGCCGTGCGGTGGTTGTAGCGCTTGATGTGCTTGATCTTGCCGGTCCGCTTGGGCACCCAGCGGTCCCAGATCGCGCCGGTCTCGGTGAACCACACCTTGCCGTGCTTGAAGCTCTTGAGGAACAGCTTCGTCCCCGCCTTGGTGTTGCGGTTGGCGTCGATGTGGTTGTGGACGGCCCAGATCTTCACGCGCTTCTTGGCGCCCTTGTCGAACTTCTTCAGCCAGCCGATCTCCTTCGTGCCGGCGAGCAGGATCGACGGCGCGGTGACCGTGCAGCCGCGGCACGTCTTGACGAGGACGTCGTAGAGCTTGCCGGTGGCCTTCGGCTTCTTGGCGGTCGGCTGCGAGCCGTGGTTGGCCTCGTTCCAGGTCTGGAACGTCTTGATGAACGGGTAGCGCTTGCGCACGGCCCGGATCTCGCGCCGGTACTGGGCCCGCGACGGCAGCTTGCGGCCCGCACGGCCCTTGCGGACCGAGTGCCCGAACGTCAGCAGCACGTCGGCATCGCGGTACGCCGCGGCCTGCATCCACAGGTCAACGACCGCGCGGGTGCTCTGGCGGCGCAGCGCATCCCACGGCATGACGTAGCGGATGTAGTGGCCCTCGTTCTTCTCGAAGTTGATCCAGCGCGTGTCGCTGAAGATCTGAGGAGCCTGCTCACCGAAGCCGACGATCGGCTTGCGGGCGGCCTGCGCTGGGGCGGCGAGGGCCAGGAGGATGAGAGATGTAGAGAGTGTCAGTACGACTCGAGTCACGATGTCCTCAAACGCGGTTGGGGGGAGCGAGTTGCGGTCAGGCGTGCGTGGCGGCGGCCTCGCGCAACTGCGCGGCGTTCGCCTCGGCCTCACCCGGGCGCCACTGCGTCTTGGGAGCGATGGCGCGCGAGATCACGCGGTCACGGTGGCGCTCGATCGTCGCGAGCATCGAGCGCACCAGCTCTTCACCAAGGTAGTGCGGCTTGAGCCCGAGTTCCAGCAGCTTGGTGTGCGCCGCGTTGTAGTAGTGCTCTTCCATCTCGACGCGCGGGTTCTCGAAGTGCTCGAGCTCGACGCTGCGGCCGAGCTCGGCGCCGGCGCGCTGGGCGATCTGGGCCAGCTGGAGCACCGTGAACTGCTCGGTGAACTGGTTGAAGACGCGGAACTCGCCCGCCTGCGCGGGGTTCGTGACCGCCAGCTCGACGCACTGCAGCGTGTCGCGGATGTTGAGGAATCCGCGCGTCTGGCCGCCCTTGCCGTAGACGGTCAGCGGGTGGCCGATCACGGCCTGCACGCAGAAGCGGTTGAGCGCGGTGCCGAAGATCTCGTCGTAGTCGAAGCGGGTGCACAGGCGCTCGTCGAGCGCGGTCTCCTCGGTCTCGATCCCGTACACGACGCCCTGGTTGAGGTCGGTCGCGCGCAGGCCCCAGATGCGGCAGGCGAAGTGGATGTTGTGCGAGTCGTGGACCTTGGAGAGGTGATACAGCGAGCCGGGCAGCTTCGGGAACGGCAGGACGTCGGTCCGGCCCTTGTGCGTGATCTCGATGAAGCCCTCTTCGATGTCGATGTTGGGAGTGCCGTACTCCCCCATCGTGCCGAGCTTGACGAGATGGCAGTCGGGCACGCGGTCGCGCAGCGACCACAGCAGGTTGAGGTTGCCGATGACGTTGGTCTGCTGCGTCTCGACCGCGTGGCGGCGCGAGATCATCGAGTACGGGGCCGACGGCTGCTCGCCGTAGTGGACGACCGCGTCGGGCAGCACCTCGGCCACCACGCGGTCGAGGAACTCGCCGTCCTCGATGTTGCCGATGAACGCGTTGATGTCGCGGCCGGAGACCTCGCGCCAGGCGTCGATGCGATCGGCCAGGTTGCGGATCGGGGTCAGTGAGTCGGTGCCGTGCTCGTGATGCCACCGGCGGCGGGCGAAGTTGTCGACGATGAAGACGTCGTGCCCACGGGCCGAGAATCGCATCGCCGTGGGCCACCCCAGGTAGCCGTCGCCGCCGAGGATCAGGATTCGCATGGCGGGGCAAGATAGCGGCTCGGCAGGCGGCCCCAGACCCGCTGGACGAGCCACACGACCGTCACGCTGCCGACCGCCATGACGAGCGGCATCAGCGCCACGTTGCGCCGTGTGCCGGCCAGCAGGAGCCCGCCGAGCACCGTGATACCGGCAAAGAGAGCGAGGAAGAGGACCGTCTCCCAGCGCCGTCGCAGCGCGAGCAGGACGAGCCCGGCGACGCCGAGCGCGAGCAGCACGTACTGCAGCAGCGTCCCGCCGGTCGAGCGCCCCACCGCGCCGGACGCCTGCCACATGTGCCACATCTTGCCGGCGATCATCCCGGCGAAGTCGAGCGGCTGGTCGCTGAGGTAGTGCTGCGCGTTCTCGCGCCCGATCTTCTGCAGCGCGGCATCGCGGGGCAGGTCGGGGTACTTGCGCGCCACGCGGTTGAGCAGCGGCGTCATCGAGATCTGGCTGAGCTCGTTCGGCGGGATGTCGGTGCGGCCGCGGAACTGCCGCAGCAGCTCGCGCTTGACGTCCAGGTGCAGGCCGTTCCCGGGCAGGTACGTGCCGATGTACAGCGCCTTGCCGCCGCCGGTGCTGATCGGCACGAACCGGCCCTCCACGCTCGACACGTGGATCGCCCACGGCGCGACCGGCAGCGCGAACGCGAGCGCGAGCACGAGCGCCGGCTTCAGGCCCCCGCGCCACAGCGCGAGCAGCGCGAACACGATCACGAACGCCAGGTACTCGGGCCGCGCGAACGCGGTCAGGCCGAGCAGGACGCCGGGGATCGCCCACGCCCACCACTTGCGGCCCTTCTCGCTCGCCCACATGAACGAGAGCACGGTGCCGGCGAGCGTCAGCGTCGCCAGCGGCTCGCTCATCAGCTTGCCCGTGTAGTAGATCGTCGTCGGGTAGACGGCGAACAGCCCCGCGCCCACGAGGCCCGCGAGCGGACCGGCGAGCCGCCGCCCGATCAGGTACACGAGCACGATCGTCAGCGCGCCGAGCAGCGCCACGACGAGCCGCACCGCCCCGGGGTGCACGCCGCCGGTCGCGTAGTAGATCGTCGCGTAGAACAGCGGCGCGCCCGGCGACCAGTCGTACGGGCTGGCCGAGCCGGGCAGCGCGAAGCGCTGGTGCTCGTAGAGCTGCTCGGCGACCGACGCGTAGATCGCCGAGTCCGTGCCCGGCCGCACGTCGAGCGGCTCGAGCGCGGACGCGACCCGCAGCGCCAGTCCGAGCGCCACGATCACCGCGAGCGCGATCAGGACGGCGCGGCCGCCGTGGCGCTCCGCCAGGGCGCCGAACCGGGTCGGCTCTGCCGCGACGGCCGTCACGGCGGGTGAGTCTAGAGGCGGTCGCGACAGGCCCGGCGCAAACCCCGGCTGTGTAGGGAGGCGAGGGGCCGGCCGCCGCGCGAGATCACCGATGCGCAGTTGGTCGGACCCCTAGAGCCGCACCCGTTTCTCGCAGTGCCGCAGCACCACGTTGCGGTTGCGGCCCAGCCGCACGGTGTCCCGGCCGTCGCCGCAATCCACCACGGTGCGGTCCTTCGAGTACACGTAGACGACGTCGTCGCCGCTTCCGGCGTTCACGCGGTTGTAGCCGTGCCCGACCAGCCGGATCGTGTCGAAGCCCGCACCGCCGCGGATGACGTTCGTGCTGATGACGCCGCCGCCCTGGAGGTAGTCGTTGCCGGTGCCGCCGTCGATGATCGTCCGTCCGCCGCGTGAGGCGCCGTAGACCGTGTCGTCGCCCGAGCCGGCCTTGATGCGGTCGGTCCCGCGGCTGCGGCCGGTGGGCTTGCGGTTGGCCCAGATCACGTCACTGCCCCCGAGCCCGATCAGCCGGTCGGGGCCGGGGCCGCCGAGCAGCGTGTCGTCGCGGTCCGTCCCCTTCGCCCGGCCGCCGCGCTCGCGCGTGAGCTTCTTCCTGCCCTTCGTGGGGTCCTTGGTCCGCGGCGTCTCGAGGATCAGCTCGCAGTTGCGGAAGCGCCCCGAGCGCACCGACCGGCGATCGTGGATCCCGCCCCGCTGGGTGTACGGGTTGATGTGCAGGACGTCGCGGCCGGGACCGCAGTCCACCTCGCGGGCCGCCGAGCCGTTGTTGACCCAGACCGTGTCGTCGCCGTCCTCGCCCCTGATGTGGTCTCCGCTGGTGTCCGAGTGGAGCTGGTCGTTGCCCGGGCCGCCGTCGATGAAGTCGGTCGCGGAGCCGCCGTGGATGACGTCGTCGCCGGTGCCGCCGTCGATCCGGTCGCCGGCACTGCCGCCGTCGATCACGTCGTTGTCCGGACCGCCGCGGATGCGGTCGCCGCCGAAGCCGCCGACGATCCAGTCGGCCCCGGCGTCGCCGACCAGCAGATCGCCGCCCGAGCCGCCGTCGATGAAGTCGTTGCCGGCGCCGCCGTAGACGTCGTCGCCGCCCCACTCGCCGAGCAGCCGGTCGCCGAACGGGCCGCCGCGGATCCGGTCGCCGCCGCCGTCGCCGTTGATGACGTGCGCCTCCCTGGGACCGCCGGCCAGGTGGTCCCGCCCGGGGGTACCGACGATCGTTCGAGCCACAGCGACGCCGGGTGCGAGGGCCAGCACGCACAGCGCCGGGACGACTGCCCGCCGCAGAAGATCCACGGCGTGCAGCCTAGCCACTCAGCGGTAGCGGCGGGACACCTTCTCGCACCCGCGCGTGCGGACGCGGCGGTTGTAGCCGATCTTCACGAGGTCCTTGCCCGGACCGCAGACGATGCGCACGCGCTCCTTGTTGTATGCGTAGACGATGTCGTCCCCGGGACCGGCGTCGACCTCGTTGAAGCCATGCCCGGTCAACCGGATCGTGTCCGCGCCGGCGCCGCCCACGATGTGGTTGGTGGCGGTCTCGCCGCCGCCCTGCAGGTAGTCGTTGCCGTCGCCGCCGTCGATGTAGGTCTCACCGCCGCGCGAGGCGCCGTAGACGGTGTCGTCGCCCGCGCCCGCGTCGACCCGGTCGACGCCGCTGCTGCGGCCGTCGGGCTTGCGGTTGGCCCAGATGATGTCGTTGCCGCCGAAGCCGAAGATCGTGTCCGACCCGTAGGAGCCGAGCAGGTTGTCGTTGCGATCGGTGCCGCGGGCGGTGCCGCCGTGGTCGGCCGTCATGACCTTGATGCCCTCGTCCGGGTCCACGACCGGCGGCGTCTCGAGGATCCGCTCGCAGCCCGTGAAGCGGCCCTCGCGCAGCGAGCGCTGGTTCGAGTAGCCGCCGCGCATGCCCTGTGGGTTGATGTGCAGCACGTCGGACCCGGCGCCGCAGTCGACCATGTTGACCGCCGAGCCGTTGTTGACGTACACGACGTCGTTGCCGTCACCGGCGTAGATGTAGTCGCCGCTGGAATCCGAGTACAGCGTGTCGTTGCCGGCGCCACCGACGATCTGGTCGGTTCCGCTGCCGCCGTGGACGGTGTCGTTGCCGGGACCGGCGTCGATGTCGTCGCCCGCCGCGCCGCCGTCGAGGAAGTCGTCGCCCTTTCCGCCTGCGATCTTGTCGCCGCCGAAGCCGCCGGCGACGGCGTCGTTGCCGCCCCCGCCGACGAGGATGTCGCCGCCCGACCCGCCGTCGATGAAGTCGTCGCCGCGGCGGCCGTAGATGTCGTCGCCGCCCCACTCGCCGAGCAGCCGGTCGGCGAACGGACCGCCGTGGATCCGGTCGCCGCCGCCGTCGCCGTTGATGACGTGCGGGCCCTTGGAGCCGCCGGCGAGGCGGTCCTTGCCGGGCGTGCCCACGAGCGTGCGGGCGGTCGCGGCGGCGGGCAGCGCAAGGGCGAACAGCGAGACGAGAACGGCGATGGTGCGAGTCATGCCCCGGTAATCGGCCGCTCGCGGCGAAATTGGCAGCGGCCGCGTCGGGCGCTGCAGCGCGAAGGCGTCGCCGGGAGCGCCGCTATGCTGCGGGCGCCTTGGAGCTGTCAGCGCTACGCATCCTCGGCCTGGCGATCGGTGTTGCGCTGATCGGCTTCGCGGTCGCCCGCCGGCGCACGCTGCGCAACGGCGACGTGCTGCTGCTGCTCGCGTCGGCCCTCGCGCTGCTCGTCGTGGCCGGCACCGACCTGCTGGACTCGGCGCTGAGCGCGTTCTCGTTCGAGCGCGGCAACGGCGGGCGGATCCTCGGCCTGGCCGTGTTCGCGGTCGTCGTGCTGTTCCTGCTCACGGTGCGCTCGCTCGTTCAGAACGGGCGGATCGAGCGCAAGCTGTCGGCGGCGTTGGAGGGCATCGCATGGGACGAATTCCGCAACGCTGGGCTGCCTGAGCGGTTCAGGGATCGCGTGGCGGTCGTGGTCCCGGCATACAACGAGGAGGACAACATCGGGCAGGTGCTCCCGCGGATCCCCGAGTCGGTGTGCGGGATCGGCACCGCCGTCCTCGTCGTGGACGACGGCTCGCGCGACCGTACGGGCGAGATCGCGCGCGAGTACGGCGCCGCGGTGGCCCGCCACGCCACCAACCTCGGCGGCGGCGCGGCGCTGCGGACCGGCTACCGCCTGATGGTCGACTCGGGGGCGCGGATCGTCGTCACGCTCGACGCCGACGGCCAGCACCGCCCGGAGGAGATGGAGCGGCTGGTCGGCCCGATCGCCGACGGGACCGTCGACGTCGCGCACGGCTCGCGCGTGCTCGGCCACGCCGACGCGAACACGGTCGCGCGCGAGATGGGGATCATCTTCTTCAACCGGCTCGTGTCGCTGATCACGCGCACGAAGGTGTCGGACTGCTCGAACGGCTACCGCGCCGTGCGCGCCACCGTCCTCCCCCAGCTCGTGCTGCGCCAGGAGCAGTTCCACACCTCCGAGTTCATGATCGAGGCGATCAAGCGCGGGGTGCCCGCGACCGAGGTGCCGGTGACCGTCGACCGCCGGATCCACGGTCACTCCAAGAAGCCCGCGGTCCTGCGCTACGGCCTCGGCTTCACGAACGCCATCATGCGGACGTGGCTGCGCTAGCTCGCAGCCTGCTGGC
>DASSUW010000132.1:0-15140 GCA_035706585.1 Solirubrobacteraceae bacterium | reverse complement strand
GGCTACGTCTGCGTCGCCGCCACGCACACCGTGATGGCGACGCACGACGACCCGGCGCTGCGCGCGGCGGTCCTCTCCGCCGACTTCACGGTCCCGGACGGCCAGCCGCTCGTGTGGGCGCTGCGCGCGCTGGGCCACCCGCTCGAGGATCGCGTGTACGGGCCGGACCTGATGGAGGCGGCCTGCGCGCGCGCGGCGCGCACGGGGCGGCGCTTCTACCTCTACGGCGGCCGCAACCCGGGCGCGCTGGCCCAGCTCGCGCGCTCGCTGCGGCTGCGCTATCCCGGACTGCGGATCGTCGGCGGCCAGGCGCCGCCGTTCCGGGAGCTGACCGACGCCGAGGAGGAGGCCGTCGCGGCCGACATCAAGCGCTCCGGCGCCGACGTGGTGTGGGTCGGCCTCGGCGTGCCCAAGCAGGAGAAGTGGATGGCGCGGATGCGGCACCGGCTGAGCGCGCCGGTCCTCGTGGGCGTCGGCGCCGCGTTCGACTTCCATGCCGGCCTGATCCCGCAGGCGCCGGCCTGGATGCAGCGCTCAGGCCTCGAGTGGCTGTTCCGGCTCGCCCAGGAGCCGCGGCGGCTGTGGCGGCGCTACCTGCGCTACAACCCGCGCTTCGTGGTCGGGTTCGTGCGGCAGTACCTGCGCCACCGGACCTCCCGCTAGCCTCCGGGGCGCGATGGACGTCTCCGTGATCGGCCTGGGCCGCGTGGGCCTGCCGCTGGCGCTGTGCTTCGCCGACGCGGGGCTGAGCGTGCTCGGCGTCGACAAGGACACCGACCGGCTCGACGCCGTGCGCTCGGGCCGCATGCCGTTCAAGGAGCCGGGCGCCGACGAGCTGCTGAGCCGGGTCACGCTCGAGCTCTCCGCACACGCGGCCGACGCCGCGCAGGCGGACGCGATCGTGCTGACGCTCGGGACGCCGTCGTTCTCGCACATCGAGATCGACATGGGCGCGATCCGCTCGGTGCTCGACGACCTGCTGCCGGTCCTGCGAGCGGGCCAGCTGCTGGTGCTGCGCTCGACGGTCGCGCCCGGCACGACCGACTTCGTGGCCGGCTACCTGGAGAAGCACCGCGGCCTGCAGGTCGGCGAGGACATCTTCGTCGCGCACGTGCCCGAGCGGATCGCGGCCGACCGGTTCCTCGAGGAGATCGGGACGCTGCCGTGCATCGTCGGCGGCGTCGGCGAGGCGTCGGGCGAGCGCGCGGCGCGGCTGTTCGAGCGCCTCGGCGCCCCGGTCACGCAGACGACGCCCGTGCAGGCGGAGCTCGCGAAGATCTGGACCAACATCCTGCGCTACGCGACGTTCGCGCTCCCGAACCTGCTGATGATGGACTGCGAGCGCTACGGCGCGAACGTGTTCGACGTGATCGAGCTGATCAACCGCGACTATCCGCGCGGCGGGATCGCGGCGCCCGGTCTCACGGCCGGCACGTGCCTGCGCAAGGACTTCGCGTTCAGCGAGGAGAAGTCGAACGGGCCGGGGATGCTGCTCGGCGTCTCGCGCGTGCACGAGAGCGTGCCGCTGTTCCTCGTCGACGGCGTCAAGCGGCGGCTCGGGTCGCTGCGCGAGCGCAAGGTCGCCGTGCTCGGCCTCGCGTTCAAGCGCGACACCGACGACGAGCGCGACTCGCTGTCGCACAAGCTCGTGCGGCTGCTGGAGCGCGAGCTCGCCGACGTCGCCGTCCACGACCCGGTGGTCGCCACCCCGACGGTCGGCTTCGAGGAGGCGGTGAGCGGCGCCGACGTCGTGATCGTGGCGACCAACCACAGCGCGTACTCGACGCCGGAGGCGCTGCGCGCGATCGCCGAGCGGGCCGGCGAGGACTGCCTCGTCGTCGACCCCTGGAACGCGTTCGGCGCCGCCCAGGTGTTCGCCTACGCGAGCGAAGTGGCGGCCCTGCGAGCGTGAGTCGCGTCTTGGTGACCGGCGGGGCCGGCACGATCGGCTCGGCGGTCGTGCGGCGCCTGCTCGGCGATCCCGACTTCGAGATCCGCGTGTCCGACCAGCGGCCGGCGCCGGACTGGATGCGCGAGGGGGCGGCGGTCCACACCGGCGACCTGCGCGACGTCGAGGAGGCGCGGCGCGCGATCCGCGGCTGCTCGCACGTGATCCACCTGGCGGCGATCGTCGGCGGCATCGCGAACTTCCACAAGCTCCCGTTCACGCTCACCGAGGTCAACCACGCGCTCTACAACGGCGTCTTCCGGGCTGCCCTGGAGGAGGGCGTCGAGCGCTTCACGTACGTGTCGTCGAGCATGGTGTTCGAGCGCGCCGACCAGTTCCCGACGACCGAGGAGTACCTCCCCGACTGCCCGCCGCCGCGGTCGGCGTACGGGTGGTCCAAGCTCGCCGGCGAGGTCTACTGCCGCGCGGCGCACGACGAGCACGGCCTGCCGTTCACGATCTGCCGCCCGTTCAACGCCTACGGCCCGGGTGAGATGCCCGAGGACGAGCCCGGCATCGCGCACGCGGTGCCCGACCTGCTGCGCAAGTCGCTCGCGCGGCTGCGGCCGCTGCCGATCTTCGGCTCGGGCGAGCAGACGCGGACGCTGACCCACGTCGACGACA
Source organism: Solirubrobacteraceae bacterium (assembly GCA_035706585.1). Taxonomy (GTDB): domain Bacteria; phylum Actinomycetota; class Thermoleophilia; order Solirubrobacterales; family Solirubrobacteraceae; genus DASSUW01. Next base: position 12,568 of record DASSUW010000132.1, on the reverse strand, counting down.
TCGCCGACGGCATCGTCACCGCCACCGCGCACCCGGCGGGCCTGAACGAGGACTTCAACATCTCCGCCTCCGACGAGCGCACGGTCGCCGAGATCGCGCGGATCTGCTGGGAGGCCGCCGGCAACGACCCGGACGAGCTCGAGCTCGAGCACCTGCCGAGCTTCGCGGTCGACGTCCAGCGCCGCTGGCCGTCGGTCGAGAAGGCCGAGCGGCTACTCGGCTGGCGCGCCCGGATCGGCGTGCACGAGGGAATCGCCCAGACGGCCGGCTGGCTGCGCGACGCCCAGCGCGTCGAGCACTAGGTCCTGCTGCGCCTCGGTCATGCCCGCGAACAGCGGCAGCGTGAGCGTCCGCGCCGCGTACGCCTCGGTCACCGGCAGGGTCTTGCCCGCGTAGATCGAGAAGCGGTGCGCGGGCGGGTAGTGCACGCTCGTCTGCACGCCGCGCCGCGCCAGCGCCTCACGCACGGCATCGCGGCCCCCGTCGACGACCACGGTGAACAGGTGCAACCCGCCCGGCGCGGTCGGCACGACCCCCTCCGGCAGGCGTGCGCGGTAGCGGCGGACCAGCTCGGCGCGGCGCTCGTTCTCCTCGTCGAGGCGGGCGAGGCGCGCGGTCGCCAGCGCGGCCCGCGGCTCGTCGATGCGGTAGTTGAAGCCGAGCGCGACGACGTCGTAGGACGAGGCATGGCCGCGGTGGCGGTCCCACGTCAGCGTCGTCATCCCGTGCGAGCGGGCCAGGCGCATCCGCTCGGCGAGCGCGTCGTCGTCGGTGACCACGGCGCCGCCCTCGCCGATCGCGAGGTTCTTGTTGGAGAAGAACGAGAACGCGCCGGCGGCGCCGAACGTGCCGACGTGGCGGCCCTCGTGGCGGACGCCGATCGCGTGCGCCGCGTCCTCGAGCAGCGTCAGCCCGCGGGCGGCGGCGAGCTCGCGGATCGCGGCGACCTCGCCCGGGTGGCCGCCGTAGGCGACGGTCATCACGCCGCGGGTGCGCGGCGTGATCGCGGCCGCGACGACGCCGGCGGTCGGCCACGGGCGCTCGAGCGCGCCGATGTCGACGAACACCGGCGTCGCGCCCGTGTAGGCGATCGCGTTCACGCTCGCCACGAACGTGAGCGACGGGACGATCACCTCGTCGCCCGGCCCGAAGCCGGCGGCGAGGCACATCAGGTGCAGCGCCGCGGTGCCGTTGGCGGTCGCGAGCGCGTGGCGGGCGCCGGTGTACTCGGCCAGCGCGCGCTCGAAATCGGCCGTTCGCGGGCCCATGCTGAGCCAGCCGGAGCGGAAGACGTCGGCGACGAGCGCGATGTCGGCCTCGGGCACGGTCACGTCGGCCAGCGGGACCTTCCAGCCGGGCATCGGGCCAGGGTATCGGTAGGCTGGCGCGCGGATGAGGGCCGTCGTTCTCGCCGGTGGACTCGGGATGCGGCTGCGGCCGTACACGACGATCCTGCCCAAGCCGCTGCTCCCGATCGGCGACCGCCCGATCCTCGAGATCATCCTCCGCCAGCTCGCGGCGGCCGGCTTCGAGCGCGTCGATCTGTGCGTCGGCCACCTCGGCGATCTGATCCGCGTCTACTTCAGCGACGGCACCGTGCTGCCCGAGGGGCTGGACCTCGGCTGGCACTGGGAGCCGGAGGAGCCGCTCGGCACCGCGGGCGCCCTGCGCGTGGTCCCGGGGCTCGACACGACGTTCCTGGCGATGAACGGCGACATCCTCACGACGCTCGACTACGGCGACCTGATGGCCCACCACCGCGACAGCGGCGCGGCGCTCACGATCGCGGTCCAGGGCCGCCGCGTCGACATCGACCTCGGCGTGCTCGAGCTCGACGGCGATCGCGTCCTGGCCTACAACGAGAAGCCGGCGCTCACGTACGACGTGAGCATGGGCATCTACGCCTACGAGCCGCGCGCGCTCGACCACCTGCCGGCCGACGGGCCGTGCTCGTTCCCGGAGCTGGTCCAGCGGATGCTCGCGGCGGGCGAGCACGTCGCCTACTACCGCTCGGATGCCGACTGGTTCGACATCGGGACCACCGGCGAGTACGAGCGCGCGGTGGCCGAGCTCGAGCGGCGCGGTGGATGGACCGGGTGAAGCGCGCGCTGATCACCGGGATCACCGGTCAGGACGGTTCTCACCTCGCCGAGCTGCTCCTCGACAAGGGCTACGAGGTCCACGGCATGGTGCGGCGGTCCTCGACCGAGCGGTTCGAGCGGATCGAGCACCTGCGCGACCGCATCACGCTCCACCAGGGCGACCTGCTCGACCAGCGCTCGCTCGTCGACGCCCTGCGCGCGTGCCGGCCCGACGAGGTCTACAACCTCGCCGCGATGTCGTTCGTCGCGGTGTCCTGGATCCAGCCGACCCTGACCGCCGAGTTCACCGGCGTCGGCGTGACGCGGATGCTCGAGGCGGTCCGCGAGACGTGCCCCGACGCGCGCTTCTACCAGGCGTCATCGAGCGAGATGTTCGGCAAGGTCCGCCAGGTGCCGCAGAACGAGGCGACGCCGTTCTATCCGCGCTCGCCGTACGGCGTCGCGAAGGCCTACGGGCACCACATCACGGTCAACTACCGCGAGTCCTACGGGCTGTTCGGCTGCTCGGGCATCCTCTTCAACCACGAAGGCCCGCGGCGGGGGCTCGAGTTCGTGACGCGCAAGATCAGCTGGCACGCGGCGGCGATCAAGCTCGGGCGCGCGCGCGAGCTGCGGCTCGGCAACCTCGACGCCGAGCGCGACTGGGGGTACGCGGTCGACTACGTCGAGGCGATGTGGCTGATGCTCCAGCAGGACCGCGCCGACGACTACGTGATCGCCACCGGCGAGACCCACAGCGTGCGCGAATGCGCGCAGATCGCGTTCGAGCGCGTCGGCCTGGACTGGGAGCGGTACGTCGTGGTGGATGACGCGCTCAAGCGGCCGGCGGAGGTCGACCGGCTGGTCGGCGACGCGTCGAAGGCGCGGCGCGAGCTCGGCTGGCAGCCGCGGACCGGCTTCCGGGAGCTGATCGAGCTGATGGTCGACGCGGATCTGAAGCTCCTGGGCCGGTGAGCGGATTCTGGGACGGGCGCCGCGTGCTCGTCACCGGGCACACGGGGTTCAAGGGCGCGTGGCTGACGCTGTGGCTGCACGCGCTCGGCGCGCGGGTCACGGGCTTCTCCGGGCCGCCGCCGACCGCGCCGTCGCTGTTCGAGCTGGCCCGCGTGGCCGAGCTGTGCGACGACCTCCGGGGCGACGTGCGCGACGCCGACGCGGTCGCGCGCGCGGCGGCCGGTGCCGAGGTCGTGTTCCACCTCGCCGCGCAGCCGATCGTCCGCGCGGCGCTCGAGGATCCGGCCGGCACGTTCAGCACGAACGTGGTCGGCACGGCGCACGTGCTCGGCGCCGCACGCGACGCCGCCGTGGTCTGCGTGACCAGCGACAAGTGCTACGCCCCCGGTCCCGGCCCGCATCGCGAGGGCGATCCGCTCGGCGGCGGCGAGCCGTACGCGGCGTCCAAGGCGGCGCAGGAGCACGTGGCGGCGTCCTACCGGGAGGCGCTCGGAGTGCGGGTGGCGACGGCGCGCGCCGGCAACGTGATCGGCGGCGGCGACTGGGGGCGCGACCGCCTGCTGCCCGATCTCGTGCGCGCCAGCGAGCGCGGCACGCCCGTGACGCTGCGGCATCCCGGCGCCGTGCGGCCCTGGCAGCACGTGCTCGACCCGCTGGCCGGCTACCTGCGCCTCGCCGAGCGCCTGTTCGAATCATCCGGATATGCCGAAGCCTGGAACTTCGGGCCTGACGGCGCCGAGACCGTCGCCTGGGTCGTCGACCAGGTGCGCGCGCGCTGGCCACTGACGGTGGACGTCTCCGAGGGACACGCCGTCGAGGCGCCGCCGCTGCGGCTGGACGCGTCGAAGGCCCGCGAGCGGCTCGGGTGGCAGCCGCGTCTCACCCTGCCGGAGGCGCTCGCCGCTACCGTCTTCTGGCACGACGAGGTCCGCGCGGGGGCGCCGGCGCGGACCGTGACACTGACGCAGATCGAGGAAGCAACGTGAGCATCGGCATCGTGGGACTCGGATACGTAGGGCTGCCGCTCGCCGTCGCGTTCGCCGAGGCGGGCGAGAACGTCATCGGCGTCGACGTCGACCATGCGCGCGTGACCACGCTCGCGGCGGGCCGCTCCCCGATCGAGGACATCTCCGACGAGCGGCTGCAGGCCGTGCTGGCCTCGATCCAGTTCACGACCCGCGCCGTCGAGCTGCACGGGGCCGAGGCGATCCTCGTGTGCGTCCCGACGCCGCTGACCCGCAACCGCGAGCCCGATCTCGGGCCGCTGCAGTCGGCCGCCCAGGCGCTCGCCGGCGTCGTCAAGCGCGACCAGCTGATCGTGCTCGAGTCGACCACGTTCCCGGGCACCACGCGCGAGCACCTCGTGCCGATGCTCGAGGAGTCGGGCCTGCGCGCCGGGGAGGACTTCGCGCTCGCGTTCTCGCCCGAGCGGGTCGACCCGGGCCGGACCGACTACACGCTGCGCACGACGCCGAAGGTCGTCGGCGGCCTCACGCCCGCGTGCACCGACCGGGCCGTTGCCGTGTACGGCCGCGTGTGCGATCACGTCGTGCGCGTCTCGACCCCCGAGGTCGCCGAGCTCTCCAAGCTGCTCGAGAACATCTTCCGCTCGGTCAACATCGCGCTCGTCAACGAGCTGGCGATCCTCGCCGACCGGATGGACATCGACATCTGGGAGGTCATCGACGCCGCCGCGACCAAGCCGTATGGGTTCACGCGCTTCGAGCCCGGCCCCGGGATGGGCGGCCACTGCCTGCCCGTCGACCCGTTCTACCTGGCGTGGAAGGCGCGCGAGTACGACCTGTCGACCGAGTTCATCGAGCTCGCCGGCAAGGTCAACCAGTACATGCCGTACTTCTGCATGGACAAGATCGAGCAGACGCTCAACGACGCCCACAAGCCGGTCCGCGGCTCGCGCGTGCTGCTGCTCGGGGTGTCCTACAAGGCCGGGGTGGGCGATATCCGCGAGTCGCCGGCGCTGAAGATCATCCAGCTGCTGCGCAAGGGCGGCGCCGACGTCCGCTACCACGACCCGCACGTGCCCGAGCTGAGCGAGCACGACCTGCAGAGCGTCGCGCTCGACGAGGCGCTGGACGGCATCGACCTCGCCGTGATCGTCACCGCGCACCCGAGCGTGGACCACGGCGCCGTCGTGGAGCGCGCCCCGCAGGTGCTCGATCTGCGCGGGACGACGCGGCATCTGGGCGCGCCGCAGCTCTGAGCCGTCGCGCGGTCTCAGCGGGTCGCGAACCCGCCAGTGGCGCAAACACGTCGCTATGCGACGTAAACGCGCCACGGTGGCGCGTTGCCGCTCGGCGCTGCGCCGATGAGGGAGCGGCGCGGCCGATCCCGGCTCCTTCAATGCCCGCCGTCGTACACGTCCCGCAGCGCGGCGGCGACCACGGGGGGCGCGCACAGCGCTCGGGCGGCAGCGAGCGCACGCTCGCCCGCTCCCGCGTCGCCGAACAGCGCGCCAACCCGCGCCGCGAGGGCGGAGACGTCGCCGGGCTCGTACAACCCCTCGGCCGGCACGGCCTCGGCCAGACCGCCCGCGCGCGCGGCCACGACCGGCAACCCCGCCGCCATCGCCTCGAGCGCGGCGAGCGGGAGGATCTCGGCGTAGCGCGACGGCACGATCGCCAGCCCCGCGCCGCGCCGGAGCGCGGCCAGCTCGCCCGGCGTCACGCGGCCGGTGAAGCGCACGTCGGGGCCGGCCGCCGCGCGCAGCTCGTCGGCCTGCGGGCCGTCGCCGGCCACGACCAGCGGCACGCCGGCGCGGGCGCACGCGGCGATCGCGTCGGCGAACCCCTTCTCCGGCGAGAGCCGCCCCGCCGCGAGCGCGTACCCACCGTCGGCGGCCGGCGACGCGGACGCGAACGTCCGCTGGACCGACGGGATCACGCGGGCGCGGTCGCCCAGCGGCGCCCCGAGATCGTGGAGCCGCTGCAGGGCGAACCGTGACGGCACGACGAACGCGTCGACGCTCTCCACGAGCCGGCGTTGCCAGAGCGACAGCGCGGCCCCGTAGACCACCGCCTCCGCACGCGAACCGCGGCAGTTGAGGGCGACGCCGGGCGCCGTGTTGCGCCCATGGCAGCGCGTGCAGTCCTCGCCGTGCGTGAAGCACGTCGCCACCGCGCACACGAGCCGGTAGTTGTGGAGGTGCAGCACGACCCGGGCGCCGGCGCGCCGGGCGTCGGCGAGCGCGCGCCACCCGAATGCCGGCCAGACGTTGTGCGCATGGACGACGCGGGCGCCGCGCACCGCGGCCGAGACGTCGCCGGGCAGACCGCCGCGGAGGAGGCCGAGAGCCGCGCGAGCGGACGTGAGCCGGGCAGAGTCGTGGGTGACCAGAGCGGTGTCCTCTCCGAGCTCGGTCTCGATCAGCCACGCGAGGTCGTCGACCGCGCGCTCCTCGCCGCCGGGCACGCGGTAGCGGTTGTGCAGGAGCAGGATCAGCGTCCCAGCAGGCGGTCGAGCCGCCCTCCCCAGACGGTGACGGCGCGGTGCAGCGGCGCGAGCACCCGCCGCCGCGGCGCGTGCTTGGCCGCGAACCGCGCCACCGATGCCGGCATGTGCTCGGCGCGCGACGCGACGACACCGCCCTCGTGCCGCACGCGCACGGTCGGCAGATAGAGCACCCGGCCGCCGCGCTCGCGGATCCGCATGAACAGATCCTCCTCCTCCTTGAACAGGAAGAACTCGGGGTCGAAGCCGCCGACCGCGTCGAACGCGGCGCGGTCGACCAGGCAGGCGGCGCCCGACACCCAGGCGACGTCGGCGGGCGCGTCGCGGCGCCGGTAGTGGCTGTCGCCCGCCGCCAGCGCCACGCGTGCCCGGAACCCGTGCAGCTCGCCGTGGTCGCGCGGGTCGACCGCGCCGCTCGCCGACACGAGCTGCGGCCCGACCGCCGCGACGCCGTCACGCAGCGCCGCCAGCAGGCGCTCGACGGTGCGCGGCTCGACGATCTCCGTGTCGGGGTTGAGGATCAGCAGCGCCCGCGCGTCGTGCCGCGCCGCCAGCAGGTTGTGGCCGGCGCCGAAGCCGACGTTGCGCTCGGAGTCGACGAACTCGACCGCGGGATGCGCCGCGGCGAGCGCGGACAGGTCGTCGCCCGACGCGTTGTCGAGCACGAGGACGCGGTGGTCGAGCCCGGCGACGTCGGCCAGCACGGTCGCCAGGCAGGCCTCGAGCTGCCGCCGGGTGCGGTAGTTGACGACCTGGACCGCGACGTCGAGCGGCACGCCGCCATCATAGGTTCGCGATGCCCACGGCCTCCGTCGCGATCCCGGTCCTCAACGGCGGCCCGCTGCTCGCCGAGGTGCTCGCTGCCGTGGCGGTCCAGCGGGTCGACCGGCCGCTGGAGCTGGTCGTGATCGACTCGGGCTCGACCGATGGGTCGGCGGAGCTCGCCCGCCGCCACGGCGCGCGCGTCGAGCGGATCGCGCCGGCCGCGTTCAACCACGGCGACACGCGCAACGCGCTGATGAAGCTCGCCACCGGCGACCACGTCGCGTTCCTCACGCAGGACTCGGTGCCCGCGGGCCCCGGCTGGCTGGCGGCGCTGCTGCACGGCTTCACGCTCGCCGACGACGTGGCGCTCGTGTTCGGCCCGCAGCGCCCGCGCGCCGGGTCGAGCCCGATGGTCCGGCGCGAGCTGCTCGAGCTGTTCGCCCGCTTCGGCGGCGAGCAGGTCGACCGCGACGCGGCGCCCGGCGGCCGGGCGCAGTTCTTCAGCAGCGCCAACGGCGCCGTCGCGCGCGGGGCGTGGGAGCGCGTCCCGTTCCCACGGGTCGAGTACGCCGAGGACATGGCGCTCGCGCGCGCCATGCTCGCTGCCGGCCTCGCCAAGGCCTACGTGCCGGACGCCGAGGCGATCCATTCGCACGACCTGCCGCCGCTGCGGGCGTTCCGCCGCTACTTCGACGACTTCCGCGCCCTCGCCCGGGTCAACGGGCTGCGCGAGCCGCTGACGCCGCGCTACCTGGCGGGGCGCGTGCGCGGCGATGTCGCGGCCGACCGCGCGTTCATGCGCCGCGAGGGGCTCGAAGTCCAGACGCTGCGCTCGCTCACCCACCACGTCGCCCGCGCGCTCGGCCGCAGCCTCGGGACGAACGCCGACCGGCTGCGCCGGTGAACCGCCCCGTCCTGTTCGTCACCAACTACGCGCCGCCGTTCCGGGTCGGCGCGTTCGCGGCGCTGCACGAGCGCGAGGACGTGGTGTTCGCGCTGATCGGCGGAGACGTGCGCCACGGGGGCGGCGCGGGCACCGGGCGCGGCGAGGCGCTGCGGTTCCCGGTCATCCACCCGAGCCAGCGCGGCGTGCTGCGGCTCGCGGCCTCGGGCCACTACCGCGCGGTCGTCGCCGGGCTGTCCGGCCGCGTCGCGCTCCCTGCCGCCTGGCTCGGCTCCCGCCGCGCCGGCGTGCCGTTCGTGCTGTGGGCGACGATCTGGGCGCACCCGCGCACCGCCGCCCACGCGCTGTCCTACCTCCCGCTGCGCCACCTGTACCGCAGCGCCGACGCGATCGTCACCTACGGCCCGCACGTGAGCGCGTACGTGCGCGGCAAGGGCGCCCGCGGACCAGTGATCGAGGCGCCGCAGAGCGTCGACGACGCGTTCTGGGCAGCCCCCGCGTCACCGCTCAGACACGCGCCGTTCCAGGCGTTGTTTGCCGGTCGATTGGCGCGGGAAAAAGGTGTCGCGGTGCTCCTTCGGGCCTGGCGTTCATCGGGCTTGTCAGCACCATCAGCCGCGCTGGTTCTGGTCGGCGGCGGTCCGATCCGAGCCCGGGCCGCCGCCACCGGCGCGGCCATGCTCGCAGGGCCGGCGGACGCCGAGACGCTGCGCAACTTCTACGCGGGGTCCGACGTTGTGGTCATACCGTCGATCCCCACGCGCGACTTCCGCGAGCCGTGGGGACTGGTGGCCAACGAAGCCTTCAACCAGGGAGTTCCCGTGATCGCGACCGACGCGGTCGGCGCCGCCGCCGGCGGGCTGGTCGAGCACGAACGCACCGGACTCGTCGTCCCCGCCGGCGATGAGGACGCGCTCGCCGCGGCGCTCCGGCGCCTGCACGACGACCCGGCGCTGCGCGCGCGCCTGGGCGCCGCCGGGCGCGACGCCGTGAAGGCCCACAGCCACGCTGCGTGGGCCGACGGAATGGCGCGCGCGCTCGCCTCCGTAGGCGCCGGACGGGCTCAGGACGGCTGCTAGCGTGCTCCGCCCGATGCTGCGAACGGCCTTCGTCGCATGCCTGCTGGCGCTGCTCGTCGGCGCGCCCGCCGCCCTCGCGGACAGCACGCGCACCAAGATCCTGCGCGAGTGCCAGGAGGGCCGGCTGACCGGCGATTACACGCCGAGCCAGATCCGGGACGCCCGCAACAACATCCCGGACGACATCGACCAGTACTCGAACTGCCGCGACGTGCTCACCCGGGCGCTCCTGGCCGGAGCCGTCGACAGCGGCAGCGGCGGGAACGGGGGCAGCGGCGGCAGCCCCGGCGCTCCGGGCGCCGGCCCCGGCGGCGGTGGCGGCAGCGGCGGCGAGCCGCTGACGCCGTCGACCGACGCCGATCGCCAGGCCCTCGAGGCGGCGGCCACCGGCGGCGGCCAGCCGCTGGAGATCGCCGGCCGCAAGGTGTCCCCGGGTGTCGGCTCGCTGCGCAACGACCTGCCGACGACGCTGATCGTCGCGCTCGCGCTCCTCGCCGTGGCGGCGGTGGGCGCGATCGCGCCGTTCGCGCGCCGTGGCGCCGGCCGACTGTCCGCTCTGAGCCGTGTCATCCCTGGCCGATCCGGTTAGCCCCAGCGCCCGCCGGCGCCGCACGGTCACGATCCCGATCCCCGACGTCTCGGGGAGCGCGGGCCTGGCGACGGGCGTGGCGATCGCGGTCGCGCTGGCGTCGTTCGCGGCCGCGGGCGGGCTGCGGCTCGAGCGCACCACGAATGTCCTGATCGCGATGATGCTCGCCGGGGCGGGCCTCGTCGCCGCGGCCCTGCTGCGCCGGCCGCGGACGGCGGAGTGGCCGCTGTACGGCGGCGGTCCGCTGCTCGCGTTCGCGGTGCTGGCCGTCTACACCGCGCTGTCGATCCTGTGGTCGCTGGTCCCGGGCGACTCGTGGATCGAGGCGAACCGGACGATGGCCTACCTCGCCGTCTTCGCCGCCGGCGTCGCGCTGGTCCGGCTGCTGCCCGGGCGCTGGGCGGGGATGGTGGCGGGCGTGGGCATCGGATGCCTGGTCGTCTGCACGTGGGCGCTGCTGACGAAGGTCTTCCCCGCCTCGCTCGCGCCCGAGGAGACGTACGCGCGCCTGCGCGAGCCGTTCGCGTACTGGAACTCGGTGGGCCTGATGGCGGCGCTCGGGGCGCCGCCGATGCTGTGGCTCGCCGCCCGGCGGTCCGGCCATGCGGCGGTGAACGCGCTGGCGTGGCCGGCGATGGCGATCCTGTTCGTCTGCCTGATGCTGTCCTACTCGCGCGGCGCGCTGGCCGCGCTCGTGATCGGGGTCGCGCTGTGGATGGCGATCGTGCCGCTGCGGCTGCGGGCGCTGGGCGCGCTCGCGGCCGGCGTGCTCGGCGCCGCGCCCGTCGTCGCGTGGGCGTTCTCGCAGGACGGGCTGACGACCGACGAGGCGCCGATCGCGGCCCGCGTCGACGCCGGGCACGAGTTCGGCGCGCTGCTCGTGCTGATGGCCGTCGTGCTGCTCGTCGGCGGCCTCGCCGCGCACTTCGCCGTCGCCCAGCGGCCGCCGACGCCGCGCACGCGCCGGTTGGCCGGCCGCGCCGCGCTCGGCGTGCTGGCGCTGCTGCCGATCGTCGCGCTGATCGCGCTCGCCCGCGCGGACGGCGGCATCGACGGTCAGGTCTCCAAGACCTGGGACCAGCTGACCGACCCCAATGCCCAGACGCCGGCCAATACGCCCGACCGCCTGACCGCCACGTCGTCGGTCCGCGCGCGCTACTGGAAGGAGGCGATCGACGTGCACGCGACGTCGCCGTGGGTGGGCGTCGGCGCCGGGGGCTACGGGACGGTGCGCACGCGCTTCCGCACCGACGCGCTCGCGGTGCGCCATGCCCACGGGTACGTCGTCCAGACGCTCGCCGACCTCGGCTGGGCCGGCCTGGCCGCCTCGTTGCTCGCGGCGATCGCCTGGCTGGCGGCCGCCGCGCGGGCGACCGGCGTGCGCCGGCGCGATCGCGGCCTGCCGTTCGACGCCGAACGCGTCGGCATGGTCACGCTCGCGGTCGTCGTGATCGTGTTCGCCGTCCACTCGACCGTCGACTGGACCTGGTTCGTTCCCGCCAACGCCGGCGTCGCGATCCTGTGCGCGGGCTGGGTCGTGGGTCGCGGCCCGCTGCGCCACCGGCTCGAGCATCCGGACGGTCCCGCGCGCCCGCCCGGCACGTGGCCGCACGCGAGCCGCCTGGAGCGCTTCGCCAACAGCGTGCCGCCACTGCACGGCGTGGCCGCCGCGCTCGTGCTCGTGCTGGCGCTCGCCGCCGCGTGGACGGCGTTCCAGCCCGTGCGCGCGGTGCACGCGAGCGACGCGGCGTTCGAGCGGCTCGACCAGGGTCAGCCCGACGCGGCGGCCGACATCGCCCGCATCGCCACCGAGCGCGACCCGCTGTCCGCCGACCCGCTGTTCGAGCTCGCCGCGATCGACCAGGCGCGCGGGCGTCCGCAGGACGCGGAGGCGGCGCTCGAGAAGGCCGTCGAGCTCGAGCCGGCGACGGCCGAGGCGTGGCGCCGGCTCGGCGAGCTGCGCCTGACGGCGCTGCAGGACCCGAAGGGCGCGCTGAGCGCGTTCCAGGCGGCCTACTACCTCGACCCGCACGCGCCCCAGTCGACCTCGGACATCGTCGCGGCGTCGCGCGCCGGCGCTACACCCGCAGCGCCCGCGCCGTGAGGCCCGTGCGCAGCAGCGGCGGGCCGCCCCACGGCCGCACCTGAACGGCGGCGAACCCCGAGCGCTCGAGCGTCGTCGCGAGCGAGCCGGCGGTGTAGAAGCGCACGTGCTGACCGAGCGGATCGAAGTGCGCGTCGAACCGCAGCAGCGCGATCAGGACGTTCTTGACGCGGCCATGGAACGGGACGGTGACGAGCAGGCGGCCGCCCGAGCGCAGCACGCGCCGCACCTCGAGCAGCAGGTGCGCGGTGTCCGGAACGTGCTCGAGCACCTCCGAGCACCACACGAGGTCGACGCTGCCGTGATCGAGCGGCAGCGACCCGTCGGGCTCGAGCAGCCGCAGGTCCGCGCCCGGAGCGTTCGCGCCGGCGCGGCGGAGCGCCGTCTCGGCGAGCTCGACGCCGACCGCGTCGGCGCCGGCGTCGCGCAGCGCCGCGACGAAGCGGCCGCTGCCGCAACCGAGGTCGAGCACCCGCTCGCCGGGGCGCGCCTCGCCGAGCAGCAGGGCCCGCCGGCGCGCCCACGCCCACGGCTCGGCGTCCTGCGGCGCGTCCTCCCAGAACGACTCGTAGTAGGCGCGCACGGCGACGAGGGTACGCTGCG
>DASSUW010000131.1:0-2509 GCA_035706585.1 Solirubrobacteraceae bacterium | reverse complement strand
GAAGCACGCGAACTTCATCATCAACGGGGGCGAGGCGACGGCCGCGGACCTCGAGGCGCTCATCCGCCACGTGCAGGCGACCGTCGAGCGCGTGCACGGCGTGAAGCTCGTGCCCGAAGTCCGGATCCTCGGAGAAGCCGCGTGAGCCGCCTGCGCCCGAGCGGCGTCGACTACCGCCGCGTGAGCAATCCCTCGGAGTTCGGCCGCGTCGCGCTCCTCATGGGCGGCTCCTCCGCCGAGCGCGAGATATCGCTGATGTCCGGCGAAGCCGTGCTCGCGGCGCTCCTCGCGCGCGGCATCGACGCGACGGCCTTCGACCCTGCCGAGCGCCCGCTGGCCGAGCTCGTGACGGCCGGCTTCGACCGGGTGTTCATCATCCTGCACGGGCCCGGCGGCGAGGACGGCGCGGCGCAGGGCGCGCTCGAGTGGCTGGGCCTGCCCTACACCGGAAGCGGCGTCCTCGGCTCGGCGGTCGGCATGGACAAGCTGCGCACCAAGCGGCTCGCGCAGGCCGCGGGCGTCGCGACGCCGCCCTGGGTACAGCTGACCGGCGCGGCCGACTTCCGCCGCGCCGTCGACCAGCTCGGGCTCCCGCTCGCGGTGAAGCCGGCGTCGCAGGGATCGAGCGTCGGCATGAGCCGCGTCACGGACGCAGCCGAGCTTCCCGCCGCCTGGCGCGCGGCCTCCGCGCTCGACCCGGTCGTGATCGCGGAGCGCTGGATCACGGGCGGGGAGTACACCGTCGCCGTGCTGCAGGGCGAGGCGCTGCCGGCCATCCGCATCGAGACGCCGCGCACCTTCTACGACTACCAGGCGAAGTACTTCGCCGACGACACGCGCTACCTGATTCCCTGCGGCCTCGACCGCGGGGCCGAGGACGCGCTGAAGGACGCGGCGCTCGCGGCATTCGCCGCGGCCGGCGCCTCCGGCTGGGGCCGCGCCGACTTCGTGGCGGGCGCCGACGGCAAGGGCCTCCTGCTCGAGATCAACACCGTGCCCGGCATGACGAGCCACTCGCTGGTCCCGATGGCGGCGCGCGCCGCGGGCATGGAATTCGAGGAGCTCTGCTGGCGCGTGCTCGAGACGAGTTTCTCGCGGGTGAGGGCGTAGGCATGGCGTTCCTCCGCAAGCGCAGCCGCAACCGCCGCAAGCAGTCGCAAGGACGGCCATTCGAGTGGCCCGCGCTCGAGTGGACGCGGGCGACCCGCGCCGCGGGCATCGCCGCGGCGCTCGCGGCCGCCGGGCTCCTGCTCGCGTTCGGGCTCGACCGGCCGGTGCGCAGCATCGTGATCGACGGCCCGTTCCAGCGGGTGACCGCCGTCGAGGTCCAGCAGGCGGCGCAGGCCGCCCTGCGCGGCGGCTTCGTGAGCGCCGACCTCGACCGCGTCCGCACGGCCGTCGAGGCGCTCACCTGGGTGGATCGCGCGCGCGTGCAGCGCATCTGGCCCGATCGCATCGGCATCGAGATCGTCGAGCAGCAGGCCGCGGCGCGCTGGGGGGAGGACGGCCTGCTCAACACGCGCGGCGAGCTGATCGCGACGGGCGTCCGCCACGTGCCGCCGGAGCTCCCGAGCCTCGAGGGGCCCGAGGGCACGGAATGGCAGGTCGCGCAGCGCTTCCTCGCGATGCAGGACCGGCTCGGGGCGCTCGGGCTTCGCATCGCGGCGCTGCGCCTCGACGCGCGCGGCGCCTGGGAGCTCGACCTGTCGACGGGCGTCACCGTGCGCCTCGGGCGCCGGCAGGTGGACGAGCGCATGGACCGCTTCGTGCAGTTCGGCGCTCAGGTGATCGCCGGCCAGGCCGCCGCGATCCGCTATGTCGACATGCGCTACTCGAACGGATTCGCGATCGGCTGGCGCGACGGCCGCAAGCCCCGCGACGCGGGCCCGCGCACGGTCGCCAACCAGATGAAGGGAGACCCGGGAACCGATGGCTAAGCGTTCCGACCGCAACCTGATCGTGGGACTCGACATCGGCACGTCCAAGGTCGTCGCGCTCGTCGGCGAGATGCACGGCGACGGCAGCCTCGAGGTGATCGGGCTCGGCTCGCACCCCTCGCGCGGCCTCAAGAAGGGCGTCGTGGTGAACATCGACTCGACCGTGCAGTCGATCCAGCGCGCCGTCGAGGAGGCGGAACTGATGGCCGGCGTCGAGATCCGCACCGTGTTCGCGGGCATCGCGGGCAGCCACGTGCGCAGCCTCAACTCGCACGGCATCGTCGCGATCAAGGACAAGGAGGTCGCGGCCGGCGACGTCGCGCGCGTCATGGACGCGGCCCAGGCCGTGCCGATCCCGGCCGACCAGAAGATCCTCCATGTCCTCCCGCAGGAATTCATCATCGACGGCCAGGAGGGGATCCGCGAGCCGGTCGGCATGTCGGGCGTGCGTCTCGAGGCGCGCGTGCACATCGTGACCGGCGCCGAGAGCGCCGCGCAGAACATCGTCAAGTGCGTGCAGCGCTGCGGGCTCGAGGTCGAGGACATCGTGCTCGAGCAGCTCGCGTCCTCGT
>DASSUW010000130.1:0-2775 GCA_035706585.1 Solirubrobacteraceae bacterium | reverse complement strand
GGCAGCGGCACGCTCGTCAACGCGCTCCTCGGCCGATCAATCGAGCGAGGCGAGCCGCTCGGGTCGATCGCCGGTGTCGGGCGGCCCGGGATCGTGCATCGGCTCGATAAGGACACCAGCGGGCTGATCGTCGTCGCGAAGACGGATGCCGCGCAGGCCGCGCTCATGCGCCAGTTCGGCGACCGGAGTGTCGAGAAGGAGTACCTGGCGCTCGTTCGCGGCGAGCCGCCGGCGACGCGCGGCCGCATCGAGGCGCCGATCGGCCGCGATCCGCGCGATCGTCAGCGAATGGCGGTCGTCGCCGGCGGCCGCGATTCGACGACGGAGTACGAGCAGCTCGCTGCCGGTGGCGGGTACGCCCTGCTGGCGCTGCACCCACTCACGGGCCGGACGCACCAGATCCGCGCGCACCTGGCCTACCTGGGGCTGCCGATCGCCGGCGACGTGCGCTACGGCGGGGGAGAGGGGCCGGCCGGGCTCCGCCGCCAGTTCCTCCACGCCGCTCGCCTGGCGTTCGATCGGCCCGGTGACGCACGGCGCGTGCGCGCCTGGAGCGAGCTGCCGGCCGACCTGGACGCTTCACTGAGCGCCACGAACATCGGCGCGGAGCGGTTGCCGGTCGGTGTCGGCGCCGAGGTGGAGGAATGACCGAGACCGACAAGCGGATGACGTTTCCGAACCCGATGCTGGTCGTGGTCAGCGGCCCGTCGGGCGTGGGGAAGAGCACCATCGTCGCCGAGCTCGCGCGTCGCCGGCCGCAAGTCGTCCCGATCGTCACCGCCACCACCCGCGAGCGCCGCGCGGAGGAGATCAACGGCGTGCACTACCACTTTCTGTCGGACGCCGAGTTCAAGCAGCTCATGGAGCGCAACGGCCTGCTCGAGCATGCCGACAACCACGGACACTGGTACGGCACACCCGTCGACCAGGTCCGCGGCATCCTCGCCGCCGGCCGCGATGCGATCCTGACCATCAGCCCGGAGGGCGCGCGAAACGTTCGGAAGCAGGTGCCCGACGCCCTGCTGATCTTCGTGATGCCGCCCTCCATGGAGGACCTCACCGAGCGGCTCCGCGGCCGCGGCTCCGAGTCGGAGGCGAGCCTCGAGCGGCGACGCCGCGACGCGGAGCGCTGGATGGCGGAGGCCGGCGACTACGACCACGTCGTGGTCAACGAGACGGGCCACCCGGAGGAGGCCGCCGAGCGCATCTGGGAGATCATCCAGACCGAGGCCCGCCGCGATCCTCCGCGCCGCCCGCGCGTCTAGGCTTCGCCGATGAGCCCGAGCGCACGACCGGTGCGCGTCGCGGTGGAGGCGCTCGCCGACCGACCCGAGCGGACGTTCAGCTACCTGCTGGGCGCTGAGCTCGGCGACCCGCCGGCCGGTTCGCTCCTGCTGGTTCCGTACGGCCATCGCCTGGCGCTCGGGTATCTCCTTCCCGGCGAGGCCGAACCGGCGGCCGAGATGAAGATGGTGGAGGCGGTGGTCTCGGCGCCGATGCTCACGCCGGATCTCTTGACGCTGGCAGAGGAGATCGCCACGTATTACCGCGCGCCGATCGGCACGACCCTGGCGGCGATGCTCCCGCCGGGGCTCGAGTCGCGCCTGCTGCGCCGATGGATCGTGAAGCGTCCGGACCAGCTGCCGGCTGAGCTGAACGGCCTGGCGGACGCGGACGGCCGCATCGCCGATGCCGCCCTCGTCCGCCGCGCTCCCCGCCGCGGCCGCACGGCGTGGATCGAGCGACTCCGGCGCAACGGCGTCATCCGCGCCGAATGGTCGTTGCGGCCGCCCGAGGTCTCCGAGCGCCGCGAACGCGTCGTCCGGCCGATCGCCGGGGATCGGGAGCCGCCCAGGCGCGCGCCGGTGCAACGAGCCCTGCTCGAGGCGCTTGGGGGCCAGGAGCGGAGCATGAGCGAGATCGCCGAGCTCATGGGCGTCGAGGCCGCGAGCCTGCTCGCGCCGGTGCGGCGGCTCGAGGCGCTCGGCCGCGTCGAGCTCGGCTGGCGAAGCCTCGAGCGCGATCCGCTCCAGCATCGCCCCCTCGCGGCCGCAGCACGTCACGCCCTCGCGGACGAACAGGTGGCCGCGGTCGAGGCGATTGCCGCACTTCCTCCAGGCGGCGAGCTGCTCCTCGAGGGCGTCGCCGCATCGGGCAAGACCGACGTCTACCTGGCTGCCGTCGCGGAGACCGTGGCGGCGGGGCGCGGGGCGATCGTGCTGGTCCCGGAGATGAGCCTGGTGCCGCAGGTGGGGGATCGCCTGCGCGCGATCGTCGGCGACGAGCTGGCGGTGCTGCACTCGGGCCTGTCGGCGGGGGAACGGCACGACGAGTGGTGGCGGATCATGCGCGGGCGCGCCCGCGTCGTGGTTGGCACCCGCACGGCGGCCTTCGCGCCGCTCGATCCCGGGCTCATCGTCGTCGACGAGGAGCACGACGGTGGCTACAAGTCGGACCGCACCCCGCGCTACGACGCTCGCTGGGTGGCGCGTCGCCGCGCCGCCCTGTGCGGCGGCAGAGTCGTCCTCGGCAGTGCGACGCCGGATCTCGTCACGCTCGTTCGGGTCCGCGGGGGCCACGCGGAGCGAGCCCGCCTCGCCGAGCGGCGGGTCGGAGGCGCGCCGGCCGTCGAGATCGTGGACCTGCGGGCCGAGCTCGCCGCCGGCAACCGCTCGATCTTCTCGACGCCCCTCGCCGATGCGCTCGGCGCGCTCCGTCGGGGCGCCGAGCAGGCGGTGCTGCTCATCAACCGGCGCGGTGCGGCGACGTTCATCC
>DASSUW010000129.1:0-8513 GCA_035706585.1 Solirubrobacteraceae bacterium | reverse complement strand
TCGCCGCCCGCCTGGCCGGACGCCGCGCCGCGGCGCACGGCGCCGCCGGCGAGGACCGCCTCGACGTGGTCTTCGCGCTCGACCAGAGCCGCGACGGGCGCGCCGCGGCGGATCTCGCCGCCGGTCGCCTCGACGTCGGCGGCGTAGGCGGCGGCGACCGCGCCGAAGTCGACCATCCCGGTGTTCGGCGAGTGCAGCGCGGACAGGCCGCGGGCGTGGGGCTCGATCGCCGGGATCTCGTCCGGTCCGAGGCGCTCGAGGCCCTGGACGCCGTTGGCGCGGGCGCGGCGCTCGAGCTCGTCGAGGCGCGGCAGGTCGTCGTCGCGGACGGCGACCACGAGCTTGCCGCAGCGCACGGCCTCGATCCCGCGATCGGCGCAGTACTCGTACAGCGCGGCCGCGCCCTGCACGCACAGCCGCGCCTTCAGCGACCCGGGCGCGTAGTAGATGCCGGCGTGGATGACGCCGCTGTTGTGCGTGGTCTGGTGCCGGCCGAGCTGCGCCTCGCGTTCGAGCACCACCACGCTCAGGCCGCGCAGCGCCAGCGCGCGCGCGGTCGCGAGGCCGACGATCCCTCCCCCGGCGACCAGGACGTCGTGCACTAACCCAACAGGTCCAAAGCCGCGCCGATCACCGACTCGGCATCGATCTGGTGGTGCTCGTACAGCTCGCCGATGTCGCCGGACTGGCCGAAGCGCTGCACGCCGAGGCAGGTCATCGGCACGCCGTGGATCGCCGCCAGGAAGCTCAGCGTGTGCGGGTGACCGTCGAGCAGCGACACGATCGGCAGCGGCTCCGGGAACAGCTCGTCGAGGATCGACGGGTCGCCGTCGGCAAGCCCGGCGCGCGCCTGGAACGCGCGGAACAGCAGGTCGGCGCTCGTGACGCAGACCACCGTGGCGCCGAGCTCGTCGGCCGCCTCCATCGCCTCGGGCACGAGCGCGCCCATCGCGGCGATCGTCAGCCGCGAGCCGTCGCGCAGCCGGTAGCCACCGGCCAGCACGTGCTCGCGCGCCGCCGCGCCGGCGAGCGCCTGGTCGATCGGGCGCGTCGAGAGCCGGAAGTAGGCCGAGCTGCCGTCCGGCCGGCCGAGGCGCGACAGGGCGTGCAGGAACGACCACTCGAAGTCGCGCCCGAACGCCGGCTCCCACGCGACGCAGCCGGGCTGCTCGATCCCGATCGAGGGCGTGATGACCGACTGGTGGGCGCCGCCCTCAGGCCCGAGCGTGACCCCGCTCGGCGTGCCGACGAGGATCGACTGGCCGCCCGCGTAGATCCCGAACGACCACGGCTCGAGCGCGCGGGCCACGAACGGGTCGTAGATCGTGCCGACCGGCAGCAGCGGCTGGCCGTCGCGCGACCACGTCGCGCCCAGCTCGCCGAGCAGGCCGACGAGGTTGACCTCGGCGATCCCGAGCTCCATGTGCCGGCCGTGGTCGGACTCGCGCCAGCGCACGAGCGTGTCGGTGTCGTCGGCGAACCAGTCGATGCGGTCGCCGATCGACCAGATGCCCGCCTTGTTGATCCAGCCGCCGAGGTTGGTCGAGGTGCCGACGTCGGGCGACACGGTGACGACCCGCCGGGCGACGTCGGGCGCCTCGCGCTCGAGATCGACCCAGAAGCGCCCGAACGCCTGCTGGGTCGACTCGCGGCCGCGGTGCTCGCGGCCCAGCGACACCGGCACGGGCGGCGGCTCGACGGCCTGCACCGGCGCGCGCCGCAGCCGCGCGCCGGCCGTCGCGCACAGCTCCGCCTCCGGCGAGCCGTCCGCGAACGCCGCCCACGGATCGTCGGGGTCGGTCCCGAGCTGCGCGGCCAGCTCGGCGAACTGCTCCGGGCTGAGCAACGCGGAGTGGTTGGCGGGATGACCCTCGGTCGGCAGCCGCCAGCCCTTGATCGTGTAGGCGAACACGACGCTGGGGCGATCGCGCACCGCGTCGGCCGCCCGGAACGCGGTGATCAGCGCGTCGAGGTCATGCCCGCCGAGGTCGCGGAACGCCGCCAGGAGCTCCGCGTCGGCGCCGGGCAGCACATCGACGTCCAGCCGCGCGCGCAGCTCGCCCGCGTCGGCGCGCAGCAGCCGCTGGTACTCCTCGTTGGGCATCGCGTCGATCCGCGCCCGCAGCGCGGGCAGCCGCATCAGGCGCGGGCCGTACTTGACCATCTCCACGTGCCAGCCGGCCGCCTCGAACATCGCGGCCAGCCGCCCCGCGGCGATGTCCGGCACCACGCGGTCCAGCGACTGGCGGTTGAGGTCGACGACCCACATGACCTCGCCGAGCTTGGCCACCATCGGATCGGCGATCGCCTCCCAGCAGGCGCCCTCGTCGAGCTCGGCGTCGCCGATCAGCGCGATCTGGCGACCGCCGACCGGCACGTCGAAGTGCCCGGCCACGTAGCGGTGCGCGAGCGCGCCCCAGATCGGCGCCGTCGCGCCGAGGCCCACCGAGCCCGTCGAGTAGTCGACCGGGTCGGGATCCTTGGTCCGCGACGGGTACGACTGCAGGCCGCCGAACTGGCGCAGCGTCGTCAGGTAGTCGCGATCGAGCCGCCCCAGCAGGTAGTTGATCGCGTGCAGCACGGGCGAGGCGTGCGGCTTCACGCTCACCCGGTCGGGCGCCTCCAGCACCGCGAACCACAGCGCCGTCATCAGCGACACCATCGACGCGCTCGACGCCTGATGGCCGCCGACCTTCACCCCCGACCGGTTCTCGCGCACGCGGTTGGCGTGGTGCACGATCGCGGTCGCGAGCCACAGCACGCGCTGCTGCACGCGGTCGAGAATGGCGAGGTCGAGCTGCGGCTGGGCGGGCGCGACGGCCATTTGGTCCATGCTACGCGGATGAGTGCAGAGCTGATCGAGCGGTTCTATGCGGCGTTCGGCCGCCGCGACGGCGCGGCGATGGCGGCGTGCTACGCACCCGATGCGACGTTCGCGGACCCGGTCTTCGGGCGGCTTGACGGCGAGCAGGCCGGCGCGATGTGGCAGATGCTCACCGACCAGGCCGGCGACCTACGGGTCGAGCTCGCCGAGCACGAGTCCGACGGATCGACGGGCTCGGCGCGCTGGATCGCCCACTACACGTTCTCCCGTACCGGCCGGCCGGTCGTCAATGAGGTGCGCGCGAAGTTCCGGTTCGCCGACGGCCTGATCGTCGAGCACGTCGACAAGTTCGGCTTCTACCGCTGGTCGCGACAGGCGCTCGGCCGGACGGGGACGCTGCTGGGCTGGACGCCGCAGCTACAGCTCCGGATCCATCGCGAGGCCCGCGGCCGGCTGGCTCGTTGGATGCAGGAGCGGGACGGCGGCGCCGTCCCAGCCGCTCCGCAGGACGGCGAGCAGTGACGGCGGCGTGATCACCCGCGCCGGACCGGACGGCCGCGGCGCACGCTCGGCGTAGCCGGCGGGCGTCCAGCGCAGCCGCGCGGCGCCGAGCACGAGCCACGGCTCGCCGTCATGGAACACGAACGCGCCGTCCGGCAGGTCGTCATCCCGGTGATGGGCGAAGCGCTCGGCGTGCAACCGCTCGTCGATCGCGTCGGCGCCGGGCGCATCGACGATCTCCAGGAACCGGTTGTAGTCCGCGCGGCGACACTCGGCGCACGGGCGGTGGCCGGCGGCGAACGCCGTCGCCTCGTCGAGGAAGAAGAGCTCCGTGTACCTGCCGGGCTGCAGCAGCGGCGAACGGCGCCGACCCTTGAAGTCCAGGCGGCAGGCGATCCAGCGGCGGCCGCTGTGGTGGCGGCGGATCCGACCCGTGCCGTCGTGCAGGCAGCCGCGGTTGCCGTAGACGAGCCCGCGCGCCGGGTCCGCGATCAGCTCGCCCAAGGGGGTGACGCGATTCTGAAGCGGCATCCCGCGTAGTGTGCGCGGTCATGGCGCTCGGGACGAACTGGGCCGGCAGCTACACGTACCGCGCGCACACGCTGCACCGGCCGGCGACGATCGAGCAGCTGCAGGAGATCCTCGCCGCCGCGCCGCGGATCCGCGTGCTCGGCTCCCGTCACACGTTCAGCGACATCGCGGACTCCGACGAGCTGGTCTCGCTCGACGCCCTCCCGAACGACGTGACGGTGGCGGGCGCGGGCGTGAGCGTCGGCGGCGCCGTCCGGTACGGCGACCTCGCGGGCGTGCTCGAGCGCGAGGGGCTCGCGCTGCACAACCTCGCGTCACTGCCGCACACGACCGTCGCCGGCGCCGTCGCGACCGCCACGCACGGGTCGGGCGACGGCAACGGCAACCTCGCGACCGCGGTGTCGGGGATCGAGCTCGTGACGTCCGCCGGCGAGATCGTGGCCGCGCGGCGCGGGGATCCCGACTTCGACGGTCTCGTGGTCAACCTCGGCGCGCTCGGCGCCGTCACGCGCCTCCGGCTCGACGTCGAACCCGCCTACGAAGTCCGCCAGCGCGTGTTCGAGGACCTCGGTTGGGACAGGCTCTACGCGGACTTCGACGCGATCACCGCCGCCGGCTACAGCGTCAGCGTCTTCACGCTCTGGGGCGAGACGTCGTCGGTGTGGATCAAGAGCCGCGCCGAGCCCCCGGAGGAGCTCGCGGGCGCGACCCCCGCGCCGGTCGACCGCCATCCGATCCCGGGCATCGATCCCGTCAACTGCACCGCCCAGCGCGGCGTGCCAGGCCCGTGGTGGGACCGGCTCCCGCACTTCCGCATGGGCTTCACGCCGAGCGCCGGCGAGGAGCTGCAGTCCGAGTTCCTCGTTCCCCGCGCGCACGCCGTCGAGGCGATCGAGACGGTGCGCGCGCTCGCCGCGCAGGTCCAGCCGGTGCTCCAGGTCAGCGAGATCCGGACGGTTGCCGCCGATCGCCTGTGGCTGAGCCCGCAGTACGGCACTGACACGATCGGCATCCACTTCACCTGGACCCGCGACCCCGATCCGGTCGAGCGGGCGCTCGCGCAGGTCGAGGCCGCGCTCGCGCCGTTCGACGCCCGTCCGCACTGGGGCAAGCTGTTCCTGGCGACCCCGGCGCACCTGTACGAGCGCCGCTCGGACTTCCTCGCTCTCGCCGAGCGGCTGGATCCCCGCGGCGCGTTCCGCAACCGGTGGCTCGAGCGGTCGCTAGACCCGGGCGCCGCGTAGCGCCGGCAGCACCTTCTCCCCGAGCACTTCGACCGCCTTGTCGGCGTTGCCGGCCGAGTTGTTCTGCAGCGTGATCACGGTGGCACCGAGCTTCTCCAGCTCGCGCAGCCGGTCGACGATCTCCTCGGGATCCGACGCGGCGACGATGTTCTGGGCGAACTCCTCGTCGCTCATCTCCTGCTCGCCGTGCTCGTACATCGCGCGCGGCTCGTGCCAGTCGCCCGTGTAGTGGTCCGCGGGCTGAGCGCCCTTCCACTTGCGCGCCTGCTCGACCGCCTCCTCGTCCGTCGGCGCCCACGAGACGAGCGCCTGGAAGACGATCTCGCCGTCGCCGCCGGCCTCGCGCCAGGCGTCGATCAGGTCGGGCGTGGATTCCGGATCCGGGAGCGTCCATAGCCCGTTGCCGCGGCGGGCGGCGACCTCGGCGGCCTTCGGACCGAACGCCGAGACCCAGATCGGCGGGCGCCGGTCGGCGAGCGTGTGCAGCTTGCAGTCCTTCAGGCGGAAGTGGCCGTCCTGGGTGATCGTCTCGCCCTTCCACAGGCGGTCGATGATGTCCAGCGCCTCGTCGAGGCGGGCGACCTGGTCGTCGGGCGACGGCCAGACGTCGCCGACCGGCACCTCGTTGCGCGCCTCGCCGGAGCCGATCCCGAGGTACGGGCGGCCGGGGAACATGCGCTCGAACGTCATCCACGCCTGGGCGATCAGCGCCGGATGGTGGCGCGCGCCCGGCGGCGTGACGGCGGTGCCGAACGGCACCTTCCCGGTGGCCTGCGCGGCGGCCCCGAGCCACGCCCAGGCGTGGCCGGACTCGCCGGGCTCCCACCACGGCTGCAGATGGTCCGAGCAGCCGAACCCGTCGAAGCCGGCGCGCTCGGCCGCCACCACCTGTCGGAGCAGCGCCTCGGGCGGGAACTCCTCGTGCGAGGCGCCGTAGAAGTATCGGGTCATGAGGCTGGGGCTACCCAGCCTCAGCGGCTCCAATCTGGGTCGAACGCGTTGCGGACCAGCACCGTGGTCTTGCCGCCGCGGTAGGGCATCGTCACCACGTGGTGGCGGTTGTTCGGGTCGGCGCCGCCGCTGGTCCCGAGCACGGTCCGGCCGTCGGCCGTCAGGTCCGCGGCCACGAACCCGTCCTCGCCGAACTCGCCGAGCGCGTGGACCTTGCCGGTGTTCGCGTTCACCCGGAAGCCGAGGGCGATGTCCTGGCCCGTGTACTGGGCGATCATCCGCTTGCCGTTCGCCGCCATCTCGAGCGGCACGAGGCCGCTGGCGAGGTCCGGGATCCGCAGCTTCGTGATCCGGCGCAGGCTGCCGCCGTCGGGCTGGATCTCGAACAGGTTGAACGACGGCGCGGCGTTCGGCCGCACGTGCTGGCGGTCGTGGATGATCCCGCGGTCGGTCCACAGCGGGTTCAGCGACTTGCGGTCGCGCGTGATGCGCGTGCGCTCCTCGTCGGCGATC
The DNA here is from genome assembly GCA_035706585.1 of Solirubrobacteraceae bacterium. Taxonomy (GTDB): domain Bacteria; phylum Actinomycetota; class Thermoleophilia; order Solirubrobacterales; family Solirubrobacteraceae; genus DASSUW01. The sequence goes on along the minus strand of DASSUW010000129.1, from coordinate 1,949 downwards.
GCGAACCGGTACAGGTCGGCCGGCGAGTCGAACGACTGGTTGCGCCCCGCGGTCCCGAACGCGACGGACGTCGAGTCGGGCGAGAACGAGAATCCGCGCAGGTTCCCCGAGGCGGCCCTGACGTCCTCGCGGTCATGGATGTTGTAGATCCAGAGGCGAGTGGTCGCGGCCACGCCGAGCCACTTGGAGTCGGGCGAGAACTGCAGCTGCGTGACCTCGGTCGCCCTCCGGACGACGCGCGCCGGCCGGCTGCGGTCGGCGAGTCGCATCTTCACGCGGTCGCGTGCGGCGCCGTGAACGATCCACGCCACCCAGCGGCCGTCCGGCGACACGGCCGGCTGCGCGCCCTTCTTGGCGATCCGGTGCGCGCTCGTGCCGTCGTCGTCCGCGACGTAGACGCGGGTCGCCGAGTTGTCCTTCTTGCTCTTCGTGTAGACCAGCGTGGCGTGCGCAGGGGCGGCCGCCAGTACCGCGATCGTCGCGCCGAGCAGCGTCGTGATCGTCCGTTTCGCCAACGTGGATGCCTCCTTATGCCGCGCGCGCGCGGCGTCGAACGGCGATCCTAACCCCGCAGCGGGCGAAAGGTTGTGGTGCTACTCGTCCGAATTGGGACGCCGCCGGCCCCGTTTGGTCTCGCCGCGGCGGCGCTTGGCCTCCACGCGCTTGCGTCGCGACGCAGCGGTCGGGCGCGTCTTGTGGCGTGGCCGGGCAACCTCGAGCGCGGCGGCGAGCCGCTCCGCGAGCCGTTCGAGCGCGAGCTGGCGGTTGCGCAGCTGGGAGCGCGTGTCCTGCGCCGCGGCGGTCACCCGGGGGCCGAGCCGGGCGGCGATCCGCGCCTTCTGCGCGTCGCTCAGCGCGCCGGAAGCGTGGACGTCGAAGACCGCCTCCACGCGTGAGGCGGTGACGTTGGCGTGCTGACCACCGGGGCCGGACGAGCGGCTGGTCCGCAGCTCGATCTCCGCGACCGGGATCGCGAGCCCATGCCGGATGCGAAGCAGATCGGCCACGGATGCGACAACATTCTCAGCAACTCTTCGCCGTCCCGGCAGTTAGAGTCGCCGACAGTGGAAGCGTCAGCACTCCACGCACCAGCCGGCCTGGCCCGGCTTCCGGTCGCGCCGCCGCTGCTGCGGCTGCGCTCGGACGAGCAGCTGCTGGCACTGTTCCGGGCCGGGAGCGAGGACGCCTTCGGCGCGATCCACGACCGCTATCGCCAGCGGCTGTTCGCCTATGTCCGGCAGATGCTGTGCGCCGGGCCGCGACAGGACGCCGAGGACGTGCTGCAGGACGTCTTCGTGCGCGCGTACGGCGCGCTCCGCTCCGACTCGCGCGAGGTGAACGTGCGCGCGTGGCTGTACCGCGTCGCGCACAACCGCTGCATCGACCACCTGCGCCGGCCGGTGCCTCCCGCCGCCGACGTGTTCGACGTGTCGCGCAAGCCGCTGCACGACCCGATCGAGGCGGCGCAGCGGCGCGAGGACCTGGCGCGCCTCGTCGCCGACATCGGCCGGCTCCCCGAGCAGCAGCGGTCGGCGCTGCTGATGCGGGAGATCGACGGCATGTCGTACGTCGACCTGGCGTCGGCGCTCGACGTCACGGTCGCGGCCGTCAAGTCGCTGCTCGTGCGCGCCCGGATCGGGCTCGTCGAGGCCGCGGAGGCCCGCGATGCGGCCTGCGAGGAGATCCGCGTCGACCTGCTCGACGCCTACGACCGCGGCGTGAAGGCCTCCAGCCGCGCCCGCCGCCACATGCGCAGCTGCGACGCCTGCAGCGAGTACCGTGCGGCGTTGCGCGGGATGCAGCGCTCGTTCGCCGCGCTCACCCCGGCCGGCGCCGGGCCGCTGGCGATGATCGGCGCGAAGCTGCTGGGGCTGGGCGGCGCCGGCGGCGGCGCCGCCGCGGGCAGCTCGGCGGTCGGCGGGAGCGCCGCCGCCGTCGGCGGCGTCGGC
>DASSUW010000128.1:0-4662 GCA_035706585.1 Solirubrobacteraceae bacterium | reverse complement strand
CCTCATCGGCGAGCGCGAGCGCGAGCGCGAGATCATCGGCCATCGCCGCCGCACCATAGGCGCGGCGGCGATGCCGTGAGGATCAGACGGTGGCGGCGACCGGTTCCAGCTCGCCGCGCTGGGCGGCCTCGGCGTGCTCGCGCGACGCCCGGCTGGAGACCAGGACCGTCGCGAGGACGGCTCCGAGGATCGCCAGGCCGGAGCCGACGAGGAACGCGTTCTGGAAGCCCTCGGTCATCGCGACGGCCTGCGACGCGCCGGTGGCCGCGACGTCCTCGATGCGGCTGTTGGCCACGGTGGCGAGCACCGCCAGGCCGAGCGCGCCGCCGATCTGCTGCGACGTGTTGATGAGCCCGGAGGCCAGGCCGGCCTCGTGCGTCTCCACGCCGCTCACGGCCGCGACCGTCATCGACACGAACGCCAGGCCGAGGCCGACGGCGGCGAGCAGCGACGGGAACAGGACGTCGCCGACGTAGCTGCCGTCCGGGTCCACCTGCGAGAACCACACCAGGCCGGCCGCGGTGATGATCAGCCCGGAGACGAGCACCGGCTTGAAGCCGAAGCGCGTCACCAGGCCGGCCGAACCGCCGGCCGCGATGATGATCCCGACCGCCAGCGGCAGGTAGGCCAGACCGGTCTCGATCGGCGAGAAGCCGAGCACGTTCTGCATGTACAGCGAGATGAAGAAGAACATGGAGAACAGCGCGGCGGCGACCAGGACGGCTGACACGTTGATGCCGGTGATCGTGCGGATCCGGAAGATGCCGGGGAACGGGACCAGCGGAGCCTTCTGGCGCCGCTCGATCACGTAGAAGCCGGCGATCAGCGCGACCGCGATGGCGGACAGGCCGATCGTCTGGGTCGAGCCCCAGCCGGCGTCGTTGGCGTCGACGAGCGCGTAGACGAGCAGCGACAGGCCGGCCGTGATCGACACGGCGCCGGCGACGTCGAAGTGGCGCTCACCCTCGTTGCGCGACTCGGGGAGGAGCCGCGGGGCGATCGCCGCCGCGAAGATGCCGATCGGGACATTCACGAACAGGACCCACTCCCAGCCGGCCCACTCGGTGAGCATGCCGCCGAGCAGGACGCCGACAGCGCCGCCGGAGCCGGCCACCGCGCCCCACACGCCCATCGCCTTGTTGCGTTCAGCGCCCTCGGCGAACAGCACGGTGACGAGCGCGAGCGCGGCCGGGGACAGCAGCGCGGCGCCGAGACCCTGCACCGCCCGCGCGGCGACGAGCCAGCCGGCGCTCTCGGCGAGCCCACCGGCCAGCGAAGCAGCGGCGAACAGGATCAGGCCGACGATGAACAGCCGGCGACGACCGAGCAGGTCGGCCATGCGGCCGCCGAGGAGCAGGAAGCCGCCGAAGACGAGCACGTAGGCGTTGACCACCCACGAGAGGTCCTCCTGCGAGAAGTTCAGATCCGCGCCGATCGAGGGGAGCGCGACGTTGACGATCGACGCGTCGAGCACGACGACGAACTGGGCCGCGGCGAGCAGCGCCAGCGCGAGCCATTTGTTGGTGCTGCTGGAAGGTGACATTCGGAAGCTCCTGGGGAGGATCTGGAACCTGAGTTCCGGTTCTCGCAGCACGATACGGAGGGCGGATTCCGCTTACAAGGGCGGCTAGCCACACCTTTATCCGGAACCGGCGTTCCGCTACAGTGATGGCATGTCCGAACTCGCCGAGAAGCCGCTTCGCGCCGACGCGCGGCGCAATCGCGAGAAGGTCCTCGCGGCCGCTCGCGCGGTGTTCTCGGAGCAGGGCGTCGACGCGCAGATGGACGACGTGGCGCGCCGCGCGGACGTCGGCGTGGGCACGGTGTACCGGCACTTCCCGACCAAGGAAGCGCTCGTGTACGCGCTCACCGACGAGCTGTTCGACGTCATCGCCGCGCATGCGCGCGAGATGCTCTCCCGCGACGATCCGTGGGAGGCGTTCAAGGCGGCGCTGTGGTTCGGCGCCGAGAAGACGGCGGGCGATCGCGCGTTCTCGGAGATCCTCGCCGCCGAGCGCAAGACGATGGTCCCGCGCTCGTGTCCGGGCAAGGAGGACCTGACGGTCACGGTCAGCGAGCTCATGCGGCGCTGCATCGAGGCCGGCGCGATGCGCCCCGACGTCGTGATCGACGACATCCCGCTCGTGATGTGCGGCATCGGCAGCGCGAGCGCGATGCCGCACCCGATGTCCGACGCCTGGCGCCGGCATCTGGGCATCGTGCTCGACGGTTTGCGCGCCGAAGCGGTCAGCGCACCGCTGCATCGCTAGCTTTCTTCGTATGACCGCGATCGACATCCAGGACGTCGCCTGGAACCTGGACCCGCTGCTCGACGGCGGCGCTGACGACCCCGAAGCCGCCGTGACGGCGATGATCGCCGACGCGCAGCGGCGCGCCGACGCGTTCGCCGAGGCGCACGCGGGGAGGATCGGCGCGCTCGACGGGCCCGGGCTCGTCGCGGCCATGCGCGACCTGGAGGCGATCCAGGAACAGCTCGGCCGCGCCGCCTCCTACGCGATGCTCAACTTCGCCGGCAACACCGCGGACCCGCCGCGCGGCGCCCTGCTGCAGAAGGTGCAGGAGGGCTCGACGGCGATCGAGACGCGCCTGCTGTTCTTCGAGCTCGAGTGGGCCGGCCTCGACGACGACCGCGCCGAGGAGCTGCTGGCCGCCGACGGGCTCGACTTCGCGCGTCACTACCTGCGCACCGCGCGCCGCTACCGGCCGCACCTGCTCTCCGAGCCCGAGGAGAAGATCTTCGCCGAGAAGGCGCTCACCGGCCGCAACGCGTGGTCGCGCCTGTTCGAGGAGCAGGCGTCGGCGATCACGGTCGAGCTCGAGGACGAGCCGGAGCCGGTCTCGCTCGAGGTCGCGCTGTCACGGCTGTTCGCGCCCGATCGCGACGTCCGCCGCCATGCTGCCGAGCGCGTCACGGTGGCGCTTGCGCCCGGGCTGCGCACGCGCGGCTACATCCTCAACACGCTGCTCGCCGACAAGATGGTCGACGACCGGCTGCGCAACTACCCGCACTGGCTCGCCAGCCGCAACCTCGCCAACGAGGCGTCGGACGAGTCGGTCGAGGCGCTGATCCAGGCCGTCCGCAACCGCTACGAGCTGCCGCGCCGCTGGTACCGCCTGAAGGCGCAGCTGCTCGGCATCGACCAGCTCAAGGACTACGACCGCATGGCCGCGGTGACGCAGGAGCAGGAGCGGGTCGACTGGCCGGAGGCGTGCGAGACGGTGCTCGCGTCCTACAGCGCGTTCTCCGACGAGCTCGGGGCGCTCGTGCAGCGGTTCTTCGACGAGTCGTGGATCGACGCGCCGGTGCGCCCGAACAAGCGCGGCGGGGCCTTCTGCGCCTACACCGTGCCGTCGGCGCACCCGTACGTGCTCCTCAACTACACGTCGACGCGCCGCGACGTGCTCACGCTCGCGCACGAGCTCGGCCACGGCGTGCACGCCGCGCTCGGCGGCCGCCAGGGCGTCTTCCACATGTCGACGCCGCTGACGATGGCCGAGACCGCGAGCGTGTTCGGCGAGACGCTGGTGTTCGGGCGCCTGCTCGAGCGCGCCGCGACGGCCGAGTCGCGGCTCGCGCTGCTGGCCGAGAGCATCGAGGGCTCGATCGCGACCGTGTTCCGGCAGGTCGCGATGAACCGCTTCGAGCATCTCGTCCACACCGAGCGGCGCGAGGCGGGCGAGCTGGCGGTCGACCGGATCGGAGAGCTGTGGGCCGAGTCGCAGACCGAGCTGCTCGGCGACGCGGTGCAGGTCACCGACGACTACCGCTCGTGGTGGTCGTACGTGCCGCACTTCATCGGGTCGCCCGGCTACGTCTACGCGTACGCGTACGGGCAGCTGCTCGCGCTCGCCGTCTACGGCCGCTACGAGGAGGAGGGCGCGAGCTTCGTCCCCGCCTACCTGCAGCTGCTCGAGGCCGGCGGCTCGCGCAGCCCCGAGGAGCTCGGGAAGATCGTCGGGGTCGACCTCGCCGATCCCGGGTTCTGGGACCGCGGGCTGGACATCGTTGAGCGCCAGCTCGACGACGCCGAGGCCGCCGCGCGCGAGACGGGCCGCATCTGACCGCCGGCGGCTCCGGCCCGGCGCCGCCGGGACCGTGGTGCGGGGTCAGGGTCCCAGGACGCGCATGACCACGCGCGCGAGCGTCACGAGCTCGTCGACCGCGACCCATTCGTCGACCGCGTGTGCACGTTCGATGCCGGTCGTGCCCGCCATCACGCACGGGATGCCACGGGCCGTGAACAGGCGCATGTCGGCGCCGTAGGGAACGCCGACGATCCGTGCCGGGCGGCGGCGTTCATGCGCGATCGCGTCGGCCACCCTCCGGGTCCATGCATGGTCGACAGCGGTCTCTCCGGGAAGGAACGCACCGCCCGTCCACGTGATCGCGGCCGGCGCCTCGCCGTCGTCGAGCGCGCCCGCCACGACCGCCTCGAGCTGTGCGCGGGCCTCCGCGGCGTCGGCGCCCACCGGCACGCCGAGGCGCCCCTCGGCCTCGAGGCGGTCGGGCACCGAGCTCGACCACTCGCCGCCGCTGACGCGGCCGACGAGGATCGGGTACGGCAGCTCGAGCTCGCGCATCAGCGGGTGCTGGACGCCGGCGTTGATCTGCGCCTCGAGCGCCTGCAGCGCCGCGTGGAG
>DASSUW010000127.1:0-23100 GCA_035706585.1 Solirubrobacteraceae bacterium | reverse complement strand
TCCACCACCGGCACGCCGCGTTTGACGCACCGCACCCCGAGCCACAATGCGAACGTCCAGACCGCGTACATCATCCCGTCGGGGCTCACCGACGCCGTGATGAACGCGACCATCGGCAGCAGCGCCGGCACCGCGGCCGCGACGGTCTGCAGCAGCCGCCGCCGTCCCAGCACCTCGCCGGCCAGCAGCCACGTCCCCAGCACCGTCAGCGGCAGCCACAGCGCCGACATGAGGCGCGCGCCGAGCAGCTTGTCCCAGAGCGAGCCGGTGGAACCGGCGACGTACCCGATCGCCTGCCAGCCGTACGACACCGGCGGGTACGCGGAAGCGGGCGCCGGGCCGCCGCCGTCATCGGCGGGCGCCGTCGCGTCGATCTTCTCCCACTGCGTCTCGGCCTGCGGGTCCCATTCCGGCTTCACCTGAGGCTGCGCTGCGACCTGGTTGGAATTGACTCCGTTCATGCCCTCATCCAGCTGCGTGGACGTCGGCTTGTTGCCTTCCGCATCGGGCAGCGCGTGCCGCGCCCCGAGGCTCTCGACGTAGGCGAAATGGCGCTGCTCGTCCGGTGCCTGGAAGGCGGGTGTCAGGCACGCCCAGATCACCGCCAGCAGCGCGCTGACCGCGAGCAGGGCACCGAGCGCGGGCGGGACCCCCCGCAGCCGCTCACGCACGCGCCGGCCGCCTGGGGTCCGCGAGGAAGTCGCGCAGCGCGGACTCGACCTGGTCGCCGGCGCGGTCCCAGGTCCGGGCCTCGACGAACCGGCGCGCGCGGCGCGCCATCGCCGCGGCGTCCTCGCGGTCGTCGAGCAGGCGCTCGATGCCGTCCGCGACGGCGTCGGGCCGCCGCGGCACCTGCAGGACCAGCTCGCCGGGGGGCCCGAGCGCGGAGCCGACGTTGTCGCCCTCGAGCTCGACGGTCGGCAGCCCGCTGGCCATCATCTCGTGGGCGACCAGCGAGTGGGTGGTGAGCGAGAAGACGACGCCCACCGCCGCCTCGCGGTAGAGCTGCGCGAGCCGCTGCGGAGGCACGACGCGCAGGTCCTCGGCGGGGAACGGCGTCGCGATCGGCCGGTGCGAGCCGAACAGCACCGGCCGGATCGAGGGGCGCCGGTCGCTGAGCTTCATCAGCCCGGTGATCGCGAGGTCGACCGCGCGGCGCTCGGTCTCGCGCCGCGCGTAGACGGCGATGATCTCGCGCTCGCGGCCCTCCGGGCCGTTGAACCGGAACACGTCCAGGTCGGTCCCGCACTCGAACCAGCGGGCCTCGATGCCGTAGCGCTCGCGCAAGACGTCGGCCATCCACGGCGTGTACGCGATGCAGCGGTAGCCCATCTTGTAGGTCTCCTCCGCCCAGATCGACTGCGCGGAGGTGGCGAAGAACTCGGGCTCGTGGTCCTGGACGAGATAGACCTTCTCGCGCACGCGCGGCAGGTCGCGCGCCGCGAACGCGGTCTGCCAGCCGGTCGCGATGCAGACGTCGGCCGAGTCCCAGTCGTCGAGGTTCTTGAAGACCTGCGCCTCGACGCCGGGGACGAAGTCGGAGCGGATCTCGTCGCGCAGCTCGCCGCCCGCGCGCAGCACGCGGTGCTCGGGGTCGTAGACGTGGATCACGCAGCGGTGGCCGCGCTGCTCGAGCTGCCGGACGAGCCGGAAGATCGTCGTGTGGCCGCCCGAGCCCCGCCGCCAGGGCGGCACCAGCCAGGCGACCGTCCACGGCGGCGTGACGTCGCCCGAGTGCGGCTCGGTCGCCAGCGGCCGGGCCGGGTAGAACTGCGGGACGAACGCCCACTCCCAGTTGGCGATGTGCTCGCTGGGCCGCGAGTCCGGTTGCGTCTTCGCGGGCGCGAGCAGCACGCTCGCCGGAACGTCGTAGCGGCTGAACGAGTCGCGCCCCTCGAGCGAGAGGGCGCGGCGCAGGCGCGGCGGGAGGCGGTCGGCGCGCGTGCCGACGATGGCGCCCGCCTGGCGGATCGTGTGGTGCCGGTAGGACGCGGCGACCGCCCGCGTGAGCCGCGTGCCGGTGACGCCGCGCTCGCGCAGCCAGCGCTGGTCGTTGCGCGCGAGGGCGCGGATGCTGCGGGGCGTGTTCAGCGGATGGGCGGGCTCGACATGGTCCAGCACCTCCCGCAACGAGCGGAACTCGTCGAAGTACCGCCGCAGGAACCGCACCGGGGGGTAGTGGTGCGAGTGCAGGACCCGGGCGCGCGGGTGGAACACCTTCGCGAACCCGGCCTCGATCATCTCGCGGCCGAGCAGCTGGTCCTCGGCGTACGGGACCTCGCGGTACGGGACCTGCTCCCACGCCGACCGCGCGACGCAGCCGTTCACGTCGGAGAAGAACGTCCACTTGCCCGGGAACGCGCGGTAGGCGGCAAGCTCGCCGGCCGTGTGCGCGAGCCGCTGCACGTGCACGTCGTCGCCCCACACGGCGAAGTGCCGCTCCATCTCCACCTTGATCATGTGCGGCGCGTCCGGGCGCGGCTCGTGCGGGCCGAACACGAGCGCGACGTCGTCGGCCAGCGTGAAGCCCTCCAGCAGCGCCGCCAGCCAGCCGTCGTGCGCCGGAGTGGCGTCCTGCGTGAGGAACGCGACGTGCCGTCCCTCGGCGAGCTCCATCATGCGGTTTCGCGTCCCGCCGTGGGAGAACTCCTCCTTCGCGATGCGGTGGATGCGCGCGCCGTGCCGGGCGGCGATGTCGAGCGACCCGTCGGTCGAGCCGGAGTCGACGATCAGGATCTCCAGCGTCCGGTCGATCCGCTGGGCGCGGACCGCGGACAGCACCTCGTCGAGGTAGCGCGCGCCGTCCAGCACCGGGATCGCCACGGTCACGTCTGCGGGCATCAGATGCCGAGGAACCTGCGGACGGTCACGTAGACGCGCTTGGCCTCGCGGAGCGGGCGCGTGACCCGCCAGGACGCGGTCGACTCCATGTAGCGCGCGAGATCGCGGTAGTGCGCGTCGTCGCGGCGCTGGGACCGCAGCTCCTGGAGCTCCTCCCACAGCCGTGCACGCTCGGCCGCGAGCTCCTGGACGCGCGCCTCGGCGGCGCGGGCGCGCGCCTCCCAGTCGGTCGTCGTCACGGGCTCCGTCACAGCTCCTCCGCGATCCGCGGCGCCTGGCGGCTGAACACGATCCAGCCGAGCGCGAGCGCGGCGAAGATGAGCCCGAGCGGGATCAGCAGCAGCGCGCCGTCGGCGATGTCCCACGGGTGCGGCGCCGACGGGTCGACCACCGCCGCGCGCATCTCGGTCATCAGCAGCGCCAGCGGGTTGAGCAGGTAGTAGTCGCGGTACTCCTCGGGGACGAGCGTGGTCACGTACAGGATCGGCGAGATGTAGAACAGCATCTGCGCGACGACCTCCCAGATCGGCTGCACGTCGCGGTAGCGGACGAACAGCGACGACAGGAGGAGCCCGAGACCGGTCGCGAACGCCGCGACGAGGCCGATCAGCGGGATCAGCTCGAGCCACGACCACGTCGGGTACACGCCGCTGGCGATCGCGAAGATGACGACGGCGGCGAGCGTGCCGCCGAGGTTCAGGACGGCCGTCATGACGACCGACAACGGGATCACCATGCGCGGGAAGCGCATCTTCCGCAGCAGGCTCTCGCGCACCGCCAGACAGCGGACGCAGCCGGACGTCGACTCGCTGAAGAACCCGAACAGCACGAGCGCGAACAGTATGTAGACGCCGTAGTTCTCGACGTTCGCGTCGAGGCCGGCGATCTCGGTGAACACGAAGTAGACGACGCCGAAGAACAGGAACGGGCGGACGAGCGTCCACAGGTACCCGAGCGTCGAGCCGTAGAAGCGCAGCTTGAAGTCGGTGACCGCCAGCGTCCAGGTGAGGTTCCAGAAGCGCTGGAGGTCGGAGCCGACGGCGATCGGCCGGCTGCGCTGGGTATCGGCGACCGTGCTCACGGCCGGCGCTCCACGTCGATCGTGTGCGGCAGCTCGACGACGCCGTCGAAGTGCAGCGCGCCGGGCACCACGAACGCCGCGATGTTCTCGCGCACGTCGATCGCGTCGCCCGGGCCGGCGTCGGCCGCCGCGAGCGTCGGCGAGAGGTCGTAGCGCCCGGGCGAGAACCAGTTCTGGGTCTTCAGGCGGAACACCGCGGTCTCGCCCGCCGCGTAGTCGCCGGTCTCGATCGGCAGCAGCTCGGTCGACGTCGCGAAGACCGTGTGGTGGGCCTGGTTGCGCAGGTGGAAGTGCACGCGCGGCTGGCTGACCGCGTCGTTGAACAGCACCTGGACGCACATCACGACCGGCTGGCCGCGCTCGACCATCGTCACGCGCTCGCCGCGCTCGTCCTCGAACCAGCCGCCGCGCAGCTCGGCGACGCGGTCGCCGCGGACGGTCAGGCCGCCGCCGCTCGGCAGCTGTCCGAAGTTGAGCTCGTTGTAGGCCGACGCGATGTCGTACGGGTCGCCGATCTGCATCAGGCGCCCGTGCTCGAGCAGCAGCGCGCGGTCGCAGAAGCGCTGCACGGCGCTCATGTCGTGGGTGACGAAGATGATCGTCTTGCCGGCCTTCTTGAGCGCGTGGAACTGGTCGAAGCACTTCTGCTGGAAGGCGGCGTCGCCGACCGCGAGCACCTCGTCGACGAGCAGGATGTCGGCGTCGACCTGCACGGCGACGCTGAACGCGAGCCGGACGGCCATCCCGGACGAGTAGTTCTTGAGCTTGAGATCGAGGAAGTTCTCCAGCTCGGCGAACGCGATGATCTCGTCGAAGCGCTCGTACGCCTGGCGGCGCGTGAGCCCGAGCATGATCGCGTTGATGATCACGTTGTCGCGGGCGGTGAGCTCGGGGCTGAACCCGACGCCGAGCTCGATGAACGGCGACACGCGCCCGCGCGTGGTCGCGTCGCCGGCCGTGACGTCGTAGATCCCGGCCAGGCACTTGAGCAGCGTGCTCTTGCCCGACCCGTTGCGGCCGACGATGCCGAAGAACTCGCCGGCGGCGATCTCGAAGGTGACGTCGTCGACCGCGTGCAGCGTCTCGAACGATCGCGTCTGCCACGGGTGCAGCACGCGCTCCTTGAGCGTGTTGTAGCGGCGGTGAGGGAGGCGGAAGTGCTTCGACAGGTGGTCGACCACGACGGCGGGCGCCGTCGCGGGCGCCGTCGGCGCGTCCGCGAGCGCCGTGGAAACGGTGCGCTGCACGCCGCCAGACGCTAGCAACGGGACATGAGATCCTGAGGGGGTGCAGGAGACCGCCCGGACCAAGCGTTGCGCGCTGATCGCGGCGATCCTCGGCTCGTCGGTCGTGTTCCTCGACGGCACGGTCGTCAACGTCGCGCTGCCGGCGATCCGCGATGATCTCGACACCGGTCTCGCGGCCCAGCAGTGGATCGTCGAGGCCTACCTGCTCACGCTCGGCTCGCTGCTGCTGGTCGGCGGGTCGCTCGGCGACCGGCTGGGGCGGCGGCGCGTGTTCATGGCGGGCCTGACGGCGTTCGGCGTGCTGTCGGCGCTGTGCGCGGTGGCGCCGACCGCCGAGCTGCTGATCGTGGCGCGCGGGCTGCAGGGCGCCGCCGGCTCGCTGCTCGTGCCGTCGTCGCTGGCGCTGATCACGGCGATCTTCTCGGCCGAGGAGCGCGGCGGCGCGATCGGGTCCTGGACGGCCTGGACCGGCATCGCGTTCGTGCTCGGGCCGCTGGGCGGCGGCGCGCTGATCGAGTTCGCGTCGTGGCGCTGGATCTTCGCGATCAACGTGCCGCTGGTGCTGGCGACGCTGTGGACCGCGCGCGAGGTGCCGGAGAGCCGCGACGAGGGCATCGAGGGGCGGATCGACTACCTCGGCGCAGTGCTCGCCTCGCTCGGCCTGGCCGGACCGGTGTTCGCGCTGATCGAGCAGCCGAACTACGGGTGGGGCCACCCGCTGGTGTTCGTGCCGATGGTCGTCGGCGTCGCGCTGCTCGTCGCGTTCGTCTGGCACGAGCGGCGCACCGCGCACCCGATGCTGCCGATGGAGCTGTTCGGCGCGCGCAACTTCGCGGTCGGGAACCTCGCCACGCTGCTGATCTACGGCGGCCTCGGGGCGGCGACGTTCTTCGTGACGATCTTCCTGCAGCAGGTGGCCGGCTACACGGCCGTCGCCGCAGGGCTCGCGCTGGTCCCGATCACCGTCTGCATGTGGCTGCTCTCGCGCCGGTTCGGCGCACTGTCGGACCGGATCGGGCCGCGGCTGCTGATGGGCTGCGGTCCGCTGGCGGCCGGCGCCGGGCTGATGTGGATGGGCCAGCTCGACGCCAACGTCGACTACGTCACCGACCTGCTGCCCGCCGTGATCCTGTTCGGGCTGGGCCTCTCCGCCACCGTGGCGCCGCTCACGAACACGGTGCTGGGAGCGGTGCCCCAGCACAACGCGGGCGTGGCGAGCGGGGTCAACAACCAGGTCTCGCGCGTCGCGGCGCTGCTGGCGATCCCGGTCGTCGGCGCGGTGGTCGCCGCGCGCTTCACCGCCGAGCTCGGCTCCGACCGCGTGGCGCCGCTGTCCGGCGGCTCGGCCGCGGTGGTCGACGCGTCGGTGTCGGCGTTCGCGGCGGGCATGATGCTCGCCGGCGTCCTCGTGATCATCGGCGGCGTGATCTCGCTCATCGGCATCGTCAACCCGCCGCGCGAGCGCGAGCACGAAGAGCACGAGGAGCTCGGTGCGGTCCGGCTCGCGCATCCGTGCCCGGAGGGCGGGCAGCCGCGCGAGGCCGCCTGAGCGCGCCGGCACCCCGTCCGGCGCGTCGCCCTAGCATGTCGCCACAGATGGGCGACCGGTTCACGATCTCGCCGCGCACGTACTGGTGGATCGCCCACGCCGCGCTGCTCACGCTCGTGCTGATCGTCCTCAGCGGCGCCGGGGTGCGGCTGACCGGGTCGGGGCTCGGGTGTCCGAGCTGGCCCGACTGCGAGGGCACGTTCCTGCCGGAGCTGTCCTCGCACGTGTGGATCGAGTACGGCAACCGGCTGTTCTCGACCGTCGTGGGCGTGGCGTGCATCGCGGCCGGTGTCGGCGCGTTCCGGGTGCGGCCGCGGCGGCCGGACCTGCTGTGGCCGGCGGGCGTGCTGGCCGCCGGCGTGGTGGCCCAGGGCCTGCTCGGCGGCCTGACCGTGGCGCTCGACCTCTCGTGGCCGGTCGTGATCGCGCACTACCTGCTGTCGATGACGCTGCTGCTCGCCGGCGCCGTGCTGGTCTGGCGCGTGCGCGGCGCCGCCGGCGAGGGGGTCTCCGACCGCTGGCTGAAGCTGCTGGTGCGCGCGCTCGTCGTCTACGGCGGCATCGTGATCGTGGCCGGCACGTTCGCGACCGCTGCGGGCCCGCACGCCGGCGGCGCCGGTACCGGCGACGTGGTCGAGCGGCTCGACGCGTTCGGCATCCACACGCTCGACCGGCTGATCAAGGTGCACGGCCACATGGCGGCGGTGATGGGCTTCGCCGCTCTCGTCGTCTGGGGCCTGGCCTACTGGCGCGGCAGCCGCGGCACGCTGCTGCGCGCCCTCAGCGTGGTCTGCGTGCTGCTGGCCGCGCAGGGCATCGTCGGGCTCGTCCAGTACTACAACGCGCTGCCGGCCGAAGTGGTCTGGATCCACGCGTCGCTGCCGGCCGTCATGTGGGTCGCGCTCGTGTGGTGCTGGCTGGCGGCCGCGCCCGCGCCGACGCGCCAAGCCGCGCCGCCCGCCGCACAGCCCGAGCCCGCGCTCGTCCGCTAACGGGCTTCGTCCGGCCAGCGGCCGTGCTCGGCGTAATACTCGCGCGCGGCGTCCTCGTCGCGGCGCTCCTGGTCGCCCTTCGCGCCGTAGCGGAACAGCACGTTGAGCAGGAGAATCGCGCCGGCGGCGCCGAGGCACATGCCCCAGCCGTCCCAGCGGACGCTGTCGTCGGCCACGAACAGGATCACCCAACCGGCGATGAACAGCACGAGCGGGAGGAGGTAGCGAACGGCGAGCACTGTAGGCAAGTTATAGATTGTCCGCGGCTCAGCCCCGGGGAAACCTCAAGAAACCGGGCGCGATGTGCGCGAGGGTGCAGGGCATGACCAGAAGAGAACGCTACGCGAACATGATTGGCGTGGTGCTTCCGTTCCTCGGTCTGCTGGCGGCGATCGTGCTGCTGTGGAACCGCTGGGTGGACGCCACGGACCTGGCGATCATGGCGATCACCTACACGCTGTTCGGCTTCGGGGTGACCGTCGGCTACCACCGCCTGCTCACGCACCGCGGTTTCCAGACGTACCGGGGGCTCCAGTACATGTGGGCCGTCCTCGGCGGCATGGGCCTGCAGGGCTCGGTCCTGGACTGGGTGGCCGATCACCGCAAGCATCACGCGCACACCGACCAGGAGGGCGATCCGCACTCCCCGCACGTCGGCCACGGGCATGGCCTCTCCGGCCTGTGGCACGCGCACACCGGCTGGCTGTTCGAGACGCACGGCCAGGCGGACTGGAAGAAGTACGCCCGCGAGCTCTACGAGGACCCGGGCATGCGCCGCATCAACAAGGCGTTCCCGTGGATCGCGTACCTGAGCCTGGCGATCCCGGCGCTGCTCGGCTTCGTGCTGCACGGCTTCACCGCCGAGGGCGCCCTGCGCGGGCTCGTCTGGGGCGGCCTCGTGCGCGCGTTCTTCCTGCACCACGTCACGTGGTCGATCAACTCGGTCTGCCACTACTTCGGGCGCCGGCGGTTCGCGATCGAGGACCACTCGACGAACGTCTTCTGGCTCGCCCTGCCCTCGTTCGGCGAGAGCTGGCATCACAACCACCACGCGTTCCCGCGCTCGGCCACGCACGGTCTCGGGCGCTGGGAGTTCGACCTGTCGGCGCTGCTCATCCGCGGCATGAAGAAGGTCGGGTTGGCGTGGAACGTGATCGAGATCGCACCCGAGCGCCAGGCGGCGAAGCTGATCGGCGCGCCGCAGCCCGTACCGGCCGCCGCCGCGCCCGAGCGCGACCGCGAGCCCGCGGGCGTCAGCTAGCCAGTCACGAGCGGTCGACCGGCCGGCTGCGCAGGCGGCCGGCCGTCTCGCGCTCGGCGCGCTTGCACGCCTGCGGGGGGAGGCCCCGCAGGACGAGCTCGAGGTCGGCGGCGACCAGCCGGCCGATCTCCAGGAACGCCTCCCGCATGCCGCCGGCGCGGTGGGGCGAGAGCAGCATGCCGTCCAGCCCTCTGACCGGGTCGTCGGGCGCGACCGGCTCGTCCGGGAACACGTCGGTCGCCGCCGCGAACCGGCCGGCGCCGACCAGCTCGACGAGCGCGTCGAAGTCCACGACGCCGGCCCGGCTCATCAGCAGCAGGACGGATCCTGGCCGGATCCGCTCGAGCTGCGCGCGGCCCAGGAACCCCTCGTTCTCCGCCGTGACCGCGGCGAACACGAAGATGACCTTCGAGCTCGCCAGCACGTCGTCCAGCGACAAAGGCTGCGCGCCGGCGCGCTCGATCAGCAGGTCCGGCACCCACGGGTCGTAGACCTTCACCGGGCAGTGGAACGGCGCGAGCAGCCGGTGCAGCTCGCGCCCGAGGTCGCCGTAGCCGACGATCCCGACCGGGCTCGCGCTGATCAGGAACGCCGCCGCGTTGCCGTCGAGCCCGTACGTCTCCGTCCGATCTCGCATCGCCCGGTCGGCCGCGCTGATCCCGCGCGCGAGGTCGATCGCCATCCCGAGCGCCATCTCCGCCACCGGCAGCGCGAACGCCGGGCTGGCGTTGAGCACGTGCACGCCGCGCGCCAGCGCCGCCTCGTAGTCCACGTTCGGCAGGAAGTTCCCTTCCACGTTGACGATCGCGCGCAGCTTCGGCGCCCGCTCGAGCCGCGCGGCCGGCATCGCGGTCTGGCCCACGATCGCGACCGCCTCGGCGAGGTGCTCGTCGACCATCGCGTCGGGCATTCGCCCGTCCTCGTGCACGACCAGCGGCCCGAGCGCCTCCAGCCGCGCGAGCGTCGGCGCGTCGCAGATCATCGCCAGGGTGCGCGGCTGTGGGTCCACGAGGATCATCGGCCTCGGATCCTGTCAACTCGACGGGCGGGATCGGCTGCGTGGCGCATTGACGTCGAATAGCGATGTCAAAGCGCCAGGGACCCGCGCCGCGGCCGATACGTGGCTCTTCGCTGCCGCAGTTCGCTTGACACCGATACGGTTCCGATATATCGTGATGGATCGTCGATATAAGGAGAACAGTCGAAATGACGTATGCAGAACGCATCGACCCGCGCTGGATGGGCTTGCTCGCGATGACGGGGCGGCACGGCCACGGCCACGGCCGGGGTCGTCATCGCGGCGGGCGCCGCGACTTCTGGTCCGGCGGCCCGATGGGCTTCGGCGGAGGGCCTTTCGGCGGCCGCGGGCCGCGGGCCCGGCGCGGCGACGTCCGGCAGGCCCTGCTCACGCTCCTCGCCGAGGAGCCGCGCAACGGCTACCAGCTGATGCAGGAGATCGAGCGCCGCAGCGAGGGCGTCTGGCGCCCGAGCCCGGGATCGGTCTACCCCGCGCTCCAGCAGCTCGAGGACGAGGGGCTCGTGCGGGCCGACGAGGCGGACGGCCGCAAGCTCTTCCACCTGACCGAGGCCGGCCGCGCCGCCGCCGCCGAGACGAGCGGCGAGGGCGCGCCGTGGGACGCCGTCAGCGAGTCCGTGGACAGCGACGTGTGGGAGCTCTTCAACGTCGCGCGCCAGGTCGGCATGGCGATCATCCAGATCGCCCAGGCCGGCACCGCCCAGCAGGTGACGGCGGCGCGCGAGGTGCTCACCAACGCGCGCCGCTCGCTCTACGGAATCCTCGCCGAGGACGACCCGGAGCCGCCGGCCGAGGCCTAGCGCCGCCCGAACCTAAAGGGGTCTGACCCCCTTATCTGCGCCTGAACATCGCGCGGGAGATGGCGTCGTGGACGTCCGTGTTGTCGATGACGCCGTCGAACGCCTTCGACCCGGGGCCGCTCGCCGTGATCGGCGTGTCGGCCCCGGTGTGGCCGCCCGTCGTCCAGTCGGCCACCACCTGCAGGTCCGTGCCCCGCACGGTGAACGGGCCGTCCTCGCGCGACAGCTCGTCGCCGGACTCGTCGTCGGTGTCCGGGTTCTCGATCGTCAGGCCGCCCGTCTCGTGGTCGCCCTGCACGACGATCAGCGTGCCCGGATGGCGGCGGGCGAACCGGACCGCCACCTTCACGGCCGCGTCGAGCGCGGCGCCCGCCTTGATCATCAGGCCGGCGTTGTTCTCGTGCGCCATCTCGTCGATGCCCTCTTCCTCGATCAGCACGAAGAAGCCCTGCCGGTCGCGCGACAGCAGGTCGATGGCCTTCGACGCCATCGTGCGCAGCGGCACGACGGGGTCGTACAGATCGCCGTGGCCCTCCTCGCGGTGCTCGAACATCTCCTCGTTGGCGAACAGGCCGAGGACCTTGCGGGCGCGCGTCCGGCGCAGCTGCGCGGCGTTGGTGACGTAGCGGTAGCCGAGCGACTTCGCCCGCTCGACGAGGTTGCCCTCGGTGCCCTTGCTCGCCTCGCTCGGGTCCGTCGGCGGGTGATCGGGATACGCGCCCGGCGTCCCCGCCGGGTACCAGAAGTCCTCGCCGCCGCCGAGGATCACGTCGGGCTTCGAGCGCACGAGGTACTGGCGCGCGATCTCGCTCTGCTCGCCGCGATCGGTCACGTGCGACGCGTACGCCGCCGGCGTCGCGTCGGTCACCTGCGACGTCGTCACGAGCCCGGTCGCCTTGCCGGCGCGGCGCGCGTCCTCGAGCAGCGTCCGCACCGCGCGGCCGTTCCGGTTGACCCCGACGGCGCCGTTGAACGTCTTCACGCCGGTCGCGAACGCGGTCGCCGCGGCGGCCGAGTCGGTCACCGCCTCCTTCGGGTCGGCCGGGTCGGTGTGCACGAGGCCCGCGTGGTCGAGCTTGTTCATCACCAGCTCGCGCCCCGGGCGGTTGCCCTTCGTGACGAGCCGGATGAGGTCGCGCTGCGCGGTCCCCATGCCGTCGCCCTGCAACACGATCACGTTGCGCGCACGCTTCCCGTGGCCCTTGCCGCCCTTCTTCTCCGGCGCCGCGCCCGACCACGTCGGCGCGATCACCAGCGCCGCCGCCGCGGCGATCGTCGCCGCCAGCGTCGCCTTGCCCCTACCTGTCATCCAACCGTCTCCTTCGTTGTTTCCGCCAGGGACGCCCTTACCCACCCTGCGGCAACACCAATTCGGCGAAGACGGCGCGGTGATCGCTGCCGGGGACGGTGTGAATCGTGACCTCGCGCACCCCGGCAGCGCTCGTCCGCGAGCACGTGGTCGATCGTCACCGGCGGTGGGATGCAGACTGTCCCAACCGGCTTGGACGCGCCGACCTTGCCAAGCTGTGGGGAGGTGACGGTCACCGCTCCTCCCGCACACAGCGACACGCCCGGGCTCGCGCGCGACACGCGGCTGCTCTCGCGGCTGCTCGAAGAGACGATCGCCGACCAGGGCGGCGAGGCGCTGCGCAGCGCGGTCGTCAGCCTCCACCAGGCCGCCGCCGACGTCCGTGCCGGCGAGCCCGGCAGCGACGAGAAGGCCGCGGCGCTCGCCGCCCAGATCCTCGACAGCGACCCGCTCGACGTCATCCGTGCGTGCTCGATGGAGCTGCACCTAGCCAACCTGGCCGAGACGCGCGAGCGCGTCCGCCGCCGCCGCACGTACCTCAAGGCAGAGGACGGCCCGCCACAGCGCGAGTCGATCGCCGAGGCCGCCGAGCGGCTGTCCGCGCGCTCGGCGAAGGCCGCGGCGCGCGCGCTCGACGACCTGCGGCTCGACCTCACGTTCACCGCCCATCCCACGGAGGCGACCCGCTGGTCGGTCATGCAGCACGCCGGTGACGTGAGCGAGCGGCTCGCCGAGCTCGACGACGAGCGGCTCGGGCCGATGGCGCGCGACCGGATCGTCGCCCGCATCCGCGAGTCGCTCGCGCTGTGGTGGCAGACGGCGGAGGTCCGCCGCCAGCGGCCGCAGGTCGACGACGAGGTCCGCCGCAACCTGCACTACTTCGATCGCGTGCTGTTCGACGCGATCCCCGAGCTCGTACGCGAGCTCGAGCGCTTTTTCGGCCCGCGCCCGGCCGACTTCGCCCCGCTGCGCTTCTCGAGCTGGGCCGGCGGCGACATGGACGGCCACCCGGGTGTGACCGCGGCCACGTTCACCGCCACCGTCGAGGTGCACCGCCGGCTCGCCGTGCGGCTGCTGCGCGAGCGAGTCGAGCGGCTCGCCTCGCGCTACTCGCAGAGCGAGACCGAGATGGGTTCCGGCCGCGCGGCGCTCGACGCCAGCCTGCGCCGCGATGCGGCGCTGATGCCCGAGGTGACGCGCCGGCTCGGCGACCGCCGCCGCCACGAGCCGCTGCGGGCGAAGCTCAACTACATCTCCGAGCGGCTGCTCGTCAGCGCCGAGAACCCGGAGAGCCCGCTCGCGTACGCGCACGCCGAGCAGGTGCAGCGCGACCTCGAGCTCGTGCGCGACGCGGCCGGCGGCGCCGCCGTCGGCGACGGCGCGATCAAGGACGTGCTGCGGCAGGTGTCCGCGTTCGGGCTGCACCTGGCGCGGCTCGACGTCCGGCTCGCGGCCGACGCGATCGCCGCGTCGGTCGCCCGTGACCTCCCCGAGCTCGCCGGCGCCGACGAGGCCGGCCGCCGGGCGATCCTCAGCGCGCGGATCGACGCCGCGCACCCCGACCAGTTCGGACCGATCTGCACACCGACCGAGGCGCTGCACGCGCTGTCGACGGCCGCCCGGCGCTTCCGCGGCGGGGCCGACACGCTCGTGATCTCGATGGTCCACGAGGTCACCGACGTCCTCGGAGCGCTGTGGCTCGCCCGCCGGGCCGGCATCGGCGGCCCGGACGAGCCGCCGCTGCACATCACGCCGCTGTTCGAGACGCTCGCCGCGCTCGAGCAGGCACCGGCGACGATGGCGGCGCTGTACGCCGACCCGACCTACCGCGACCACCTGGCCCGCCACGGCGACCGGCAGGAGATCATGCTCGGCTACTCAGACTCGGCCAAGGACGCCGGGTTCCTCACCAGCCAGTGGGCGATCTACCGGGCCCAGGAGCTCCTCGTCGCGCAAGGGCCCGAGTACGGCGTCGACGTCACGTTCTTCCACGGTCGCGGCGGCTCCCCGTCGCGCGGCGGCGCGCCCGCCCACCAGGCGATCCTCGCCCAGCCGCCCGGCACGCTGGACGGCGGCGTGCGCATCACCGAGCAGGGCGAGGTGATCTCGGCCAAGTACGCGGATCGTGGGCTCGCCGGCCGCTCGCTCGAGCAGCAGCTGTCCGCGCTGTTGCTCGGCCGCGCGGCGCCGAACGCACCGGTGCCCGAAGAGTTCCGCGCGGAGATCGCCCGGGCCGCCGACCGCTCGCGCGACATCTACCGCTCGCTCGTCAACGACGACGCGTTCGTGCGCTTCTTCCACCAGATCTCGCCGATCGAGGAGCTCAGCGAGCTGACGATCGGGTCACGGCCCGCGGCGCGCCGGGCCGGCGGGCGGCTCGAGGACCTGCGCGCGATCCCGTGGGTGTTCGCGTGGACGCAGAACCGCCTGCTCGTGCCGTCCTGGTACGGCGCCGGCACCGCGCTCGAGGAGGGCGACCTCGACCGCCAGCGCGAGATGTGGCGCACGTGGCCGTTCTTCCGCATGGCCTGCTCGACGCTGGAGATGGCGCTGTTCAAGGTCGACCTGTCGGTCGGCCGCCGCTACCTCGCGCTCGTCGACGACGACCTGGCCGAGCGCTTCTGGCCCGTGCTCGAGGCCGAGCACGACCGCGTCGTGGCGCGCCTGCTCGCGATCCGCGAGGGCGGAGCGCTGCTCGACGTCACGCCCGCGCTGCGCGACCGCCTGTCGCACCGCAACCGCTGGGTCGACCCGCTCAGCCACCTCCAGGTGGCGCTGCTGGCCCGCGCGCGGGGCGGCGACGACACCGTCGCCGACGCCCTGATGGCGACGATCGCCGGGATCGCGGCGGGGCTCCGTAACACGGGGTAGTGGTGCCCGCACCGCCCCGGCGGGAGCCCGAACACCCGACACGCAGGGCAGCGCGATAGAGACGGATGTCACATGGAGGGAGTATGCGTGCCATGAACAGCACCGTGATCTCCATCATCCACGCGCAGGCCGTCCAGGCCGAGCGCGCCCGCGGGAAGCGCCGCTAGGGCCATGACCGTCGTCGCCCCCCGCCCCCCGATCGCCGCCGCCACGCACGTCTTCTCGACCCCGGTCGTGCGCGAGCTCCCGCCGGTGCAGCGGCCCGGCATGTTCGACTCCACCTGGTAGCCGGCGGCTCAGCCCACGGGCAGCCGCCGGCCGCTGGTGACGGCCTCGTGCTCCAGCAGCCACTTCTTCCGCTCGAGCCCTCCGCCGTAGCCCACCAGTGACCCATCCGCCCCGATGACCCGGTGGCAGGGGATGATGATCGAGATCGGGTTGCGGCCGTTCGCCAGCCCGACCGCACGGACCAGCTTCGGATCGCCCAGCCGCACGGCGAGCTCCGAGTAGCTGATCGTCTCGCCGTAGGGGATCTTCACCAGCTCGGCCCAGACGCGCAGCTGGAAGTCGGTGCCATGCGGCGCCAGCTCGAGGTCGAAGTCCTCGCGCTCGCCGGCGAAGTAGGCGTCGATCTGCGCGCCGATCTCGGGGAACGGCCAGTCCGTCGGCGCGCCGCCGTCGTGGCGCATGAAGAGCTCGGTGAGCCGGCCGCGGTCGTCGGCGCGCAGCAGCAGGTCGCCGACGGGGCTCGGATGCAGTGTCGTGTGCATGCCCCTACAACGTCCCGGAGCGCCCGGACGTGATCATCCGTAGGGGTACCACCAGTCCTTGATCTCGAGCTTGGTCTCGATGTGCACGTGCTTGGTCTCCTGGAACGCGTCCAGCCCCTCCTGCCCGAGCTCGCGCCCGAGGCCGGAGCGCTTCATGCCGCCGAACGGGCCGGCGTCGTTGTCGGTCAGGGGATCGTTGATCCAGACGGTGCCGGCGCGCAGCTCGCGGGCGCAGCGGATCGCGGTCTGGAGGTCGCGCGTGTAGACGTTGGCGCCGAGCCCGTACTGCGATGCGTTGGCGAGCGCGATCGCCTCGTCGAGGTCGCGAACCGGCACGATCGGCGCGACCGGGCCGAACGTCTCCTCGCGCAGCAGGTCGGTCTGCGCCGGCGCGCCGGTGACGACCGCGGGCGCGTAGAAGTAGCCGCGCTCGTGTCCGGCGCCGTCGCCGCCGACCACGACCTGCGCGCCGGCCGCGACCGCGGCGTCGACCTGCGCGCGGACCTTGTCGCGCTGCGCGGCGCTGACCATCGGGCCGACGTCGGTCGCCGGGTCCATCGGGTCGCCGATCCGCAGGCCGCGCGTGTGGTCGACGAACGCGCTGAGGAAGTCGTCGTAGACCTCGCGCTGGACGTAGAAGCGCTCCGCGCTCGTGCACACCTGGCCGGCGTTCAGGAACGCGGCCCAGGCGCCGCCGCGGGCGGCGATCTCGATCTCGGGCGCGACGTCGGCGCAGACGATGAACGGGTCCTTGCCGCCGAGCTCGAGGTTCACGCGCGCGATCCGGCGCGCCGCCCGCTCGGCGATCCGCGTGCCGGTCGCGACGCTGCCGGTGAAGGCGATGCCGTCGACGCGCTCGTCGTCGACGATCCGCTCGCCGACGTCGCCGCCGCCGGCGACGAGCGCCACGAGCCCGGCGGGCAGGTGCTCGACGCACGGGGCGAGCGCGAGCGTGGACAGCGGCGTCAGCTCGGACGGCTTGCAGATCGCGCCGTTGCCGGCGGCCAGCACCGGCGCGAGCTTCCACGCGAGCAGCAGCAGCGGGTAGTTCCACGGCACGATGCAGCCGACGAGCCCGAGCGGCTCCTTGAGCACCATCGCCAGCTGCGTGGTCTCCACCGGCGGGATCACGCGCCCGGCCGACGTGCGCGCGAGCTCGGCGTAGAAGTCGAACGCGCTCGCGGTCCAGCCGATCTCGTCGCGGTTCTCGATCAGCGGCTTGCCGCCCTCGCGGGTCATCAGCTCGGCCAGCGCATCGGTGCGCGCGCGCATCCGCGTGGCAACCTCGTGCAGCGCCTCCGCGCGCTCGGCGGCCGGCGTGGCGGCCCACTCGCGCTGGGCCGTGCGGGCGGCGGCGATCGCCGCGTCGAGCTGCTCGCGGTCGGGCGTGCCGACGGTGGCGATCGTCTCCTCGCGGGCCGGGTCCTCGACGGCGAGCTCCGGCCCGGTGCCGGCGACCAGCTCGCCGCCGATCAGCAGTCGCGTCTCCATACAGCGGGATCCTGTCAGCTGCCGGTCAGCGTGACGGACAGGCGCCCGAGCGGCCCGAGCTCGGCGATCACGGTGTCGCCGGGCGCCACGCTCAGCGGCGGCACGACGGAGCCCGTGATCACGACGTCGCCGTCGCGAAGCTCCTCACCGCACGTCGCGAGCAGCTCGCCGGTCAGCCGCACGACCTCGACGACGTCGCCGGTCAGGGCGGCCGGATCGTCGGTCGCGGCGACCGCCTCGCCCCCGCGGAGGAGACGGGCACCGATGCCGGCGCCGTCGCTGCGCCCGCTGTCGACGGGGCCGAGCATGAAGTGCCGGTGGTAGATGTTCCCGGCCAGGATTGCCTCCGGGTCGGCCGGTGGAACGTCGACATCGGCCAGCTCGATCGCCGCCGACAGCCCCGCGATGGCGCCGCCCGCGCCGATGTGGGCGGCGATCTCGGGCTCGAGCATCGGGTTCGCCCAGTCTCCGATCGCGACCGTCGCGCCGTCGTGGATCAGCCCCCGGTCGGTGAGGAAGCCGACCAGCGGGCGGTCGGTGCCGAGCAGCGCGAACGCGGCCGGCGCGCCGAAGCCGACCTTCCAGCCGAGCGGCCGTTCGCCGGCGTCGAGGCGCGCGCGGCGAAGCGCGAGCATCGCGCGCGTGCCGCGGTCGATCCGCGGGTCCAGGCTCATGCGTCGAACTCCTCGTCCGGGCCCGGGATCGCGTAGCCGGCGGCCTCGAGCGAGCCGGCGCCGCTCCAACCCCAGATCAGCAGGACCTCCTCGTCGGACGTGTTGTCGAACCCGTGCCAGTTGCCGCGCGGCGTGAAGATCACGTCGCCGGCCTGCGAGGGCTCGCGGCCGGTGTTGGTGTAGATCTCGCCGCGACCGCTCATGACGACGAGGAACTCGTCGCAGTTCGGGTGCCGGTGCCGCTCGTGCCGGGCGCCCGGGGGCAGCACCGTGCGGCCGACGACGAGCTGGTCGGAGCCGGCGGCGCCGGCGTCGATCAGGAACTGGACCTGCATGTCGATCCAACCCTCCTCGCGCCGCAGCCCGCGCTCGAGCGGGACGTCCTCGACGCGCGTCCGGTACGGGGCGGTCATGACGCCAGCCCCGCACTGCGGCGGTACGCCGCGTGGACGCTCACGAGGAAGTCGCGGTCCGCCTTCGCGGTGCTGCGGCCGGCGCTGAGCATGTCGCTCGCCGCCGAGCACGTCGGCACGGTCGCGCCGAGGCGGCGGGCGAGCTCCTGGGCGAGGACGAGGTCCTTCTGCTGCAGCTCGACGTCCGCGAACACCCGGTCGTCGTCGACGAGCAGCGGCGCGCGGTAGCCGATCACCGGCGAGGCGATCACGCTCTTGAGCGCGGCGTCGACGACCGCGGCACGGTCGACGCCCGCCTTCTCGACCAGGGCGACGCCCTCGGCGAATGCGGTCACCGAGACGACGAGCGCGAGGTTGATCGCGACCTTGGTGAGGATCGCCTGCCCGTTGGGGCCGATGTACGTGACCTTCGGGCCGATCGCGGCGAGCACCGGCGCGACGTGGTCGAACGCGGCCCGGTCCCCGCCCACCATGACCGACATCTGGCCGGCCGCGAGCGTCGCCGGGCTGCCCGAGACGGGGCAGTCGAGGAAGAACGCTCCGCGCTCGCGGGCGCGCTGCGCGAGCGCGACGCTCGCGTCGGGCGCGATCGTGCTCAGGTCCGCCCACACGGTGCCGGGCCGAAGGCCGGCGAGGATCCCGTCATCGCCGTCGGCGGTGGCCTCGAGCGCGCGCGAGTCCGTGAGCATCGTGAACAGCAGGTCCGAGCCGGCGGCCAGCTCGCGTGGCGTCGACGCCCATGCCAGGCCGGCCTCGATCAGCGGCTGCGCCTTGGTCGCGGTGCGGTTCCACGTGGCGACCGTGTGGCCCGCGTCCGCGAGCCTCAGCGCGATGCCGGCGCCCATCGCGCCGAGTCCGGCGAAGCCGACGCGCTCGATGTCGTTGAACATGGCCGGAATCTACTTCGGCGCGCCCGCGCGTCACCGCGCGGCGGCGAGCGGGACGGCGCGCCCGCGCGTCACCGCGCGGCGGCGAACGCGACCGCGTTGCCCCACGGGTCGCGGGCGAGGAAGCCGCCGTCGCACGGCTCGGTGTCGTCGAGCCGCGCGCGCACGGCCTCGACGTCCGCCGCGGTCGGCAGCTCGACGGTCCAGCGGACGAGGCCGGCGCGATGCGGCGGGGCCGGCGGCACGCCCTTGCCGCGCCAGGTGTTCAGGCCGAGGTGATGGTGGTAGCCGCCGGCCGCCACGAACGCGGCCGAGTCGCCGATCTGCGCCTGCTGCTCGAAGCCGAGCGCGTCGCGGTAGAACGCCAGCCCCTCGTCGATGTCGCCGACGTGCAGGTGCAGATGGCCGGTTCGCAGCCCGGGCCCGACGTGGTCGGCCACGTCCTCCCCCTGCACGGTCGCAAGCAGGTCGTCGATGTCGAGCGGCTGCGGGCCGCCCGCGTAGCCGAGGTGCTCGGGCCACTGATCGCGCGGGCGATCGGCGGCGAGCTCGATGCCGTTGCCGTCGGCGTCCGGCAGGTAGATCGCCTCGTGCGTCTCGTGGTCGGACGCGCCGTCGACCGGCGTGCGGGTCGCGGCGATCCGCACGACGGCGCGCGCGAGCTCCTCGCGGCTCGGGTACAGCAGCGCGTAGTGGTAGAGGCCGGCGTGGCGGGAGGCCGGCAGCGGCTGCGGATCCTCGTGCAGGACGACCGTGGTCTCGCTGCCGTCGCCGAGCTCGGCGACGGCCGCCTCGTGGCGGTGCACGCGCAGCCCGAGCGACCGCTGGTACCAGGCGACCGCGCGGTCGAGGTCGCGCACGGTCAGGTGCACGGGGCCGAGGCGGAGAGCGGCGGGAAGCGTGGGCATGGTTGTCTGGTCAACCAGTATGACGCGCGGCCTGGCCGCTGCGAGCGCCGGCCCGCGGCCGGCGCTGCAGGACTACTTCGAGAGGCCCGCGACGGTCAGAGCGCGGCGGGGTCCGGCCGGTGCAGCTCGAGCGCCTTCGCGGCATCGATCGCGTCGGTGACGGCGCTCAGCGTCGGCGGCGTGCCGCGACGGATCACGATCTCGCAGTCCTTGGCGACGCTGTCCCACAAGTCGGCGTACACGACGTCGAGCTGGCTGCCGCACGCGACCGTGTCCGGCGCGGTCTCGACGCCGCTCTTGACGTCGACGTAGTCGTAGCCGGAGCCGGCGTCGACGACGACGCTGCCGACGTGGCTGACCGCGATGTCGGCGCCGGAGCCGCCGTTGAGCGTGATCCCGCTGCGGCCGGTGGGGGCGATGAGCAGATCGGGGCCGGACTCGCCGTCGAGCGTCACGGTGTCGCCCGTGAAGCTGACCAGCGTGTCGGCGTGGTTGCCGCCCTTCGCGTCGTTGAACGCGAAGCCGCCGGGGACGAGCAGGTCGCGGCCGGTGCCGCCGGTGAGGATGGCGGCGGCGGCGCCGAGGCCGGCGAAGATTCTGTCGCGCCCGCTGCCGCCGTTGCCGGTCGTCACGTTGTTGGCGGCGAGGATGATGCTGTCGCTGCCCGAACCGCCGTCGGCGGTCGCGTCGATGCCGCCGGCCAGCACGTCGGCGCTGCCGGCGCCGGCGTCCATCGTCAGGTTCTGGGTGAAGCTGTTCGTGCTCGCGACGTCGTCCTCGTCGCCGAGCGCGACGGTGACGGGGAACGCCTGGTCGGCGAAGCCGCACAGCGTCGGCAGCAGACCGGTGCAGCTCGCCCCCACCGTCAGCGGGGCGGAGTACTCGAAGAACGGCATGCGGAGGTCGTCACCGCCGTTGACGGTGCCGTGCATCTCGAGGGCGTTCACCTCACCCGGGCTCGCCGTGTACGCGATCGTGGGGGTGCCGCCCGGGACCGTGAGAGCGATCGAGGCGGCGGAGGCGGTGGAGGGAGCGAGGGCCGCGGCGGCGGCGACGGCGACTCCGGCGAGCATGGGGCGCTTCATGGCCTGCACGCTGCTACAGAACCCCCAGAGCCGCCCTCACCGATCGGGGGGCTGGACCAGGTCGCCCCTCCCCGGACGGGGAGGATTGTCAACGAAAGGACGAGGCCGGCGCGCTACAGCGGCGGCGCGGGACCGCGCGCCGGTTCGCTGCAGCGCGCGTACGGCGTCTCTGACTCCGACGCGACGCCGGCGCCGTGGCGGACGGCCACGGGCTCGACCGGGTAGCGGGCGGAGAACTTCTCCGTGCGCGCGCCGACCGCCAGCAGGAGCGCGGGCTCGTCGCCGGCGCCGACGATCGTGTGCGGCGTCCGCGGCGGGCAGTGGAAGAGGTCCCACGGCTCCAGCACAGCCTCCGCGCCCTCCACGATCGCCAGCGCGCGCCCGCGCAGGACGAGGAAGTCCTCCTGCCCCGCCTCGTCGTGGTACATCGACATCGGCTGCCCGGGCTCGAGCCAGTACAGCGCGATCCCGAGGTCGTCGAAGTGAGCGTCGCCCTGGCCGCCGAACCGGCACACCGCGCGCATCTCGTTGTGCATCCACGGCACGTCGCGCGCGTTGACCACGAACCACCCGGCGGTCACCGGGACGCCGTCCTCGAGCCGTGCCTGCCCCATCTGCCCCTCCTCGCCGATATCCGACACGTTGTCCACGAGTGTGGCGGTCTTCGCCGCGAGCTCGATCTCGTAGCCGGGGAACGCCCGTCAGCGTTCGGTCGGGACGGCTACCGCGTCGGTCGCCCCGAGCCTGCGGGCCTGCTCGATGTCGACGATCTCCCGTCCGAGCGGCGTGAGCGACACCGGGATGAGCTTGAAGTTCGCGAGGCCCAGGGGAATCCCGATGATCGTCAGGCACATCAGCACGCCCGTGATCAGGTGCCCGAGCGCAAGCCACCAGCCGGCAAGCACGAACCAGATGACGTTGCCGATCGTCGACGCCACGCCCGCGTCGCTCCTGCGGATCAGCGTCCGCCCGAACGGCCACACGCAGAACAGGGCCATCCGCCCGGCCGCGATCCCGAACGGGATGGTGATGATCAGGATCAGCATCACCAGCGCGGCGATCGCATAGCCGAGCGCCAGCACGAGCCCGCCGAAGACGAGCCAGATGAGGTTGAGCAGGAGCCGCACGTGATCGACCCTACTCCTGGCGCCGCGCGAAGTCGGGCTGCCGCGGCGCCGCGGCGACGATCGTGTCGCGGAGCTGCCGGAGCGCGGTCTCGCGCGCTCCGGCCAGCGCCGGCTCCTCCTCGACCGCGGCGGGCTCGACCGGCACGTGGCGGGGCGCGCGTGCGAACTCGCGTGCGATCGCCGCGAGCACGGCCGGATGACGGCCCCACGTCCCGCCGACCAGCACGACCTCGGGATCAGCCAGCGCGACCGCGGCTGCCAGCACGCCGCAGACGGCGCGCGCGAGCTCGGTCGCGTCGGACTCGGCGGCGGCCAGCAGCGCCGGCACGTCGATCGCCGTCGAGCCGCGCCGGCGCAGGCCGAGCGCGGCGAACACGTCGGTGAACGGCATCGCCAGCCCGCCGGGGCCGACGGTCGGCAGGTGCGCGATCTCCCCGGCCAGGCCGGCGTGTCCGCGGCGGACCTCGCCGTCGCTGACCACCGCCGCGCCGACGCCCTCGCCGAGGAACACGTAGACGAAGTCGGCGCCGCGGCCGTGCTCGGCGCGCGCGGCCCAGTTGACGTCGTTGTCGACGATCACGGGTCCGTCGACAAGGCCGGCGAGCACGGCCGGCGCGTCGAGCGCGCCGACGAGGAACGGGGCGTCGGGCAGCTCGACGAGCCGTCCCGACGCGCGGTCGACCGGGTCGGCGGCGCTGACCGCGGCGACGCGCAGCGGACCCGAGCCGGCCGCCGCGACCTCGCCGGCGACGCGCTCG
>DASSUW010000126.1:0-6179 GCA_035706585.1 Solirubrobacteraceae bacterium | reverse complement strand
TCGAGCTCGAGGATCCAGCCGGCCACGTTGTCGAGGAAGTAGCGATCGTGGGTGACGGCCACGACCGTGCCCTTGTACTCCTCCAGATGCTTCTCCAGCCACGCCACCGACTCGGCGTCGAGGTGGTTGGTGGGCTCGTCGAGCAGCAGCAGGTCGGGAGCGGAGAGCAGCAGCCGGCAGAGCGCGACGCGGCGGCGCTCGCCGCCGGAGAGCTTCGTGACGTCGGCATCGCCGGGCGGGAGCCGGAGCGCGTCCATCGCCTGGTCGAGCTGGGAGTCCAGATTCCAGGCGTCGGCGGCGTCGATCTTCTCCTGCAGCCGCGCGAACTCGTCGGCGGTCTCGTCCGAGTAGTTGGCGGCAAGCTCGTTGAAGCGGTCCAGCAGGCCGCGCAGCTCGGCGACGCCGTCCTCGACGTTGGCGCGCACGTCCTTTGACTCGTCGAGCTGCGGCTCCTGCTCGAGCAGCCCGACGGTGGCGCCGGGCGCGAGCTGCGCCTCGCCGCGGAACTCCTTGTCCTGGCCGGCCATGATGCGCAGCAGCGTCGACTTGCCGGCGCCGTTGAGGCCCAGCACGCCGATCTTGGCGCCCGGCAGGAAGCTCAGCGAGATGTCCTTGAGCACCTGCTTGTCGGGCGGGTGCGTCCGGGACAGCTTGTACATCGTGAAGATGTATTGGCTCGACATCGGCGGTTGAGGATAGATAAGCCCCGGTCGATCACCCCGGACATGAGGCCGCTGATCGGCGTCACCACCTCCGAGCTGCGACCCAGCGGTGCCGGGACGCTGCGCCGCCAGGGCGAGCCGCCGCACCCCGAGATGGCGCTCGGGATGACCTACCTGCGCGCGATCGAGGCCGTCGGCGGCATGCCGGTCGTGCTGCCCCCGATCGGCGACGCCGCGGCGCTGCTCGACCGGCTCGACGGCATCTGCCTGTCCGGCGGGCCCGACCTCGACCCGGACGCCTACGGCGCGCTCGAGCGCCACGCGGAGCTGGGACCTACCGAGCCCTCGCTCGACGCGTTCGAGCTGTCGCTGGCGCGCGCAGCAGATGCGCGCGGGCTGCCGGTGCTGGGCATCTGCCGCGGGGCGCAGGCGCTCAACGTCGCGCGCGGGGGCACGTTGCACCAGCACGTGCCGGGCCACCGCCAGACCGCGCCCGGAACCGCGACGACCCACGCCGTTCGCATCGAGCCCGGCACGCGGCTGGCGGCGGTGGCCGGCGCGCGGCCGCTGCGCGTGAACTCGTTCCACCACCAGGCCGTCGACGTCCTCGGGACGGGCCTGCGCGCGGTGGCGTGGGCGGCCGACGGGACGGTCGAGGCCGTCGAGGATCGGACCGCGCGGTTCGTGCTCGGCGTGCAGTGGCACGCCGAAGGTTTGGTGGCGCTGGCGCGGCACCGGGCGTTGTTCGCGGCGCTCGTGGTGGCTGCCGGCGCAGCGCCGGCGCTCCGCGCCGCGTAGAACGTCAACTGCGGCTGGGTGGGGAGGCGAGGGAGCGGGCCGACTCGGCGGTCCCTGGCGCCTTTTCGTCGATATACGACGAAAAGCGCCAAGCGAGTTCGCGCGGCGGCCGATCCCCCTCCCTCGATGCCGCAGTTCGCCGGCACCCTGATCCACGATTAGGGACTCCCCCGATGCGACGCGCCGGCCGCCAAGGCGACCATGCGAGCCATGTCGCTCCTGCTCCCCAGCGCCGCTCCGTCGATCCCGCGCTTCACCGGGACCCTGATCACGCCCGACGACGAGGCGTACGAGACCGCTCGCCACGTCCACAACCAGATGATCGACCGGCGGCCGGCGCTGATCGCGCGCTGCCACTCGGTCCCGGACGTCGCGGCGGCGCTCGCGTACGCCCGCGCCAACGATCTCGAGGTCGCCGTCCGCGGCGGGTCGCACTCGTCGCCCGGGTTCGCGACCAGCGACGGCGGCATCGTGATCGACCTCAGCCCGCTCAAGGCCGTCCACGTCGACGCCGCGCGACGGATCGCCTGGGTCCAGCCCGGCGTGCTGTGGGGCGAGCTCGACGCCGCCACGCAGGAGCACGGGCTCGCGGTCACGGGCGGGCGCGTGTCGTCCACCGGCGTCGCCGGCTTCACGATCGGCTCGGGGAGCGGCTGGCTCGAGCGCAAGATGGGCCTGGCGGCCGACAACCTGCGCGCCGCGCGTGTGCTGACGGCCGAGGGCGTGATCGTGACGGCGTCGCACGCCGAGAACGCCGATCTGTTCTGGGCCATCCGCGGCGGCGGCGGGAACTTCGGCATCGTCGTCGAGTTCGAGTTCGCGCTGCGGCCGGTCGGGCCGATCGTCCTCGGCGGCATGATGCTCTGGCCGCGCGAGCGCGCGCGCGAGGTGATGACGGTCTACCGCGACCTGATGCGCGACGCGCCCGACTCGCTGTGCGGCGGCCTCGTGCTGATGAGCGCGCCGCCGCTCCCGATGATCCCGCTCGAGTTCCAGGGGCGGCCCGCGGTCGGCGTGCTGGTCCTCTACGCCGGGGCGCCCGAGCGCGGCGCCGAGCACATCGCGCCGCTGCGCGCGCTCGACCCGGTCGTGGATGCCGTGCAGCCGATGCCCTACACCGCGTTCCAGTCGATGATCGACGGCGACGGCTCGGTCAAGCTGCGCGGCTACTACCGCTTCAGCTTCATCGACGAGCTCACGGACGGCTGCGTCGACACGATCATCACGGCCGCCGACAGCGCCGCCTCGACGCAGTCGCTCGCGCTGCTGCACCCGCTCGGCGGCGAGTACGGCCGCGTCGGCGCGATGGACACCGCGCTCGGCCACCGCGACGCCGAGTGGGGCATCCAGGTCCTCGCGCAGTGGCTCGAGCCCGAGCGCGACACCGTCAACCGCGCCTGGGTGCGCGCGTTCAGCGACGCGCTGTCGCCGTGGGCGCGGCCGGCCGGCTTCCCGAACTTCATCGCGGAGGCCAACGACCCGGAGAGCGTGCGGCGCGCCTACGGCGCCGAGCGCTACGCGCGGCTCGTCGAGGCCAAGGACCGCTGGGACCCGGACAACGTGTTCCGGCTCAACCACAACATCGCCCCGAGCGGTTAGCGGCGGAGCGGCGGGAAAGCGCGCGGCGCCGAGCGCCCGGAGGCCGTGCGCCTAGGACGCGGGCGGCCCGAGCACCAGCGGCTGGTCCAGCATGCCGCGCATGCGGCGCTGCACCTGCAGCTCGGTCTCCAGGTCGGCCATCCGCCCCGGATGGTCGACCACGGTGCCGCGCAGCACCTGCGTGACGAACAGCCACACGAGCCGGCCGTCGAGCTGGCTGCCGGCGACCCGGCGCAGCTCGTCCTCGGCCTCCGCCGCGGTCAGCGGGATCTTGTAGGAGTCGGGCGCCGTGAGGACGTCATAGACCTCGGCGATCGCCAGGATGCGCGCGGTGATCGGGATGTCCTCGCCGCCGAGCCCGTCGGGATAGCCGTGACCGTCGATGCGCTCGTGGTGGGCCAGCACCGCATGGGCGACCTCGCCGAGACCCTCGACCCGCAGCAGCAGGCGCGCGCCGTCGGCCGGATGGCGCTCGACCAGCCGGCGCTCCGCCGCGTGCAGCTCGCTGCGGCCGAGCAGGATGTGATCGGGCAGCGCCTCCTTGCCGATGTCGTGCAGCAACCCCGCGGTGTGCGCGACCGCCTGCTCGTGCTCGCTCAGCCCGGCCGCGCGCGCGAGCTGGCGCGAGTAGTGGGCGACAGCGGCGGCGTGCCGGGCGGCGCTGGGATCGCGCAGCGCCAGCGTCTCCAGCAGCAGGCCGACCATGCCCTCGTGGCGCACGTCGAGCTGGTCCATGCGCCGCAGGACCTCCTCGCCGTGCTCGTGGCCCTTCAGCAGCGACCGCAGCAGCAGCTGGCAGACGCCGAGCGCGAGCGCGAACAGCCCGATCACGCCGGCGCCGTAGCGCTCGAACCCGTAGACGGCCATCGCGGTCAGCGACGCCGTGGCCAGCTCCCACGGGAACACCGGCATGTACACGGTCTTGAACATCTCCACCAGCGAGCCGCCGCGCAGGTAGACGGTGTGGCCGGCGATCATCGCGAAGTTGAGGAGGTTCGTCAGTACAAAGACGGCGAACACGGCGACGGCCACGCCGCCGTCGTCGGTCATGCCGAGGTCGGCCAGGCGCTGGAGCACCAGCGCGCCGAACACCGGGAAGAACGCGTAGGTCGCGATGTTGCTGAGCAGGTAGGAGCCGCGCGTGCGCCCGCGGATCGCGTCCACCGACGCACAGGCGATGCCCATCGCCCCGGCGGGCGCGGGTCCGAGCAGCGCCATCGCGAGCACGAGACCGAGGAACGAGCCCGAGATCCGGAAGCGCTTGGCGCGCAGCGTCAGGAAGTCGCTGCCCACGACCAGCACGGCGATCAGGCCGACGAGATCGAACGGCTGCCACTGCTCCTCGGTCGAGAGCAGCACCATCGCCCCGATCGAGCCGGCGAGGATCAGCGCCTCGGCGATGACGAGCGTGCGCTCACGGTGCTGGCCGATCACGGGCGCGGGCCGCAGGCGCGGGTCCGGAGGCTCGGGCGCACGGTGCGGATCGACACCGCTGGTGCTCGCGGCGCGCATCAGCGCGAGCGACCACACCACGATCACGGCCCACAGGGCGACTGCCAGCCAGACAATCACGTGCTCAAGGTAAGCCTTCGGAAGATCGAGGGCAACCGCTTACCTCGCAACAAAAGTTGTTTGGGGTTTGGACCGGATCAAAATACTGTTCCGAAAGCCGTTCTTTGGAGGGAGCAGACGGTGCAATGTCACCGACGGCTGCAAGGCTCATCGGTAGGGAGAACACCCACGCCGTGAGTGTAGGCGGGGGCATCGGGATGCCAGGCGGCTCAGCAGGCTCGGATGCCTGGCCGTCCCGAACGCCAGGGTGTCGCCGGAACGAAAGGGGGAACCATGGGCTGGAAGCACTAGTCGCGGCTAAGCAGCCCCAACGTCGCAGGGGGAGCGACGTGACCTGGTAGCACGCACGTGCCGGCGAGATGCCGGGCGTACGAATCGGCGCCGGCTCGGCGCCGTCGGATGGGTTGCCGAGCCTTGAGCGCCGTCGGTCGATCGCTACCGTAGGCGTCACGTGCCCCAGGTGCTTGACATCGAGCAGGCGATCCTGCTCCTTGAGATCGAGCCGCCGTTCGGCAAGCGTGACATCCAGCTCGCCCGCCGCCGGCTCGCGAAGGTCTGGCACCCTGACATCGCACCGCCTGGAAGGCAGCTCGAGCACGAGCGCCACCTGAAGGCGATCAACGAGGCCGCCGACCAGCTCGAACGGCTCGCGGAGGACTCCCGTGGCGGCCGCGTCACGCGCAATGCCGTTAAGGTCAGCGCCGCGGCGGCCCGCAAGCGGCGGGCCGAGGAGGGCCGCCGTGCCTACGAGGAGGAGCAGCGCCGGCGGGCCGCGGAGGCCGACCGCGAGAAGTACGACCCGTTCGGCTCGCGCGTGCCCGACCACTCGGTCGTGCATCGCTACGCGCGCTGCCTGTCGTATCCCGAGTGGGGCGTCGGCAGCGTCAACGGCATCTACTTCACCGGCGGCGGCGACGACATCCAGCAATGGGCGCGCGTGAGCTTCCACCTCGGCGTGCGCACGGTCCCGGCCGGCTCGCTCCAGTTCGTCGACTTCTCGAAGCCCGACCCGGGCGCCGAGCGCGTCGAGCGGTTCATGACCGCAGCCAAGCACGCGCTCGCCGAGGGCGACTTCAAAGTCGCTGCCCGTCGGCTCGTCTACGCGCGCGACGCCGATCCGCGCAACACCGCGGTGCTGCGGCTGCTGACGCTGGCGTTCTGGGAGGCGGGCGATCTCTCGGCCGCCGCCCGCGCGGCGCGCGACTGGATGCGCGAGGAGGCCGACCGCCCGGCCCCGTTCCGCTACGCCGCCCGCATCTATGAGGACATGGGGTCGCTGTCGCAGGCCGTCGACGCCGCCGAGAAGGAGGTCCAGCGCGGGCCGTCCGACGCCACTGCCTGGGAGCGGCTGGGGCGCCTGCGGCTGCGCATGTTCGATCGCGCGAGCGCGCGCGACGCGCTCGAGCGCGCACGCGAGCTCGGTCCGACCGAGCAGGGCCTGCTCGATCTCGCGCTCGTGGCCAACCTGATGGACGACGTCGGCGCCGAGGTCACCGCCTGCGAGCAGGCGACCCAGCTCGCGCCCGAGTCCGCCGGCGCGTGGTCGCG
>DASSUW010000125.1:0-21054 GCA_035706585.1 Solirubrobacteraceae bacterium | reverse complement strand
GGCGCACGCCGCCGGGCTGCTCGTGCTCGCCGACGGCAAGCGCGGCGACGTGCCGGTGACGGCGAGCGCGTACGGCCAGGCGCTGACCGGCTCGACGCCGTCGCCGTTCGGGGCCGTCCCGGGCCTCGGCGTCGACGCGCTGACCGCCAACCCGCTGCTCGGCCGCGACGCGCTCACGCCGCTGGTCGAGAGCGCCCGCGCCGCCGGCGCCGGCGTGTTCGTGCTCGTGCGCACGTCCAACCCGGGCGCCGCCGATCTGCTCGACCTGCCGCTCGCCACCGGCGAGCCGCTATGGGAGCGGCTGGCGCTGCTCGTGGCCGAGCTCGGCGTGACCGGCACGGCCGGGCTCAGCGACGTCGGCGCCGTGACCGGCGCGACTGTCCCCGAGCACCTCGCGCGCATGCGCGAGCTGATGCCGAGCACGCCGTTCCTGCTGCCCGGGGTCGGCGCCCAGGGGGGCGACGTCTCCGCGCTCGCCCCCGCCTTCGGGCCCGGCCGCGCGGCGGGCCTCGTGACCGCCTCGCGCTCGATCGCCCTCGCGCACGAGGCCGGGACGGGGGACCCGCCGACGGCCGCTCGCATCGAAGCCGAACGGCTGCGCGAGACGGCCTGGGCGCTCGCCTGAAGCCGCCTTGACCACCGCTAGACTCACCAGCGATGGCCGGTCGCAGCCCCGCGCGGTTCATAGCGCCGCTCGCGCTGGTGGCCGTGGGCGTCGCCCTCTTCATGGTGATCTCAAACTCGCTGGACGCGTCGAGCGAGAACGGCGCGCCCAACGAGACGAGCGGCAGCCGGCCGGCGGCGTCGCCGACGCCGAACGGCAAGCGCGAGCGCAAGGGCCCGCGCCGCTACCGCGTCAAGCCCGGCGACACGCCGTCGTCGATCGCCGAGAAGACCGGCGTCCCGCTGGAGCAGATCCTGCGCCTGAACCCCGACCTGGATCCGCAGACGCTCGCCCCGGGCCAGCGGATCAAGCTGCGCGAGTGAGCCGGCTCAGCCTCTCGACCGTGCTGGCGGCGATCGTCCTCGCCGTGTTCGCCGCGCCGGCGGCCGCCCGTGACTGCCCGAAGTCGGTCGGCGCTCCCAGCGCGATCGTCCTCGAGGTCTCGACCGGGATCGTCGCCTGCGAGCGCAACGCCGACCAGGAGCGGCCGGTCGGCTCGACGATGAAGCTCATGACCGCGCTGCTCACGCTCGAGAACGCCGACCTCGACGACACCTACCGGGCACCGGCCTACGACGCCGCGCCGGCGGAGTCGCTGATCGGGCTGCGCCAGGGCGACCGGTTGACGGTGCGCGACCTCCTTCGCGGCCTGCTGATCCGGTCCGGCAACGACGCCGCCGTGACGCTGGCCAAGGGCGTCGCCGGCTCCGAGCAGGCCTTCGTGCAGATGATGAACCAGCGTGCGCGCGAGCTGGACCTCGACCACACGCACTACGAGAACCCGATCGGGCTCGACGCTCCGGGCGCGCATTCGAGCGCGCGTGACCTCGCGATGCTCGCGCTGTTCCTGCGCACCAAGCCGTTCTTCCGGCGCACGGTCAAGCAGCCCGACGTCACGCTGGTCACCGGCGGTGTGAGCAAGACGTTCGACAACCAGAACACGCTGATCCCGGCGGTGCCGTGGGTCAACGGCGTCAAGACCGGCCACACCACCGGCGCCGGCGACGTGCTGGTGGGCTCGGGCCGCCAGAACGGCATCCAGGTGATCTCGGCCGTGCTCGACGAGCCCAGCAAGACGGCCCGCAACGAGGACACCGTGCGGCTGCTCAAGTTCGGCATGAGCAAGTTCCAGCGCATCACCGCCGCGCCGACCGGCACGCACGTCGACGTGAAGGTGCCGATCCGCTACCGGCGCGGCGCCGAGCTCGAGCTCGTCGTCGGCTTCAACGGCGAGCGCACCGTCGTCCCGCGGGGCGGCCGCAAGCGGGTGATCGTCAAGCCGACCAGCTATCCGCGCGAGGTCGCGGGCCCGATCGCGGCCGGCGCCGAGCTCGGCGAGGCCGACGTGCTGCAGGACGGGCGCAAGATCGCGACCGTGCCGCTCGTGGCGAGCGGCGAGGTCCCGGCCGCCGGCGTGGCGCAGCGCACCAAGTCGTGGTTCGCGACGCCGATCGGCGTGCTGATCGCGTTCGTCGTCGTGGGCGGTACGGTGGTGCTGGCACGGCGGCGTCGGCGACCGCGCGGTCCGGGCCGGAAACGGGCGCGCGAGGAGGCGGGGGTCGCATGATCATCACCGTCACGCTCAACACGGCCATCGACAAGACGCTGTCGGTCCCGAACTTCCGGCTCGGGCGGCGCCACCGCACGGTCGAGCAGACCACGATGCCGGGCGGCAAGGGCGTCAACGTCGCGCGCGTGCTCAAGACGCTCGGCACGCCCGTCATCGCCACCGGTCTCGCCGGCGGAGCGACCGGCACCCGGATCGTCGATCAGCTGACGCAGCTGTCGGTCCTCAGCGACTTCGTGCGGATCCGCGAGGAGTCCCGCACGAATACGGCCGTGATCGATCCGACGACCGGCGAGCAGACCGAGATCAACGAGCGCGGCCCGAAGGTCTCCGAGCAGGAGGCCGAGCTGTTCGTCGACAAGCTGCTCTACCTCGCCAAGGGCGCGCGCATGTGCGTGTTCGCCGGCTCGCTCCCGCGCGACGTCGACATCGACGTCTACGCGCGGCTGATCCGCGAGCTTCGCCGGCTCGAGGTGCTCACGATCGTCGACACCGACGGCGACCCGCTGCGGCGCGCCGTGCGCGCGGAGCCGGACATCATCTCGCCGAACGTGCTCGAGGCCGAGGAGCTCGTGGGCCACGAGTTCAATGACGACGAGGACCGCATCATCGCCGTCCGCGAGATGGTCGGCCTCGGCGCGCGCGAGGCGATCATGACGATGCCCGACGGCTGCTTTGCCTACATGCACGGCGTCGAGCCGAACGGCGCCGGCCTGTATCGCGTCCAGGTGCCCGCCGGGGCGGTCGAGCCGCGCGCCTCGGTCGGGTCGGGCGACGCGTTCCTGGCCGGCTTCGTCGCCGCGAAGTACAACAACCGCTCGACCGAGGACTGCCTGCGCTACGGCGTCGCCTGCGGCGCCGAATCGACCCAGCACCTGGGCGCCGGGCTCGTGGATCCGGACCGCGTCGAGCGCCTGCTCGATGAGATCGAAGTGCAACGTCCGGAATTACCGGCCGAAGTGACATAACCTGGACGGAACCGTCCGCCACGAGCCCTAGGATTCCGGAATGGAAGTTGAGATCGGACGCGGCAAGAAGGCCCGCCGCGCTTACGGATTCGATGACGTCGCGATCGTCCCGTCCCGCCGCACGCGCGACCCCGACGACGTCGATATCACCTGGACGCTCGGTCCCTACCGCTTCGAGCTCCCGCTGCTGGCCAGCGCGATGGACGGCGTCGTCTCGCCCGAGACCGCCGGGATCGTCGGCCGGCTCGGCGGCCTCGCGGTCCTGAACCTCGAGGGGATCTGGACCCGTTACGAGGACGCCGACGCGCAGCTCGAGCGGATCGCGAGCCTCGACCGCGAAGAGGCGACGCGGGAGATGCAGGAGATCTACCAGGAGCCGGTCAAGGAAGAGCTGATCGCGCAGCGGATCGAGGAGATCAAGGCGCACGGCGTCGTGGCGGCGGCGTCGCTGACCCCGCAGCGGGTCGAGCGCTGGCACGAGATCGCGCTCGACGCGGGGCTCGACATCCTCGTGATCCAGGGCACCGTGATCTCGGCCGAGCACGTCTCCAGCGCGGGCCACGTGCTCAACCTCAAGGAGTTCGTGCGCGAGATGCCGGTGCCGGTCGTGCTCGGCGGTTGCGCCAGCTATTCGACCGCGCTGCACCTGATGCGCACCGGCGCGTCCGGCGTGCTGGTCGGCGTCGGCCCGGGCGCCGCGTGCACGACGCGCGGCGTGCTCGGCATCGGCGTGCCGCAGGCGACCGCGATCGCCGACGTGGCGGCCGCGCGCTCGCAGCACATGCTCGAGACCGGCGAGTACTGCCGCGTGATCGCCGACGGCGGCATGCGCAACGGCGGCGACGTCGCGAAGGCGTTCGCCTGCGGCGCCGACGCTGTGATGGTCGGCTCGCCGCTCGCCCGCGCCTACGAGGCGCCCGGCCACGGCTACCACTGGGGCATGGCGACGTTCCACCCCTCGCTGCCGCGCGGCGCGCGCGTCCGCACGACGCAGAACGGCTCGCTGCAGGAGATCATCACCGGTCCGGCGCGCGAGAACGACGGCACGTTCAACCTCATGGGCGCGTTGAAGACCTCGATGGCGACCTGCGGCTACCAGGACATCGCCGAGTTCAACCGGGCTGAGCTGATGGTCGCGCCGGCGCTGCAGACCGAGGGCAAGCAGCTGCAGCGCGAGCAGGCGATCGGCATGGCGGCGCGCGGCGGAGCGGTGGCGCTTGTCGCAGACTGAGACCGAGCCGCGCGACGATCTCGTTTCGGCCGGCCACGGCTCGGCGGTCGCCGCCGATCAGCCGGTCGAAGAGCTCGCCCTCGAGCGCGCGGTCGCCCACGACGAGGTGCTGGTCCTCGACTTCGGGGGCCAGTACTCGCAGCTGATCGCCCGCCGCGTCCGCGAGTGCGGCGTGTTCTCCGAGCTGCTGCCGCACCACGTCGGCGTCGAGGAGGTGGCCCGCCGCGCGCCGAAGGGCCTGATCCTGTCCGGCGGGCCGGCGTCGGTCTACGCGCCGGGCGCGCCGCGGCTTGATCCGGAGCTGCTCGAGCTCGGCATCCCCGTGCTGGGCATCTGCTACGGCATGCAGGCGCTCGTGCTCACGCTCGGCGGCCGCGTCGAGAGCGCCGAGGTGGGGGAGTTCGGCCGCTCGCAGCTGACGGTGCGCGACCACGG
Organism: Solirubrobacteraceae bacterium; assembly: GCA_035706585.1. Lineage (GTDB taxonomy): Bacteria > Actinomycetota > Thermoleophilia > Solirubrobacterales > Solirubrobacteraceae > DASSUW01. Next base: position 16,189 of record DASSUW010000125.1, on the reverse strand, counting down.
GCGGCTGCTGGCCGGCACGCCCGTCGAGCAGCCGTGCTGGATGTCGCACCGCGACACGGTGTTCGCGGCGCCGCCGGGCTTCACGCCGCTGGCGAGCTCGACCGAGTCGCCGGTCGCCGCGCTCGAGGACACCGAGCGCGGCCTGTACGGGATCCAGTTCCACCCCGAGGTCGTCCACACGCCGTACGGCCAGCAGGTGCTGACGACGTTCCTGGAGGACATCTGCGGCTGCGCGCGCGACTGGAGCGCCGCCTCGATCATCGATGAGCAGATCGCGGCGATCCGCGCCCAGGTCGGCGACGGGCGCGTGATCTGCGGGCTGTCCGGCGGGGTCGACTCGTCGGTGGCCGCGCTGCTCGTGCATCGCGCGGTCGGCGACCAGCTGACGTGCGTGTTCGTCGACCACGGGTTGATGCGGCTCAGCGAGGGCGAGCAGGTCATCGCCGCGTTCCGCGACCACTTCAAGGTCCCGCTCGTGGCGGTCGACGCCGAGCGCCGGTTCCTGGACCGGCTGAAGGGCGTGAGCGAGCCCGAGGCCAAGCGCAAGGCGATCGGCGCCGAATTCATCCGCGTGTTCGAGGAGGAGGCCGCCAAGATCGGCGACGCCCGCTATCTCGTGCAGGGCACGCTGTACTCGGACGTGATCGAGTCCGGTGGCGGCACCGGCGCGGCGACGATCAAGTCCCACCACAACGTCGGCGGTCTGCCCGACGACCTCGAGTTCGAGCTCGTCGAGCCGCTGCGCGCCCTGTTCAAGGACGAGGTGCGCGCGGTCGGCGCCGAGCTCGGCCTGCCCGAGCGCCTGGTCTGGCGGCAGCCGTTCCCGGGTCCCGGGCTGGCGATCCGCGTCGTCGGCGGCGAGGCCACCAAGGAGCGGCTGGACACGCTGCGCGCGGCGGACTTCATCCTCCAGGACGAGATCCGCGCCGCCGGCCTGTACCGCGAGCTCTGGCAGTCGTTCTGCGTGCTGCCGGACATCCGGACCGTCGGCGTGCAGGGCGACGAGCGCACGTACGGCTACGTCGTCGCCATCCGTGCGGTGACGTCGGACGACGCGATGACCGCCGACTGGGCGCGCCTGCCCTACGACCTGCTGGAGCGGATCGCCTCGCGCATGATCAACGAGATCCGCGAGGTCAACCGGGTCGTGCTCGACATCACGAGCAAGCCACCCGGCACGATCGAGTGGGAGTAGACGAGCCGCCCCCGCCCGGGAGGCCGCGCAAGCGGCGCCGGCCGGAGCCCTCGCGCGAGCCGGCGAGCCGACCGCCGCGCGAGCCGCCGCGCGGCCTCAGCACGCCCGCCAAGGCGTTCGCCGGCGCGTTCGTCGCGGTGCTCTACGCCGTCGGCATGTCGATCAGAGGCGACGTCCTGCCTGGTGTCGTCGGTGGGCTGCTCGCCGGTGTGCTCTGCTTCCTCGTCCTCCGCGAGGTCGAGCGCCGGCGCCGTTGAGCCACTTCGTTCCGCGGTGCCGGCGGTACTTGCGCAGGTCGCGGGTCAGCTTGCGCGCCCGCTTGAGCTTCTTCTTGGCGTGCGCGCTCGGCCGTGCGGCGCGGAGCGCCAGCGCCGCAACGGTGGCGCCCCCGATCGCGGTGTCGCGGTCGGTCGCGATCTCGGTCGCGGTCAGCGCCCGGTTGTAGATCCGGACCTCGTCGATCGCGCCGCTGAACCACTCGCCCCAGACCGAGTTGCCGCCGATCCGCAGCGGCGAGCTGGAGGTCAGGGCGCTGCCGGTCAGCGTCCCGGTCGCGACCTGCGTGCCGTTCACGTACAGCCGCGTGGCTGCGCCGTCGTACGTGAACGCCAGGTGCGACCAGGTGTTCGCGGGCAGGACGGACGACGAGCGCGTCGCGATGTCGGCGGTCGTGAACACGTGGCCGGACGGGCGGTTGTTGTCGGTGCTCGCGTACAGCGCGTAGGCGAGCTGGCCCGGCCGCTCCTTGATCACGACGGTCCGCCAGTCGCCGAGCCCGGTGGGCCGCACCCACGCCTCCAGCGTCATCCGGTTCGTGAGGTCGAGCGAGTTCGCGTCGTTGATTGACACCCAGTCGTTGACGCCGTCGAACGAGAGCGCGCCGCCGTACCGGCCGGTGGTGCGCGCAGCGCCGGAGACCGTGCCGTCGTTGCCGGTGCCCGACGCGTCGCCGGCGGTCGCCCCGCTCGCCTCGTCGAAGCTCCAGGCGCCGACGAGCCCGGTCGCGGGCGGCGCGACGGTCAGCGTGACGGGGATCGTCCTCGGCGAGCCGGTCGCGCCCGCCGCGGTCACCACGACGTTGCCCGTGTAGGTCCCGCGGGCGAGGCCGGCGTGGCTCACCGAGACCGACACCGATCCGGGAGCGGTGCCGCTCGCCGGTGCCGCGGAGAGCCACGTCGCATCGTCGGACGTCGTGAAGCTGAGGCTGCCGCCCCCGGTGTTCGTCACCGACAGCGACTGCGCCGGCGGCGCCGCGGCGCCCTCGACGGCCGTGAACGACAGGCTGCCGGGACTCACCGACAGCGCCGGCGGCTGCGGCGGCGCGACCGTGAGCGTGACCGGGATCTGCTTCGGCGAGCCGTTCACGCCGCCGCCGTCGACGGTGATCGTGGCCGAGTAGTCACCGGCCGCGAGGCCGCTGAGGCTCACCGCCGCGGTCAGCGTGGCGGGCGCGGAGCCGCTGCCCGGCGTGACCGTCAGCCACGGCGCGTCGTCGCTTGCCGTGAAGCTCAGCGAGCCGCCGCCGCTGTTGGTCACCGACAGCGTCTTGGACGCCGGGTTCGCGCCACCCGCCGTGCCGCTGAACGTCAGCGACGCCGGCGTGACCGCGAGCGCCGGTGGCGGCGGCGGTCCGGGCGGCACGCCCATCACGTAGGCCGACAGCGGGCCGTCGTTCCAGACCGGGCCGGTCGCCCACGTGCCCGGCAGCGCGGCCAGCGTGCTGCTGGCGCTGCCCTGCTCGGCGCCGCCGCCGGTCTGGGCGCGGTCGTGCCAGCGCAGGACGCCGGTCGCGTCGGACGGGTTCAGCAGCGCGATCCAGTACGCGGTGCCCGCGTTGATCGTCGGGCCGTTGTCGATCGCCACCTCGTTCCACGCCCCGGCGGCCGGCGAGTTGATACGGCCGCTGGCGAGCAGCGTCGTCGGCTGCCCGTTGCTGTCCGCGTAGAGGCCGAGCACGACGGCGGTCGCGGTGTTGCCCGGGGCCAGCCGGAGCCCGATCGAAGTCACCCGCGCGGTGGACGTCGCGCTCGTCCGGTAGACCTCGGCGCGGCCGGTCGTCGCGTCGCTGCCGGTGAGCCCGATCACGTCGGTGCCGGCGACGCGGGTCGGCGTCTGCGAGACCTGGAAGTTCGCGGTGTAGGTCGCGGCGGTCGTACCCGCGGTGATGTCGTGGGTGCGGGCGCCGCCGTCGCTCCAGCCGGTGAACTCGTAGCTCGTGCCGCCGATCGTCACCGGCGACGGCGCGGTGATCGGCAGGTGCGAGCCCTGGATGACGTCGAGCGTGAACGGCGCCGCGGCCGTCTCGGTCCCGAGCGTGAGCCCGACGCCCGCCGGGTTGGAGGCCAGCGTGATCGGGACGGTCCGCGGGTCGAGCCGGCGCGTGACCGTGCGCGTGAGGCCGAACGTGTCGGTCGCGGTCAGCTCGAGCTCGAGGTAGGACGGGTACTCGTGCTCGGGCGCGACCAGCGATCCGCCGGCGCCCGTGAGCGTCTGCAGCACGTGCGTGTGGCAGGTGCTGTTGGTCCGGTTGCAGTGCTGGAGCAGCACGCGCCAGCTCAGCGAGCCGGGAGCGATCGCGTTGCCGAGGAAGTCGGTGGCCGTGCCGGAGAACGTGATCGTGTCGCCGGTCCGCCACGTCGTGCCGGAGGCCGGCGACGTGACCGTCGCGGTCGGCGGCGTGCCGGCGGTGACCGTCACGGTCGTCGTGTCGGTCAGCGAGCCGTCGGACACGCGCAGGCGCACGGTGACGATCCCGGGCGTCGTATAGGTGCGGCTCGGGGCTTGAGACGTCGAGTCGTCGAACGCGCCGTCGCCGTCGAGGTCCCAGGCGTAGCTGAGCGTCGTCCCCGGGTTGGGATCGCTCGAGCCCGCGCCGCTGAAGTTGACGGTCAGCGGCACGGCGCCCGACGACGGTGTCGCGGTGGCGACGGCGGTCGGCGCCTGGTTGGAGTTCGGTCCGTGGATGCGCCGGATCGTGCCGCCGTTCATGTCGACGTAGTAGAGGTCGCCGTCCGGTCCCATCTGGAGCTCGACCGGGCCGGCCGCCTGGGCCACGAACGTCTGCCGCGTCGCCGGATCCGGCAGGCCGTTGCTGCCGCGGAACATCACCCAGATGCAGTTGCGGCTGTAGTCGGAGAAGAACAGCGCGCCGTCGTACGCCGGTCCGAAGCTGCCGCCGGTGTAGAAGGCGAGGCCGGAGATCGACGAGCCGCCGGTCGGGCACGTCTCGCCGGTGACGACCTGGGCCGAGTGGTTGTACGTGTAGTACGGGTTGGCGACCGCCGAGGCGCCCTGCGCGTACAGCGTCTCGCACAGGTTCAGGTTGAGGTTGTCGTAGCCGCTCTGGCGGCTGTTGCCCTCGTAGCACGGCCAGCCGTAGTTGACGGCCGCGCCCGTCGGGTTCTGGAGGCGGTTGATCTCCTCCCACGTGTTCCAGCCGACGTCGCCCGCCCAGATCTCGTTCGTGCCGGGGCGCACCGTGATGCGGAACGGGTTGCGCAGGCCGTAGCCGATGATGCGGCGGCTGTTCGGGTCCGCGCTGCCGGCGTTCGCGTTGTCCGGCATCGCGGCGCCGGTGTCCGGGTCCACGCGCAGGATCGCGCCGTCGAGACCGGTCGGGTCGCCGGTCGAGCGGACGTCCTGGCTGCGCAGGGCGCCGCCCTCGGCCGTGGGCGGCGTCATCGTGCCGCCGACGCCGCCCGGCGGATCGCCGCACGGGTTGAGCGGGCTGCCGTCCTGGCCGTAGTCGGCGAAGTTGAAGCTGGCACCGTCACCGGCGCTCACGTACAGCGCGCCGTCGTTGCCGAACGCCAGCGAGCCGATCGAGTGGCTCGGGTACTGCTGGCAGAAGTCCTCGATGAGGACCTGCTCGGTGCCGCCGGCGGTGAAGCGCGAGAGGCGGCCGCCGATCACGCAGCCGTCGCCCGTCGCGCCCGGCGGGGTCGGGCAGTTGTCCCCCCAGCGCGTGGTCGAGTTCGGATCCTTGTTGTACGCGTACAGCGCATACACGTACGGCCGCGTCGCGAAGTTCGGGTCCAGCGCCATGCCGAGCAGTCCGCGGTCCCAGAAGTCGTGGACGTTCTGGTTGAAGTCCGCCCACACCGTCGGCGTCGGGTCGCTGATGCTGTCGTACATCAGGATCCGGCCGCGCTTCTCGGCGACGAACACGCGGCCGTCCGGGGCGAAGCGGACCGCCGTCGGGGCGGTCAGCCCGGAGATCGCCGCCGTCTCGGTGAATCCGGCGGGCGCGGCGGCGGCCACGAGCTGCTGCGACGCGAGGTTCCTCGCGTCGAACACGGTGCGCTCCTGCGCCTGGGCGGGGACGGCGACGATGACGAACGCAGCGACGAATGCCAGCGCAGCGCGCGCTCGCCACGGGGACCCTGTGAACATCGCCCGACACTACGGCCGGGAGGGGCGTTCGCCCACTGGCCGAAGGGCCAGCCTTGCTCCCGATCCGGACTTAGGACCGCTTGTCCCAGGCCAGCAGCGACGGCAGCGGGTCGAACGGGTGCCCGCCGTCGTACCAGCCCGGAGCCGTCCACATCTCGAAGTGCAGGTGGCAGGCCGAGGCGTCGCCGGTGCGGCCGACGTAGCCGATCGGCTGCCCGGTGCGGACGCGGTCGCCCTCGTCGACGAGCGCCGGCGAGCGCAGGTGCATGTAGACGTAGTCGACGCCCGTGCGCGCCCCGTCGATGACCAGATAATGCCCGGCGCGGCTGTGGTACTGCTTGAAGGCGACCTTCCCGCCGCGGGCGGCGACCAGCGGCGTCCCGCAGGCGGCGAACGTGTCCTGGCCCTGATGGCCGCGGCCGCCGCCGAACCGGGCCGCGAACTCGCCATAGCCGTGCGGGCCGCGGATCGGGAACTCGTGGCGCAGGAACCGGAACGCGGCCGGGTTCACGGTGCCCTTCTTGACCTGGGCGGTGACCGCGCGGAGGCCGGAGGAACTGACGGCGGTCACGCGGAACGTGTACCGGCCCTGCCGCTGCAGGCGCCCGTCGACCGTGCCGTCCCAGCTCAGCGTCTGCGGCGTCTCGGCCGCGACCTGACCCGCATCCCACGTCGTCACGACGGCGCCATCGCTGGAGCGGACGAGCTCGACCACGACGTGCGTTGCCGCGTCGCCGTGAACGACGTAGGACACGGTGGCCGGTCGCGCGGCGTCGAAGAACGCGCGGCGTGCCCGCGTCTGGACCTCGATCGTCGGCGGTCCGCCGGCCGCTTTCAGGGAGGCGGGCGCCGAGATGTTCACGGCCGCGCCGCTCGGCGCCGACTGGTTGCCGTCGCGGTCGCTGACCACGACCGGCCCGGTCACGGCACCGAGCGGCACCGCGACGCTGATGGCCTTCTTGCTGCGGCGCAGCGGGGCGGAGGCGACATCGTCGGCCTCGCCCGGACCGCCCTGGAAGATCACCTCGAACGTGCGCTTGAGCCGCTTGCCGCGCAGGCGCAGCCGCGAGCCGGTCGATCCCGACCGCGCGTCCTGGCACTCGCGCGTGCAGCGCCAGGAGCGCAGCAGCGGCGCCGGCCGGACGACCACGCCGGGCGGCGGGGCCGACAGCTGCGGTTGCGGCGCAGGCTGGTCGGCGTTCACGCCGCCGGTGCCCTGAGCCCCGGCGGGGGTCGCGAAGATGAGCGCAGCAACGGCGACGAGCCCCCCGTATGCAGTTGTGCGCCCGCGACGTGTCGCGGCCATCCCCCGGTGGCGCGCCATCTGCTCCTGCTCATTGGCCGGCCTACGGGGTTAGCTGACGGGCTCGCGCGAACAACGCAAAGCGCTACCAGGCGGCACTGCCTGGATTCGCCCCAATACGACGGTTCCCCCGATCCACCCGTCCGAGGTGGATTCGGCCGTATCTGTGAACGCGCGGCAGTATATGCATGTGGCGCGGACGGCGCATCCTTATGTCGCTTTCTCCGCCATCCGCGTCGTCGCGCCACCCGCGCCGCGAGGACGGGGTGTGCTGGGTTGACCCCCATATACGCCGTCAAGTCAGCACACCCGCGGATTTCCTCGCCTCGTTACCCAGCCGCAGTTCCCGCCAGGCCCGGCGCGGCCACGGAAAGACGCCCCGGCTATCATGTCGGCCGCCTTGAAGACCTACGTCGCAACCCCACAGGACAGGGAGCGCAACTGGCTGCTCGTGGACGCCGAGGGCCAGACGCTCGGGCGGCTCGCGACCCAGATCGCCGACGCGCTGCGCGGCAAGCGCAAGCCGACCTATACGCCCCACGTCGACGTGGGCGACTTCGTGGTCGTCGTGAACGCGGAGAAGATCTCGGTCACCGGCGCCAAGCGCCAGGAGAAGCTCTACCACCGCCACTCCGGGTATCCGGGCGGCCTGAAGACCCGCACGCTCAACGACATGCTCGAGCGCCGGCCCGAGGAGGTCATCCGCCTCGCCGTGCGCGGGATGCTTCCCAAGAACCGCCTGGCCCGCAAGCAACTGACCAAGCTGAAGGTCTACGCGGGGCCCGAGCATCCGCACGAGGCGCAGAAGCCGCAACCGATGGAGATCAAGACCTGATGGCCGAGGACGAGAAGCCCGTCGAGCCCGAAGAGACTCCGGCCGAGGAGGCCCCGGAGGCCGAGGCGCCCGCCGAGGAGCAGCCCGCCGCCGAGGAGCAGCCCGCCGCCGAGGCGCCCACCGAGGAGCAGCCCGCCGCCGAGCCGCAGGCCCAGGAGGTCGAGGTCGAGGGCGACGCGGTCGTCACCGACGAGGAGCTCGAGGACGAGATCGAGGCGACGCCGCGCGTCAAGCCCGAGATCCCCGGCGCCGACCTCGAGGTCGACATCGTCCGCGAGGACGAGGTGCACCGTGGCGAGTCCCGCTGGAGCGAGGACGAGGACGAGGAGGCGCTCGAGACCGAGGAGGCCGAGGACGCCGAGCCCGAGCCGATCGCCGACGCGGCGATCGACCTGGCGGCGGGCGCCCGCTACACCGCGACCGGCAAGCGCAAGACCGCGGTGGCGCGCGTGATCCTGATGCCCGGCACCGGCGACTACAAGATCAACGGCCGCTCGCTGGAGGTCTTCTTCCCGCGCAACACGCTGCAGCGCAACATCCGCCAGCCGCTGGAGACCGTGGGCTACGAGAGCCGGATGGACGTCGTCGCGACCATGCACGGCGGCGGGGTGTCGGCCCAGGCCGGCGCGCTGCGGCACGGCATCTCGCGCGCACTGATCGAGGCCGACCCCAACCTGCGGTCCGAGCTCAAGCGCCGCGGCTTCCTCACGCGCGACGCGCGCGTGAAGGAGCGCAAGAAGGCCGGCCTCAAGAAGGCCCGCAAGCGGCCGCAGTTCTCCAAGCGGTAGGGACCCGCCCAAAAGAACCCCGCCACGTCCGCAACCGCCGTGAACACTTCGCCGGATCGTCACCCGAACCCTCGGAAATACGTCCGTATTCCCTTCGGGATTCGTGCGACGCCCGCCTCGGTTCACGACGCCTCCGGCCGGGCCGGATCTTCTCGGACGGCTCCCTAGTGAACGCGGCGCCTGCCGCCGCCCGAAAGCTGTTCGGGACGGACGGGGTCCGCGGCGTCGCGGGCGACTTCCTGACCGCCGAGCTGGCACTGGCGCTCGCGCGCGCCGCGACCGCGCGCGTGGACGCCAAGCGCGTCCTGGTCATCCGCGACACGCGCGAGTCCGGCGAGATGCTGGAGGCCGCCGTGGCGGCGGGCATCGCGGCCGCCGGCGGCGACGCGCTGCTCGCCGGCGTGCTGCCGACCCCGGGCGCGCCGCTGCTGATCGGCCGCTACGGGTTCGACCTCGGGGTCGTGCTGTCGGCGTCCCACAACCCGTACCGGGACAACGGCATCAAGTTCTTCGGCGGCGACGGCTTCAAGCTCTCGGACGCCGTCGAGCTGGAGATCGAGGGCATGCTGCCCGCGCCCGCCCCGAACACCATGCTCGGCCGCGTGCGCCGCTTCCACGGCGCGCTGGAGGACTATCTGCGCGCGCTGCACGAGCGCTTCCTCGACCTCGATCTCAGCGGCCGGCGCGTGCTGCTCGACTGCGCGAACGGCGCCACGTTCGAGGCCGCCCCGGAGATGTTCCGGCGGCTCGGCGCGCACGTCGACGTGATGGCGGCGACGCCCGACGGGCGCAACATCAACGAAGGCTGCGGCTCGACGCATCTGGACTCGCTGCGCGCGGCGATGGCGGCGGGCGATCACCACGCCGGCTTCGCGTTCGACGGCGACGGCGACCGCGTGCTGGCCGTCGACCGCAACGGCACCGTCGTCGACGGCGACGAGCTGATCGCGCTCGCCGCCAAGCACCTCCGGGTGCCGGGCGTGGCCGTGACCGTCATGACCAACTACGGCTTCCACGCCGCGATGCGCGAGGCGGGGATCGAGGTCGCGACGACCCCGGTGGGCGACCGCTACGTGCTGGCGGCGCTGCGCGAGCGCGGCTGGGCGCTCGGCGGCGAGCAGTCCGGCCACATCATCGACATGGGCTTCGTCCCGTCCGGCGACGGCATCGCCTCGGCGCTGCTCGCGATGGAGGCGCTCGGCGACGGCGACCTGCACGATCGCCACGCGATGGAGAAGCTGCCGCAGAAGCTCGTGAACGTGCGCGTCCGGGATCGGACCGCGCTCGAGGGTGCGACCGGCGTTCACGCCGCCGTCGAGGAGGAAGCGGCCGCCCTGGAGGGTCGCGGCCGCGTGCTCCTGCGGCCGAGTGGCACCGAGCCGCTCGTCCGCGTGATGGTCGAGGCCCCTACGGTCGAGGAGGCCGAAACCGTTTGTTCACGGCTCGTGGCGAAGGTCGAGGCGGAGCTGACCTGAGCGTACGTCCAGTCCCGCTTAGAGGACTGGCCGTCCGCGTCTAGAATGGCGGCCCGTCCAGGGTTGGACTGCCATGTGAGAAAGGAGGCCGGGCCCATGTGCGGCATCGTCGGCTACGTCGGACAGCGCCCGGTGCAGGAGATCCTCCTCGCCGGTCTTCAGAAGCTCGAGTACCGCGGGTACGACTCGGCGGGCATCTCGATCCAGACGGAGGGCCGCCTGGAGTCGGTGCGCGCGGTCGGCAACCTGAGCGCCCTGCGATCGGCCGTCGCGGAGGCTGCGCCCGCCGACTTCGGCGGCGGCGTCGCCGTCGCGGCGCCCCCGGCGACCACGGGCATCGGCCACACCCGGTGGGCGACGCACGGCCGCGTCAGCGAGGACAACGCGCATCCGCACTTCGACGAGGACAACCGCGTCCACATCGTCGTCAACGGCATCGTCGAGAACTTCATGGAGCTCAAGAACGAGCTGCTCGCCGAGGGCGTCGAGTTCACGTCGGAGACCGACGTCGAGGTCATGGCCCACCTGATCGCCCGCTATCTCGACGAGGTCGACGACCTGCCCGAGGCCGTCCGGCGCGCCTACAACCGCCTGCGCGGCCACTACGCGCTGGTGGCGGTCGCCGCCGACGAGCCCGGCGTCGTGGTCGGCGCCCGCAAGGAGTGCCCGCTGATCGTGGGTCGCGGCGACGGCGAGCAGTTCCTCGCCTCCGGCATCCCCGCCTTCCTCGCGCACACGCGTGACGTCCAGTTCATCGAGAACGACGAGATCGTGGTCATCCGGCCCGACGCCGTCGAGTTCTTCACCGCCGCCGGCGTGCCGGTCGACCGGCCCATCGAGACGATCGACTGGGATGCCGAGGAGGCCGAGAAGGGCGGATACGAGACGTTCATGCTCAAGGAGATCCACGAGCAGGCCGACGCCGTGGCCGAGACCATCGCCGACCGCACGACGCGGCCGGACGGCATCGATCTCCCCGAGCTCGACGACGAGCTGCTGCGCGACTGCAAGCGGATCGTCATCGTCGCCTGCGGCACCTCCTACCACGCGGGCCTGATCGGCCGCTACGCGATCGAGGAGTGGGCGCGCGTGCCGGTCGAGATGGACATCGCGTCCGAGTACCGCTACCGCAACCCGATCGTCGGCCCCGGCGACCTCGTCATCGGCATCACGCAGTCCGGCGAGACCGCCGACACGCTCGCCGCGATGCGGCTCGCCCGCCGGCGCGGCGCGGCGGTGATCGCGGTCACGAACATCATGGGCTCGCAGGCCACGCGCGACGCCGACGGCGTCCTGTTCACCCGCTCGGGCCTGGAGATCTCGGTCGCCGCCACCAAGACGTTCACGGCACAGGTCGCCGCGATGTACCTGCTGGCCCTGCGCGCCGCCGAGGTGCGCGGCGTGATGCCGGCCCCGCAGCGGCGCGAGCTGGTGGCCCAGATCAAGCGCCTGCCGCACGCGATCGCCGAGCTGCTCGACGCCGGCTCGGACGCCGTCGACGCCGTCGCCGAGCGCTTCAAGGACGCCCAGTTCTTCCTCTACCTCGGCCGCCACATCGGCCTGCCGGTGTGCCTGGAGGGCGCGCTCAAGCTCAAGGAGATCTCCTACACCGCGACCGACGCGTACGCGGCGGGGGAGATGAAGCACGGCCCGATCGCGCTGCTCGACGAGGGCACGCCGGTCGTCGTGGTCGCCACCGACTCGCCGGTGCTCGAGAAGGTGATCTCGAACATGCAGGAGGTGCGGGCCCGCGGCGCGTCGGTGATCGCCGTCGGCGGCGACGGGGCCGCCCCGCACGCCGATGCGGTCCTGCGCGTGCCGGACGCCGACTGGATGCTCCAGCCGCTGCTGGCGGTCATCCCGCTGCAGCTGCTGGCCTATCGCATCGCGCGCCTGCGCGGGCTGAACGTCGATCAGCCGCGCAACCTCGCGAAGACCGTCACTGTGGAGTAACCGGTCCGCGCAGCCGCCGGAGCTCGGCTTCGGCGGCTTCGGCGCGGCGGCGCAGCGCGGCGTGCTCGAGCAGCAGGTGGAAGCGCGCGCGCATCTCGTCGGGCCCGGCCGGCTCGGCGATGAAGTCCTGCGCGCCCGACTCGAGCAGCGCCGTGCGCACGGCCGGGTCGCCGCCGCGCTGGACGAGCGCGACGCGCAGGACGCCGGCCAGGCGCCACTCGCGGGCCATGCGGTCGAGCAGGGCGGTCGCCGTGATGTCGCCCTCGAGCTCGCCGATCACGACCATGTCGGGCTGCAGATCGGTCGCCAGCCGCAGGGCCTCGGTGGCCTCGCTGGCGCTGAAGACGCCGGCGCGGCCCTGCAGGGCGCCCGTCAGCGCGCCGGAGCGGTCGGGATCCGAGTCCACGAGCAGGACCGACGGCAGGCCGAGCTCCTCGAGCGGCGGCGGCGCGGTGCCGGCCAGCTCGGCGGCCAGGTGCTCCTTGACGTAGCGCGTGCGGCGGGCGGCCGCGAGCTGCTGCGAGAGGCGGATCGGGGCGAGCTCGGACGCCGCGGGCTCGCGCGGGAGCAGGACGCTGAACAGCGCGCCGCCCTCGGGCGCCTCGCCGACCTCGACGGTGCCGCCGTGCAGCTGGACGAACTCCTTGACGATCGCGAGGCCGAGACCGGTGCCCGCGCGGCCCTTGCCGTTGTCGGCGGTGCGGAAGCGCTCGAACAGGACCGGGCGCTGCTCGGGCGGGACGCCGACGCCGCTGTCGGCCACTTCGAGCAGCGCGGACTCGCCGGCCTGCCTCAGCGACACGCGGGCGACGCCACCGGGCGGCGCGAACCGCAGCGCGTTGGCGAGCAGGTTGGAGATGACGCGGCTGATGCGCTCGGGGTCGAAGCGCGACTGCAGCGCGTCGGGGACGTCGACCAGGAGCGTGATCTGGCGCTCGTGCGCGAGCGCGTCGAACTGCTCGGCGACCGAGCGGACGATCGCCCCGAGGTCGTCGTCGACGAGCGACAGGCGCGCCTCGCCGTGGTCGCGGCGGACCTGCTCGAGCATCGCGTCGACCTGCTCGAGCGCGTCGAGCGCCGCGAGCCGGATGCCCTGCGTCTCGGCGTCCAGCGCGCGGCCGCGGCGGTTGCGGCGCAGCCGCTCGGCGCGCGTGAGGACGATCTGCAGCGGCGCGCGCAGGTCGTGCGAGAGCTCGGCGAGCAGCCGCTCGCGGAAGTGGTGGATGCGGGCCAGGCGGTCGGTGAGGACCGACAGCTCGGCGTTCTGGCGCGCGATCCGCTCCTCGGCGCGCTTGCGGTCGGACACCTGGCGACCCTCGGCGACGATGAACGCCACGCGGCCGTCGGCGCCGCGCAGCGGGCGCAGCACGAGGTCGACGGTCTCGGAGACGGTGCCGCCGCTGCCCATCATCAGCTCGACGTCGAAGCGCGCGAGGCGGCCGTCGGCGGCCAGCTCCACGGCCCGCCGCAGGTCGGCCTGCACGTCCTCGGAGTGGCGGCACCACGGCGTCTGCCACAGCACGTGGCCGATCACCTCGTGGCGATCCAGGCCGGCGGAGGTCAACGGCGCATCGGTGACGTCGAGCAGACGGCCGTCCGCGCGCAGCAGGGCGATGAAGCTCGTGGCCTTGGCAAGCGCGACCTGCGCCATGAGGCGCCGGGCCTCGGGGTCGGTCTCCGGGTCGCCGACCTCGTCCAGGCGCGCCTGCAACGCGTGTTGCACGTCCATCGACGCGCGCCAGGGATCGAGCCGTCCTTGCCTCACTTTGGGTGGTTTCCTTCCCGTGCTCCGAGCACGATCGGGGAGAATCCCCTTCTCCAGGAAGGTACGAGCCTACCGCGCCGGGCGGGGGCGGCGGTGAAAACCTTGGCACGCCGTTGGCCGGGGGGGTAGTGGCACCTAGCCGAAGGGGCAGGATGGGCTTCAAGCGCGTGCGGAGGCTGCGTAGGCTCGCAGCCAGCAATGACCGCCACGCAGCAGCCACCGAACCTCGTCCTCGTTCCCGGGACGCCACCGAACCGCCTCTCTGACGGACGTACGACCATCGTCCATGTTGTCGGCGCGAGGCCCAACTTCGTGAAGATGGCGCCCGTCATCGAGGCCCTGGAACGCCGCCGTGTCTTCCGGCAGGTGGTGGTCCACACCGGTCAGCACTACGACTCGAAGATGTCCGACAGCGTGCTGGCCGATCTGAACTTCCCCGAGGTCGACATCTTCCTCGGCGTCGGCTCGGGCACGCACGGCGTGCAGACCGCGAAGGTCCTCTCGGAGTTCGAGAAGGTCCTGATCGACATCCGGCCCGACGTCGTCGTCGTGGCCGGCGACGTGAACTCGACGCTGGCCTGCGCGCTGGCCGCCTCCAAGCTGGGGATCGCGATCGTCCATCTCGAGGCGGGTCTGCGCTCGTTCGACTGGAGCATGCCGGAGGAGGTCAACCGCGTCCTGACGGACCGGCTGGCCGACATCCTGCTCGCCCACTCGCCCGAGGCCGCGGACAACCTCAAGGCCGAGGGCATCTGCACCGGCAAGGTCTACAACGTCGGCAACACGATGATCGACTCGCTGCGGCGGGCCGAGAAGCGCGCCCGCGAGCTGCGGGCGTGGGAGCCCGTCGGCATGCGCGAGCGCGAGTACATCCTCGTGACGCTGCACCGGCCCTCCAACGTCGACGACCCGGCGCGTCTGCAGGCGATCGTCAGCGGCCTCGTGAGCCTGTCGGCGCACTCGCCGGTGATCTTCCCGATCCATCCGCGCACGCGCGCCCGGCTCGCCGAGGACGGCTGCCTGGCGCAGCTCGAGGACGCCGGCGTGGCGTGCATCGAGCCCGTGCCGTACCTCGAGTTCCTGTCCCTGCAGGCCGGCGCCGGCGCGATCGTGACCGACTCCGGCGGCGTGCAGGAGGAGGCCTCCGCGCTGGGCGTGTCCTGCTTCACGTTCCGCCCCAACACGGAGCGCCCGATCACGCTCACGCACGGCACGAACGTGCTGCTCGGCGATGACCCGGCGGAGCTCGCCGACGTCCGCCCGTCGCCGCACCCGCCCACGCCCTGCGCCATCCCGCTGTGGGACGGCCACGCGGGCGAGCGCGTCGCCGACGTCCTGGTGGCCAACTACGTGTTGACCGCCGGCGACACCGTCTCCACGCGCATCTGATCCCGCGCTCTGGCGCCGGCCGGGTCTGGGGGCCGGCCGGCTGCCGCGCTCTGCCGCCGGCCGGTCTGAGGCCCCCGCCGGCTGCGCGGGCTCTGCCGCCGGGTCTGAGACCCGGCCAACTGCGGCTGGGTAGGGCGGCTGGAGCGCCGGCCGCCGCGCGAGGGCCCTCCTTTGGTCGTTTTGGGGCGTATAGCGCACCAAAACGGCCAAATCGCCCGAACCAAGCGCGCGACGGCCGGCCCTGCCGCTCCCTACCCAGCCGCAGTCCGCCGCGTTGCCGCCGCCGCGGAGCCGCAGTTCGCCCGCGTTGCCGCCGCGGCAAAAGAAAACCGGCGCCGCTCGAGCGACGCCGGTTCGGCAAGCGTGTCTATCCCGGCCTTAGACCGCCGTGAAGGCGGCCGCCTCCGATGAGGCAACCGCCTTCTTCACGACGAGCAGTTCGCGATCGGGATCCAGTTGACGTAGTCGGGCGGACCGATCGTCTTCTTCCACAGACAGGGCCAACTGCCCCCGTCCTGCGTGAGCTCGTGCAGAGATCCCAGCACGGTGAGCGCAGGCGGCTCGTACAGCGGACGCTCCGTGTCACTACTGGTCATGCAATCGCACCTTCCGGGCGGATAGACGAGCACCAAGGGTACGCCCAACGCGCCAATTCCAACACTGGCCAGTCGGCTAGACCGGGAAAGGGTCCGTAGACTGGGCGAACATCGCCCTCGGTGCCTACGGGATACGGCTGAGCGGCCTTGACAGCGCGTCCGAGCTGCTCGTCGAGGTCGGTCCCGACGCGCCGGAGTACGCGGTGTCGGCCGTGATCGGCGAGGCGGCCGCCGAGCCGGAGCGCGTGGAGGACGACCGCGCGGAGCTGCGGCTGCGCAGCGGCGGGCAGATCGTCATCGACCGCCGCGCGCAGACGGTCCGCTACCGCGTGCCGCACGCCGTGCGGGCGGACGAGCTCGTGCACCCCTACCTCGCGCCGGCCGCGGCGGTGATCAACCGCTGGCAGGGCCGCGAGAGCATCCACGCCGGCGCCTTCGCGGTCGACGGGCGGGCGGTCGGCGTCGTCGGCACCCGGGAGGCGGGCAAGAGCTCGACGC
>DASSUW010000124.1:0-6131 GCA_035706585.1 Solirubrobacteraceae bacterium | reverse complement strand
GACGCCACGTTCGAGGAGCTCGACGTCGACTCGCTCGACCTCGCCGAGCTCTCGCAGATCATCGAGGACGAGTACGGCGTCCAGCTCAAGGGCGACGACGTCGGCAAGATCAAGACCGTCGGCGACGCGATCGACCTGGTGGTGGCGAAGTCCGGATGAATCGGGAGATCGTCGTCACCGGCGTCGGCGCCGTGACCCCGCTCGGGGTCGGCGCTCGCACGCTCTATGAACGCTGGCGAGCCGGCGTCTCCGGGATCCAGGACGGCGTCGGCGCGGCCACGGAGTACGAGCCGACCGAGCACCTGTCGATCAAGGAGGCGCGCAGATCGGATCGCTTCTCCCAGTTCGCGATGGTCGCGTCCGACGAGGCGCTGGCCGAGGCGGGCTGGAAGGACGAGGTTCCGTACGACGTCGACCGTGTCGCCACGCTGATCGGCACGGGCATCGGCGGCATCGGGACGCTCGAGGCCAACCACAAGAAGCTGCTGGAGTCCGGCCCGAAGGCCGTCTCGCCGCTGTCGATCCCGCTGCTCATGGGCAACGCCGCGTCGGCGGCGGTGTCGATGCGGCACGGGCTGCGCGGCCAGTCGTTCGCGACGCTGTCGGCCTGCGCGGCCGGGGCGCACGCGATCGGCACCGCCGCGCGCATGATCCAGACCGGCGACGCCGACGCGGTCGTCACCGGCGGCTCGGAGGCGGCGCTCACGCCGCTCGCCACCGCCGCCTTCGGCGCGCTCGACGCGCTCAGCGACATCGGCATCTCGCGCCCGTTCGACGCCAAGCGCGACGGGTTCGTGATGGGCGAGGGCGCCGCGGTGCTCGTGCTCGAGGACGGCGACCGCGCGCGGGCGCGCGGGGCGAACATCCTCGCCCGCGTCGCCGGCTACGGCGCGTCCTCGGACGCCTACCACCTGACCGCCCCCGAGAAGGACGGCGGCGGCGCGATCGAGGCCATGAAGGCCGCGCTCAAGGACGCGGGCTTCGGCCCGCAGGACATCGTGTACGTCAACGCGCACGGCACGTCGACGCCGCTCAACGACCGCGCCGAGACGATCGCGATCAAGAAGGTGCTGGGTGAGGAGGTTCCGGTCTCCTCGCTCAAGTCGGCCATCGGCCATCTGCTCGGCGCCGCCGGCGCCGTCGAGGCCGTGGCCACGATCCTGGCGATGCGCGACCGGGTCGCGCCGCCCACCCTCAACTACGAGACCCCGGACGAAGGTCTCGACCTCGACTACGTCCCGAACGAGGCTCGCACTCTGGACATCAACGGCAAGCCCGCCGTGGCCCTGTCCAACGCGTTCGGCTTCGGAGGGCACAACGCGGTGCTCTGCCTGGAGGTTGCATGACCGTCGAGATGATCCAGCAGCAGCAGGAGGAGCAGCGGCTGTCGCCTGTCGAGCGCCTGGAGGCGCTCTGCGACCGCGGCTCGCTCACGCTGCTGCGCTCGGACGTGCGCTCGCGCCGGATGGGCGAGAAGGCGCGTGCCGGTGACGGCGTGATCGCCGGCGCCGGCCGCGTCGACGGCCGCCCCGTCTTCTGCTACGCGCAGGACCCGTCCTACCTGGGCGGCTCGCTGGGCGAGCAGCACGCCGACTCGATCGTGAAGGTGCTGCGGCTCGCCGGCCGCGCCGGCGCTCCCGTCGTCGGCTTCATCGAGTCCGGCGGCGCGCGCATGCAGGAGGGCACGGCCGCGCTGGCCGGCTACGCCCGCATCTTCCGCGAGCACGTCGCGCTGAGCGGCAAGATCCCGCAGATCTCGGTGATCTGCGGCGCGTCCGCCGGCGGCGGCTCGTACTCCCCGGCGCTGACCGACTTCGTGATCATGACCGAGCGGGCGAACATGTTCCTCACCGGGCCCGCGGTGGTCCGCGAGGTCATGGGCGAGGACGTGACCGCCGCCGACCTCGGCGGCTACAAGGTCCACGAGCGCAACGGCGTGGCGCACTTCGTCGCCCCGACCGACGCCGACGCGGCGCTGCTGGCGCGCGACCTGCTCGATCACCTGCCGCAGAACACGTCCGAGCGTGCGCCGCAGTGGCGCGCGGTCGGCCCGGTCGGCTACGACCCGGGCGAGCCCGTCCCGGAGGACGAGCGGCGCGTCTACGACGTGCGCGACGTCATCCGCGGCGTGGTCGACGGCGGCCGGCTGCTCGAGTGGGGCACCAAGTGGGCGAAGAACATCGTCTGCGGGTTCGCGCGCATGGACGGCAAGCCGGTCGGCGTGATCGCCAACCAGCCGCACTTCCTGGGCGGCGTGCTCGACGCCGAGTCCGCCTCCAAGGGCGCGCGCTTCGTGCGTACCTGCAACGCGTTCGGCCTCCCGCTGGTCGTGCTGGTCGACACCCCCGGGTTCATGCCCGGCACCAAGCAGGAGCAGCTCGGCGTGATCCGCCACGGCGCCAAGCTCGTGCACGCGTTCGCCGAGGCGACCGTGCCGAAGGTGACGGTCGTGCTGCGCAAGGCGTTCGGCGGCGCGTTCATCGCGATGAACGCCCGCGACCTGGGCGCCGACTACACGTTCGCGTGGCCGCAGGCGCAGCTCGGCGTCATGGGCGCCAAGCAGGCCGTCACGATCGTCAAGCGGCGCGACATCGCTGCGGCCGACGATCCGGGCGCGGCGCGCGACGAGTTCGCGTCCGAGTACGCGGACGAGCACCTGAGCGCCGGCACCGCCGCCGCCGAGGGCTACATCGACGAGGTCATCCTCCCGAGCGACACGCGCCGGCGGCTGACCGAGGCGCTCTCGACGCTCGACGCGATCGCGCACCCCGCCGACGGCGTGAGGAACATCCCGCTATGACCCCGGCGATCACCGACACGATCAGCTGGTGGGCGCCGTTCGAGGCGCTCGACGTCGGGCAGGAGTTCGTGACCCGCGGCCGGACCGTGACCGAGGCCGACGTGGTCGGCTTCGCGCAGCTGACCGGCGACTGGCATCCCCAGCACGCCGACGCGCAGTGGGCGCAGGGCTCGCCGTTCGGCGAGCGGATCGCCCACGGCATGCTCGTCGTGTCGCTGGCCGCCGGGCTCGTGCCGTTCGACCCGGGCCGCGTGGTCGCGCTGCGCCAGGTGTCGCAGGCGACATTCAAGCGCCCCGTGCGGTTCGGCGACACCGTGCACGTGGAAGGCCGGATCGCCGAGCTCGGGCCGGCTTCCGACGACGCGGGCATCGTCACGTTCGCGTGGAACGTGGTCAACCAGGACGAGAAGATCGTCTGCCGCGCGCGCGTGGACGTGCTGTGGCGGCGCGACGGTGCCGTCGATCCCGACGACCTGCTCAACGACAACCCCGAGGCCCCGGGCGTCGAGAACGACGGTCGGGGATTCGTACCGATCCCGCTATGACGTTCCTGACGGACAAGAAGCTGCTCATCACCGGCGTCGTGAACCGCGAGTCGATCGCCTACGAGGTCGCGCGCCAGGCCCAGGAGGCCGGCGCGGAGGTGATCCTCACCTCGTTCGGCCGCGTGCGGCGGATGACCGAGCGATCGGCGACCAAGCTCGACCCGGTCCCGGACGTGCTCGAGCTCGACGTCAACAACCCCGAGGACATCGACAACGTCGCGGCCGAGCTGCGCGAGCGCTGGGGCCGCGTCGACGGCATCCTGCACGCGATCGCGTTCGCACCCGAGGACGCGCTGGGCGGGAACTTCCTCAACACGCCGTCCGCGAGCGCCGAGGTGGCGTTCACGACGAGCGCGTACTCACTGAAGGCGCTCGCCGCCGGGCTCGCCGACCTGTTCCCCGAGGAGGGGGCGAGCGTCGTCGGGCTCGACTTCGACGCCTCGGTCGCCTGGCCGGTCTACGACTGGATGGGGGTGGCCAAGGCCGCCCTGGAGGCCACGTCCCGCTACCTCGCGCGCGACCTCGGTCCGCGCGGCGTGCGCGTGAACCTCGTCTCCGCGGGCCCGCTGGGCACGCTGGCGGCACGGGGCATTCCGGGCTTCGGCGATCTCGCGTCGGCGTGGCAGCGGCAGGCCCCGCTCGGCTGGGACACCGACGATCCGGCGCCGGTCGCGGGGGCGATCCTGTTCCTGCTGTCCGACCTGGCGCGCGGCGTCACCGGCGAGATCCTGCACGTCGACGGCGGCTTCCACGCGATGGGCACCGCGCTCGCGCCGGTGGCCGAGGAGGCCACGGTATGAGGCCGCCCGTCTTCCTCACCGGCGCGACCGGCTTCCTGGGCATGGAAGTGCTCGCGCGGCTGCTCGAGCAGGGCGACCGCGAGGTGATCGCGCTCGTGCGCGCGCGTGATGATGTCGCGGCGCAGGAGCGGATCGACGGCGTGCTCGCGCAGCTGTGGCGCGACCCGGCGCGCCACCGGGATCGCGTGCGTGCGGTCGCCGGTGACGTGACCAGCGACGGCCTGGGCATGAGCTCCGCGGTGCGCACCGCGCTGGCCGAGGACGTCGGCGCGATCCTGCACTGCGCGGCCTCGATCTCGTTCGACATGCCGCTCGACGAGGCGCGCGCGATCAACGTCGAAGGTACGCGCGAGGTCATCGGCTTCGCGCGCGAGTGCAAGGCGCTCGGGCGGCTGGACCGGTTCGTGCACGTCTCGACCGCCTACGTGGCGGGCAAGTACGAGGGCACGTTCCGCGAGCGCCAGCTCGACGCGGGACAGGAGTTCCGCAACACCTACGAGCAGACCAAGTGGGAGGCCGAGCACATCGTGCGCGCGGCCACCGACCTGGCGCCGGCGATCGCGCGGCCGAGCATCGTGATGGGCGAGTCGGACTCCGGCTGGACCCCCGCCTTCAACGTCCTGTACTGGCCGCTGCGCGCGTTCTCGCGCGGGCTGTTCGACGAGATCCCGTCGCTGCCGTCCGCGCACGTCGACATCGTGCCGGTCGACTACGTGGCCGACGGGCTCGTGCGGCTGCTCGACGTCTCCGACCAGGGCGTGTTCAACCTCGTCGCCGGCCGCGACGCCCCGTTCGCCAACGAGGTCGTCGAGCTCGCCTGTGACCGCTTCGACCGGCCGCGCCCCGAGGTCGTCCACGGCGGCGGCCCGGACGACGACGAGCACGGCGCGGTCTA
Source organism: Solirubrobacteraceae bacterium (assembly GCA_035706585.1). Classification (GTDB taxonomy): domain Bacteria; phylum Actinomycetota; class Thermoleophilia; order Solirubrobacterales; family Solirubrobacteraceae; genus DASSUW01. Next base: position 1,091 of record DASSUW010000124.1, on the reverse strand, counting down.
CATGCCGTACTTCGACATGGAGATCGTGTTCGACGACTCGCGCGCCCGCGCGGCGCTCGGCGGCCTGCGCCCCCCGCCCCTGAACGAGTTCTTCGGGACGCTGATGGACTACGCGGAGGAGACCCGCTGGGGCAAGCGGTCGATGACGCGCGAGGAGGCGCGGGAGCGCTTCAGCCGCGAACCGGCGGCGGCGTAGCCGTCCGCGCCGTCGCCACGGGGTGGTCGCCCAGCAGGAGGGCGATCAGCTCGATCTCCTTGTCGTCCTCGGGAACCGGCCGGCCGGCGCGGATGACGTCGGTGCCGACGGCGAGGGCGGCGAGCAGGCCCAAGGCGCCGATGTAGCCGAGGATCCACCACTCGTTGATCTTCGTGGCGAGGTCGCCGTGGTGCACGATGTCGAGCGTGTGCGCCACGACGAACACCGACGCCACCGCGATCGCCACGACGCCGATGTCGAGGAACACCCACGCCCGCCGCAGCCAGCGCGCCTTGCGGCGATTGCGGACGTGCCACGCGGGCACGGTCCGGATGGCGCGGTCGAACCGCAGCAGCTGCACGCGGGTCGGGTCCGCCTGCAGCAGTTTGCCCGGGCCGGCCTGCGCGCCCAGGTCGACGACCGTCGCGCCGAGGAAGTGCTTCGTCCGGGCGCCGCGCGTCGGCCTCAGGACGTTCAGCACCGTGAACGAGATCGACAGCGTCAGCGAGAACAGGGCGAGCCCGAACAGCCCCACGGCGGCGACCTTCGTCCAGTCGACCCAGGTCTCGGTCTCGAACAGCGTCCTCGCCACCGCGCCGGACAGGGCGACGATGACGCTGGCGACGCCGGCGACCGCCGTGGCTCGGGCGTTGAGGTTCGTCTCGCGGTCGACCTCGGCCCTGGCGACGTCCTGCACCAGCGACAGCGCCTCCTGGATGTTCTCGACGTCGAGGTCGGGGAGCGCGAAGATCTCCTGGACGCCGTGCGCCTTCTCCCAGTCCTGAAGGCGGCGCGCCTTGTCCTTGAGATCGTGGTCGAGCGCCTGCACGGGCACGAGTCTCTCCCGCGCGCGAGAGCGGGTCAAACGCGGAAGTCGACCTCGAGCGCCGAGTGG
>DASSUW010000123.1:0-4879 GCA_035706585.1 Solirubrobacteraceae bacterium | reverse complement strand
GACCGATCCGGCTCATCAGCGGATCCCCCGCCGCGCGATGTAGGAGATCCCGAGCAGCACGAAGAACGAGATCGCCAGCAGCACCACGGACACCGCGGCCGCGGCCGTGGCGTTGTCGCTCTCGATCTGCCCGTACACGAGGACCGACGCGACCTCGGTCTTGTACGGCAGGTTGCCGCTGATCAGCACGACCGAGCCGAACTCGCCGACTGCGCGGCCGAACGACAGGCCGACGCCGGCGAGCACCGCCGGGCGCAGCGCGGGCAGGATGATCCGCCGGAAGATCGTCAGCGGCCCGGCCCCGAGCGATTCGGCGGCCTCCTCCACGTCGCGCTCGAGCGCCATCAGCACCGGCTGCACGGCGCGCACGACGAACGGCAGCGTGATGAACAGCAGCGCCAGCAGCAGCGCGGCGCGCGTGTAGGCGACGTTCACCCCGATCGGCCCGCTCGGGCCGTAGAGCGCCAGCAGCACGAGGCCGGCGACGATCGTCGGCAGCGCGAACGGCAGGTCGATCAGCGCGTTGACGAGGCGCTTGCCCGCGAAATCGTCGCGCACGAGCACCCAGGCGATCAGCGTGCCCATCACCGCGTCGATCAGGGCGACGATCCCCGAGACGATCAGCGTGAGGCGGATCGCGGCCTGCGCCTGCGGGGCGGTGATCGCGTCCCAGAACTCGGCCGGGCCGCCGTCGAGCGAGCGCGCGACGACGGCCGCGAGCGGGATCAGGACGATCAGCGTGAGCCAGGCGACCGACAGGCCGCCGAGCACAACCGGCGTGCCGACCCCGCGTCCGAAGCTCCTGCGGACGCGGGGCGCGGGCGCCGTCAGCGTGTCAGCCGGCAGTGGACACCCCCAGGTCGCGCTCGATGCCTGCGACCGAGCCCGTCTCCGGATCGAAGAAGTCGTCGTTGACCTTCGACCAGCCGCCGAACTCGTCGATCTTGAAGAGCGACTTCGGCGTCGGGTACGTGCTCTCGTCCACGAGATCCGGCAGCACCGACCGGTAGCCCTTGGACGCGTAGATCCTCTGCGCCTCGGGCGTCACGAGCCAGTCGACGAACGTCTGGGCCTGCGGCGGCGCATCCGTGGTGACCGCGGCGGGGTTCTGGATCAGGATCGTCTGGTCGGGCACGACGTAGTCGAGCTCGATCCCGGCCTTCTGCGCGGTGATCGCCTCGTTCTCGTACGCCAGCAGCACGTCGCCCTTGCCGCCCGCGAACGTCTGCAGAGCCTCGCGGGCCGACTTGTCCTGGACGGCGGTGTGCTCGAGTACTTGATGGAGGAAGCCGAGCGCCTGCTCGGGCGACCTGCCCTGGGCGGTCTGGGAGCCGTAGGCGGCCATGAGGTTCCACTTCGCGCCGCCCGAGGTGAACGGGTTCGGCGTGATGACCTCGACGCCGTCCTTGACGATGTCGGCCCACGTCGTGATGTGCTTCGGGTTGCCCGTGCGGACCGCGAGCACGACGACCGAGTTGGTCACGAACCCGTCGGTGTCGGTGTCAGCCCAGCCGGCATCGACGATGCCGGGCGCGACGAGCTTGTCGACGTCGGGCGCCAGCGAGAGCGCGACGACGTCGGCCGGCAGACCGCTCGCCACGGCGCGCGACTGGTCGCCCGACGCGCCGTAGGACTGCGTGAACGAGACGCCCTTGCCGCCGGCCGTCTTCTGGAACGCCGGGATCAGCTCCGCGTATGCCTCCTTCGGCGTCGAGTAGGCGACGAGGTCGATCGTCGTCCCGTCGCCGTCGGCGGCAGCGGCACCCTCTTCCGCCGGGCCGCCGCAGCCCGCGGCCCCGAGCAGCAGCACGGCCGCGATAAGCACAATCCCCATCGGGTTTGTCGAGTTCATGCCGGCGCATTATGCACCATGTCGGTGGGGAATGTGTAGATGAACGTCAGTGCCGCAGCTCGCCGACCTCCGTCGTCAGTGGCAGAAGGCGCGTCGCGGTCGCCTTCCACGTCGCCACGGCCCGCTGGCCGGGCGCGATGTGCATCGCCACGACCGCCGAGCCGGTCAGCTCGGCGGCGAGCGGCTGCGGCGCGGCGAGGCCGACGCGGACGCGGCTCCCCACCGCGGTCACCGAGACGATCTCGACCTCGAGGTGGTTGCGCGCCGAGCCCGCGTCCCGCGTCCCGCTCGGTGCGAGCGCGATCTCCCAGGGATAGACGGTGACGGCGACCGGGCCCGCGGCCGGCTCGGGCGAGCTCACCTCTCCCCCGCCGTCGAGCGTCACGCGCGTCAGCCCATCGGCGGCGGGCGCCGCGACGCCGGTCAGCACGACGGCGCCGGTGAAGTCGGCGACGAACGGCGACACCGGCTCGGCGGCGAGCTCGCTCGCCGTGCCGACCTGGACGATCCGGCCGCCGTCCATCACGCCGACCCGGTCGCCGAGCAGCGCCGCCTCCTGGAAGTCGTGGGTGACCAGCAGCGCGGGCACGCCGGCGGCGTGCAGCACGGCGGCGAGCTCGCGCCCCGCCGCGGCGCGGGTGCGCGCGTCGAGCGCGGACAGCGGCTCGTCGAGCAGCAGCGCCGCGGGCTCCACCGCCAGCGCCCGCGCGAGCGCCACCCGCTGGCGCTCGCCGCCGGACAGCGTGCGCGGCCGTGCGTCGGCCCGGTCGCCGACGCCGAAGCGCTCGAGCAGCTCGACGGCGCGCGGGCGCCGCTCGCGGCGCGGCACGCGCGTGAGGGCGTAGGCGACGTTCTGCCACGCGCTCAGATGCGGGAACAGCGCGTAGTCCTGGAACACGTACCCGCAGCGGCGCTCGTCCGGCGGCAGGTCGGTTCCGCGCTGGGTGTCGAGCCACACGCGCTCGCCGCACGCGACCGCGCCGCGCCGCGGCCGCAGCAGTCCGGCGATCACGCGCAGCACGCTGCTCTTGCCGGCGCCGGACGGCCCCGCGAGCGCCAGGCACTCCCCCGCCGCCACCTCGGCGGCCACGTCGAGCTCGAGCTCGCCGAGCGTGGTCTCAGCGGCGATCCGCAGCATCCCAGCCGCCGAACAGCTTGGCCGTGAGCAGGATCGCCCCCGAGACCGCGACGAGCACCGCCGACAGCGCGAGCGCGGCGTCGAAGTCGGTCGAGAAGCGCTGGTAGATCGCCAGCGGCGCGGTTTGCGTGACGCCCTGCAGCGAGCCGGCGAACATCAGCGTGGCGCCGAACTCGCCCAGCGCGCGGCCGACCGCCAGCGCCCCGCCGGCCACCAGACCGGGCGCCGCGGTCGGGATCGCGACGCGCGCGAACGTCCGCGCCTCGGAGGCGCCGAGCGTGCGCGACGCCTCCAGCCAGCTGCGGTCGACCGCCGCGAAGGCGGCCTGCGCCTGCCGCAGGTAGAACGGCGACGCGACGAACGTCAGCGCCACCACGACCGCGCCGGTCGTGAACGTCAGCGACGGCCCGATCGCTGCCAGCAGCGCGATCCCGGCCACCGCCGGCGGCAGCACCAGCGGCAGCTCGACGAGCGTGATCACCAGCGCCCGGGCGCGGAACCGGCGGGTGGCGAGCAGGTACGCCGCCGGCGTCCCGATCGCGACGATGATGACGAGCGCGACGGCGGTCGTCTTCAGGCTCAGCCACAGCGCGTCGAGCGCTCCCTCCTCCCCCAGTGCCGAGATCAGGTCGGCCGGTGGGCTGTCCACGAACACGGCGACGACCGGCAGCGTCAGGAACGCCAGCGCGGCCGCCAGCGCGACTGCGGTGGCGATCCCGAACCACGCCCGTTTCACGGCGCGCCGAACCCCGCCTTCCGCAGCGCGTCCGCGCACGGCCCGTCGGTCAGACCGTCGAGGTAGCTCTGCGCGCCGCCGGACGGCTTGACCACCGCGGCGCCGTACTCGACGACCGGCTGGAGGTCCTCCGGGAGCGTGACGGCCTTCAGGCCGTCGACGACGTCGGTCCGGTACACGAAGCCCGCGTCGGCGGCGCCCTGCGTGAGCTTGCCCACCACGCCCTTGACGTCGGGCTCCTCAGAGCGCACGTTGGCGAGGATCTGCTCCTCCTCGTCGGCGGGAAGCTTCGCCAGCACCGTGCGCGTGTACGAGCCGACCGGCACCGTCTCGGCGCCGACCGCCAGCTTCACGCCGCGCCCGGCGAGGTCGTCGATCGCGTCGACGCCGCTGTCGTCCGGCACCGCGATGACCAGCTCGTTGGTCGCGAAGACGACCGGCCGCTCGACCAGGCCCTCGCGGTTGAGCTGGTCCGGCAGCGTCGTGTTCGCGGCCGCGTAGACGTCGGGCTTGACGCCCTGGCGGATCTGCGCGGCGAGCTCGTCCGAGCCGCCGAACGAGAGCTTGACGTTGTCCGCGCTGCACTCCGTGAGCGCGTCGGTGAGCGACGCGGCGGCGGACACGACCAGCCGCCCGCTGCCCGAGCCGCCGTCCTGATCGTCGCCGCCGCAGCCGGCGAGCGCCGCGAGCAGCGCGAGCACGACCCACTTCACCCGCGACTCACCATCACCGAGGTCGCCTTGACGGCCGCGGTCGCCTCGACCCCGGGCGCCAGTCCCAGCTCCTCGACGGCGTCGCGAGTGACCGCCGCCGTGATGCGATGCGGGCCGGCCTCGATCTCCACGAGCGCCATCACACCGTCGATCTCGACCGACGTGACGACGCCCGGAAAGCGGTTGCGGGCGGACAGGGCGTCGCCCGCCTCGTGGCGCTGCGGATGGTGCGAGAGCCGCCGCACCTCCGTCTCCGGCACGAGCCGGCGGTTGCGCGCGTCCCGCACCGTGCGCAGCTTGCCGTCGCGATCCCAGCGGCGCAGCGTGTCCGCGCTGACGCCGATCGCGCGCGCGGCCTCTCCGAGCGTGAGGTCCATCTGCCTAAGCATTGCATAGGCAGAGTGATCAGGGCGCGGACCGGCCCGAGCGGCGGGCGGCCC
>DASSUW010000122.1:0-5082 GCA_035706585.1 Solirubrobacteraceae bacterium | reverse complement strand
GCGCGACTTCCTCGCGCGGCGCGGGCGGTGGCGGCGCGACTTCCTCGCGCGGCGCGGCCGGCGGCGGCGCAAGATCTTCTGGCGGCGGCGGCGCGAGATCCGCCGGCGGCGGCGGCGCGGCCGGCTCGCCGGTCTCGGCGGGCGGCAGCAGGGCGTCGGTCGGTGGCGGCGGTGCCGGGGCGCCGAACGTCACGAACCCGGAGTCCCCGCCCGGGATCGGGGTCGGCTCGCCGACCTCCGGCTCGGGCGGCGTCGGCAGGCCGGGCTGCGGCGGCGGCGTGTACGGCCCGGCGGAGCCCCACGCGAACGACTCGAACTCGTCCGACACGGCGGGATCCGCGGACGTGCCCTCGAACGGCGCCGGCGTCAGCGGCTTCGGCGTGTCGACCTGCGTAGCGCCGGCGGGCAGGCGCGCCTCGCGGCGCCAGCGCGGACCGAGCAGCCCGATCACGATCTCCTCGCAGTCGTCCCACGCATCCACGGCCGACTGGATCCGCAGCTTCGGGTCCTTGACGAGCAGGCGCTCGATCCAGTCCGAGATGGCCTGATCCACCGACGGCTCGATCGACTTCACCGGCGGGATCGGCTCGTTGACGTGGCGCAGCAGGATCGCCATGGGAGCGTCGCTGTCGTGGAACGGGACGTTGCCCGTGAACAGCTCGAACGCCATGCAGCCGACCGAGTAGAGATCGGTCCACGGGCCGATCTCCTGCGCCATCGCCTGCTCGGGCGCCATGTAGGTCGGCGTCCCGACCGTCGTGCCCGTCGCGGTCAGGAACGCGCCCGTCTGCATCTTCGTCGTCGCCTTGGCGATGCCGAAGTCGGCGATCTTCACGCGTCCGTCGGCGGTCACCATCAGGTTCTCGGGCTTGAGGTCGCGGTGGACGATCCCGTGCTGCTCGGCGTGCGCGAGCCCCGCCAGCAGCCCCTCCAGGACGCCGCCGATCTGCGCCAGGCTCATCCGGCCGACGTAGCCGCGCAGCGACCCGCGCTCGACGTACTCCATCGCGATGTACGGCGTGCCGTCGTGCTCGAAGTAGTCGTGGACCGTGACGATGTTCGGGTGCGAGAGCGAGCCGGCCACCCGCGACTCGCGCAGGAACCGCTGAGCGAACGCGGGATCCGAGGCGTGGAACGCCGCCAGCTCCTTGAGCGCCACGAAGCGGTCGAGATCGGTCTGGCGTGCGAGGTAGACCCGCGCCATCCCGCCCCGGCCGACCTCCCGCAGGATCTCGTAGCGGCCGACCGTCTTGAGGACCTCCGGCATCAGAGCGCGGCGATCACCGTCGTCTGGCCGGGGAAGGTCACCCGCGCGCCGTTCGGTATCGGAGCGACGCAGTTGGTCGTCATCAGCCCCGTGCTGATCATCGCCGGCTGACCCTGGATGAACACCTTCGTCGACGCCGGCACGGCGGGGGATACGACAACCGAGCACGGCACGTTCGGCGTCGCGGGCGTCGGGAGGTTCGGGCAGCCCGGCATGATCGCGGTGCCGGGCATGTCGGTCGCTCGCAGCGCGGGGGCGCCGCCGATGTTCACCACGGTCTGCTTCGGTACCGGCTTCGCGATCCCGCCCTGATGCGGGCACTGGATCACAGCGTTGATGTTGCAGAGCGGGGGCACGGTCTTTCTTTGCGGGGAGCCTGCGCGTAGTATCGCCCCACCCCCCAGGCCCCGGCAACCGCGTTAGCCACACCGTGCAGCTCTTCGTCCTCGACCCCCATACGATCTATCGGCGTGGGCTCGTGGCGTCCCTGAAGCTGATGCCGGAGGTCGACGGCGTGGCGCACTCGGGCGCGGTTGCGGACGCCCGCCAGGACCCGGCGCTCGCCACCGCCGACCTCGTGCTGCTCGACCCGGCGGCGGCCGGCGGCACCGAGTTCATCGGGTCGGTCGACGCGCGGGTGCTGGTGTGCTCGTCAGACGTCGCCGAGGAGTCGGTGGTGAACGTCCTGCGCGCCGGAGCGGTCGGCTACCTCCGCAAGGACACGCTGACGACCGACACGCTCGCCGCCGCCGTGCGCGCGGCCGCCACCGGCACGAACGTGGTCGACGACGAGCTGATGGACAACGTCGTCAAGGGCGTGCCGCTGGAGCCCGACCGGCCGACGGTCGCGCGGCTCACCGACCGCGAGCAGCAGGTGCTCTCGCTGATCGCCGCCGGGCACCCGACCCGCGAGGTCGCCGAGCAGCTCTGCTACTCCGAGCGCACGGTCAAGAACGTTCTCCACGACGTCGTCACTAAGCTCAACGCGCGTAGCCGCTCGCAGGCCGTCGCCTTCGCCGTGCGCGAAGGCCTCATCTGAATGTTCGCGTGATTACAAGTGTGGCCCCGATGTTGACGGGGCGAAGAATCGTCGTGTGCGCGGGCTCCGGTGGCGTGGGCAAGACGACGACCGCCGCCGCGCTCGCGATGGGCATGGCCGAGCACGGCCTCAAGGTCGCGGTCGTGACGATCGATCCCGCGAAGCGCCTGGCCGACTCGCTCGGCCTCGAGGAGCTCGGGAACGAGCCCAGGCTCGTCGACCCGGCGCGCTTCAGCGAGCACGGCGTGCAGATCACCGGCGAGCTGTGGGCGTTGATGCTCGACTCCAAGCGCACGTTCGACGCGCTGATCGAGCGCCTCGCTCCCGACGCCGCGACGGCCGACGAGGTGCTGTCCAACCGCATCTACCAGCAGCTCTCCAGCGCGGTCGCCGGCTCCCAGGAGTTCACCGCGATCGCCAAGCTCTACGAGCTCGACCAGGACGGCGACTACGACCTGCTCGTGCTCGACACGCCGCCGTCGCGCAACGCGCTCGACTTCCTCGACGCGCCGGGCCGCCTCACGCGCTTCTTCCAGGGCCGCGCGATCAAGATGTTCCTGCGCCCCGGGACGATCGTCGGGCGCGGCGCGAGCGTCGTGTTCGGCCTGATGGAGCGGCTCACCGGCGTCGACCTGCTGCACGACCTGTCGGTGTTCTTCCGCGCGCTCAGCGGGATGGTCGACGGCTTCACCGAGCGCGCCGCCCGCGTCGGCCTGCTGCTGTCCGATCCCGGCACGACGTTCCTGCTCGTCACCGCCCCCCGCCACGATCCGATCGAGGAGGCGATCTTCTTCCACGGCAAGCTGCGCGAGGCCGACATGCCGTTCGGCGCGCTCGTGGTCAACCGGCTGCACCGGCCGCCGGAGGGCAACGGCAAGCTGCCCGCGTCGCTCGACGACGACCTCGCCCGGCGCGTGCGGACAGCCGCCGACGAGCTCGCGGCGCTCGCCGACCGCGAGGAGCACAACCTCGCCGACCTGCGCGCGCGCCTCGGCGACCCGCCGACGATCGTCGTCCCCGAGCTCGACGAGGACGTCCACGACGTCGCGGGCCTGGCGCGCATCCGCGCGCACCTGTTCGCGGACGAGTGATCCCCGCGAGCGCCTGCTAGGCGAACTCTTCTCGCAGCTCCTGATTGAGCATCTCGTCGGCGACGCGGCGCAGCTGCGGGTCCAGGTGGCCGCAGAGGACGTCGCGCAGCACGGCGCGCAGGTTGCCGCCGAGGTCGGCGATCAGGTCCTCGACCATCGGGTCCGGGCGCACGTGGCCGGTGATCGCCGAGCGCTCGAGCCGGATCGCCTCCTCGAGCCGCCGCTCCAGCGCCTGCCGCTCCTCCGGGGTGGCGCAGATGACCGCGAGCCGCTCCGCCAAGCCGTCGTAGCCGGGGACGCCGGCGTCGGCGAGGATCGCCCGGCCGGCGAGCAGCCAGTCGGTGAGCGCCTCGAGCGCGGACGCGCGCTCGCAGCCGAGCTCGAAGCGTCGCAGCGCCCAGGCGAGCTCGCCGCCACGCGGCGTGCGGCGCGCGACGAGCGAGCAGAACGCGCGCAGCGGGTCCTCGTCCTCGGCGCCGAGAAGGCAGTCGCCGGCGTCGCGGCGGATGCCGGTCGCCAGCGGCACCGCGCTCCAGGTGCCGCCGTCCGTGCGCGCCCAGGCGGTCGGGCCGAGCGACGGCTCGGCGTCGTCCCACAGCCGCAGCGCGGTCTGGAGGCGGCGCAGCCGGCGGCCGGCGTCCTCGAGCGCGCGGCCGTCGCCGGGCTCGGAGTCGAGCGCCAGCATCGCGACCGTGCCCATCGGGTCGGCGCGCAGCTCGTCGGGGACGTCGCGCAGCGTCTCCGCTCGCACGAGCGCGAGCCCGTCGCTCAGCGCCACTTCGTCGCTTTCGAGCACGAGCCCTTCGACGGACGTGAGCACGACGGCCAGCGAGCGATCCCCGTAGGCGGAGTCCTCGAGCTCCCGGAACGCCGCGTCGAACCGCTCGCGGTCGAATGCGAAGTCGCTCGACTCGGCCCAGACGGCGGTCAGGAACGCCTGCAGCGCGGCGTCGGCCTGGGCACGCCGGTCAGGCGACGGCGTGCGGCGGCCACGGACCTTCAGATACGCCGGGAGGTCGGGCAGGGTGGTCAGGCCCTGGACGGCCGCGGGATAGGACGGCAGCTTGGCCAGCTCGGGCGAGCGGTCGGCGATGAAGCGGCCGGTGAGCGGCCGGTAGCAGTACAGCGGCGCGGACGCCCGGCCCTGCTCGATCAGCTCGAACGGGACCTCGGCGCCACCGGAGATCTCCTCGGCGAGCTGCCACGCGGCCTCCTCCACGAAGGCGGCGAGCGAGTCGTGCAGGGCGCGATTGTGCATGCCGCGCTCGTTCGCCTCCGCAGGGAGGGGTCCTCCCGCGCGCACGCGCTATTGCATATGGGCCGGACGGAAAACCTGCGTGCGAAGCGTCAGGCGGCGACGGCCGGCTCGCGGTCGGCCGCGGGCCGCTCCATGCAGGCGCCGTCCTCGTTGAGCCACTCGCGCCCGTACACCCGCATCGACTCGACCAGCGGGACGAGCGCACGGCCCTTCTCGGTGAGCGCGTACTCGACGCGCGGCGGCACCTCGGGGAACGTCCGGCGCTCGACGATGCCCTCCTCTTCGAGCGCGCGCAGGCGCAGCGAGAGGGTCCGCGGCGAGATCCCGCCCAGCGAGCGCTCGAGCTCGCAGAAACGCGACCGCCCCTCGGAGAGATCGCGCACGATCAGCAACGTCCACTTCCCGCAGACGATCTCGGCGGTGCGGC
>DASSUW010000121.1:0-6113 GCA_035706585.1 Solirubrobacteraceae bacterium | reverse complement strand
CGGCCGCCGCCCGCGGCGTCGGCGAGCCGCGCGGGTTCGGCGCCGGCGGGACGCGCGGGGTCGGGGCGGCCGAGAGGCGTGGTCTCACGGTGCTGCCGGAGGACCTGCGGAGCAAGCTGCGCCGGCACCGTTCGCCGCTGGCGGTCGTGTTCGTGGTCGACAACTCGTACTCGCTCGCCGCCGAGGCGATGATCGAGCAGGTCAAGGGCCTGGCGTACGCGCTGCTGCACGACGCCGCCAACCACGGCGACCGCCTGGCCGTCGTGGCGTTCGGCGGCTTCGCCGAGGCCACGGTGGCGCTGCCGTTCACCCGCAGCGCGCGGCGCGCGCGCGAGCGGCTCGAGCGGCTCCCCGTCAGCGGTCGCACGCCGCTCGCCGACGCGCTGGTCCGCGCACACCGGCTGCTGCGCCAGGAGCGCGCCAAGCACCCGAACACGGTCCCGTACATCGTCGCGATCACCGACGGCCGCGGCACCGTCCCGCTGCGCCCCGGCGGCGACGCCACGCAGGACACGCTCGACCAGGCGCGCCGCATCGCGCGCGACGGCATCGGCGTGCTGGTCGCCGACGCCGCGACGCCCGGCTCGCCCGAGGCGCTCGCCAACCGCGCCGAGCAGCTCGCCGCCGCCGCCCGCGGCGACCGCGTGCCGTTCAACGAGCTCGTCGCATGAACCCGTCCTCGCGGCGCACGACGCGACGGGAGACGTCGACGTGCTCGCGCCGATGCGGAGCGCCTACGCGCCACCCTCGGCAGTCCGCGACCCCGTCCGCCGCGAGAACGCATGCGCCGTGCGCAGCAGCATGTTCACCCGCTTCGAATGGTTCTTGCCGCAGTCATACGGCATGAAGCTCACGGCATCGTCATCCTTCACGGCCGGCCCCGTCGAGCGCCGCATCCTGTCGCTCGTGATGGGCTAGCTAACGTCTTCGAACCCGCCCGCCCCAGTCGAAAGGGATCGCTTCATGTCGGTACGCGTCGGAATCAACGGCTTCGGCCGCATCGGCCGCAACGTGTTCCGCGCCGCCCAGGAATCGGACGCGGACATCGAGATCGTCGCCGTGAACGACATCACGGACGCCGGCACGCTCGGCCACCTGCTCAAGTACGACTCGGTCTTCGGACACTTCCCCGGCTCGGTCGAGGTGCGCGACGGCGCGCTCGCGATCGACGGCCGCGAGGTCAAGGTCCTCGCCGAGCGCGACCCCGGCCAGCTGCCGTGGGGCGACCTCGGCGTCGAGGTCGTGATCGAGTCGACCGGCTTCTTCACCAAGCGCGACGACGCCGCCAAGCACCTCGACGCCGGAGCGCGGAAGGTGATCATCTCCGCGCCCGCCACCGAGCCGGACGTCACTGTCGCGCTGGGCGTCAACTTCGACGACGCCTACGACCCCGACAAGCACCACGTCATCTCGAACGCCTCGTGCACGACGAACTGCCTGGCGCCGGTCGCCAAGGTGCTGCACGAGACGATCGGGATCGAGCGCGGCCTGATGACCACGATCCACGCCTACACGGCCGACCAGCGGCTGCAGGACGCGCCGCACAAGGACCTGCGTCGCGCCCGCGCCGCCGCGGTCAACCTCGTGCCGGCGTCGACCGGCGCCGCCAAGGCGATCGGCCTCGTGATCCCCGAGCTCCAGGGCAAGCTGCACGGCTTCGCGGTCCGCGCCCCCGTGCCGACCGGCTCGGTCGTGGACCTGACCACGCAGGTGGCGCGCGAGACCAGCGTCGACGAGATCAACGAGGCGTTCCGCAACCGCGCCGACGCCAACGAGCTCAGCGGCATCCTCCAGTACACGGAGGACCCGATCGTCTCGTCGGACATCGTCAAGTCCCCGTACTCGTCGATCTTCGACTCCGAGCTGACCGCGGTGATGGACGGCACGATGGTCAAGGTCGTCGCCTGGTACGACAACGAGTGGGGCTACTCGAACCGCTGCGTGGAGCTGGCGCAGAAGGTGCTGGTGCGTGCGCACGCTTGAGGACCTCGACGTCGAGGGCAAGCGCGTCCTCGTCCGGGTGGACTTCAACGTTCCCCTGGGCGAGGACGGCGCGATCACCGACGACTCGCGGATCCAGGGCGCGCTGCCGACGCTGAAGGAGCTGCGCGAGAAGCGCGCCCGGCTGGTGCTCATGAGCCACCTCGGCCGCCCCAAGGGCCACGACCCCAAGTTCTCGCTCAAGCCGGCGGCCGACCGGCTCGCCGAGCTCCTCGGCACCGAGGTGACGCTCGCCGACGATCTCGACAACGTGCCGGACGGCGACGTGGTGATGCTGGAGAACGTCCGCTTCAACGAGGGCGAGACCAAGAACGACGAGGAGCTCGCCAAGCGCTACGCGGCGCTCGCCGACGTCTACGTCAACGACGCGTTCGGCTCCGCCCACCGCGCGCACGCCTCCACCGAGGCGGTCGCGCACCTGCTGCCCAGCGCCGCCGGGCGGCTGCTCGAGCGCGAGGTCGCGACGCTGCGCGGCATCCTCGACGAGCCGAAGCGACCGCTGGTCGCGGTCGTCGGCGGCGCGAAGGTGACCGACAAGATCGGCGTGCTCGACGCGTTCCTGGACCGCGCCGACGAGATCCTCATCGGCGGCGCGATGTGCTTCCCGTTCTTCAAGGCCCAGGGCCACGAGGTCGGCAGCAGCCTGTGCGAGGAGGAGGGCGTCGAGCCGGCCGGGCGCATCCTGCGCGCGGGCGTCGACAAGGTCCAGCTGCCGGTCGACCTCGTCGCCGGGCAGGAGTTCGACGCCGACACGCCGACGCAGGCGATCGACGGCGTGGACGTGCCCGAGGGCTGGATGGGGTTGGACATCGGGCCGGCCACGGCCGAGCGCTACGCCGACGCGATCAAGGACGCCGAGACGGTGTTCTGGAACGGCCCGATGGGCGCGTTCGAGCTGGCGCCGTTCGCGGAGGGCACGCGCGTCGTCGCCGAGGCGGTCGCCGTGACCGCCGCCACGACGGTCGTGGGCGGCGGCGACTCGGCCGCCGCGCTCAAGCAGTTCGGCTACGCCGAGATGGTCGACCACGTGTCGACCGGTGGCGGCGCGTCGCTCGAGCTCGTCGAGGGCAAGCCGCTGCCCGGAGTGGAGGCGCTGTCGTGAGCCGCACGCCGTTCATCGCCGCCAACTGGAAGATGCACAAGACGATCGCCGAGGCGGAGGAGTACATCCAGGCGCTGCTGCCGCAGGTCGGCGCGATCGGCGACGTCGAGATCGTCGTCTGCCCGCCGTACCTGGCGCTGCAGGCGCTCGTGGACTCCGCGCGCGGCTCGAGCGTGCAGATCTACGCCCAGAACATGCACGAGGCCGACGAGGGAGCGTTCACCGGCGACGTCTCGGCGCCGATGCTCACGGAGATCGACGTGCAGGGCGTGATCCTCGGACACTCCGAGCGCCGCCAGTACTTCAACGAGACCGACCGGGCGCTGCAGGCGAAGGTCCCGCAGGCGCTCGCGGCCGGCCTGACGCCGATCCTCTGCGTCGGCGAGACCGAGGACGAGCGCGACCGTGGCGACACGGAGCGCAAGCTGCGCCACCAGGTCCAGGAGGCGCTCGAGAAGGTCGCCAGGGACCGGCTCCCCGAGGTGGTCATCGCCTACGAGCCGATCTGGGCGATCGGGACCGGCAAGGTCGCAACGGCCGAGCAGGCGCAGGAGGCGGTCGCGTTCGTGCGCGCGCTGGTCGAGGACCAGGACAAGGCGGCCGGGGAGGCCGTGCGGATCCTCTACGGCGGGTCGCTCAAGCCCGACAACGCGCCCGAGATCCTCGCGCTGCCCGACGTGGACGGCGCGCTGGTCGGCGGCGCCAGCCTGCAGGCGGACTCGTTCGCGAAGATCGTCGAGGCCGCCCGGCAGTGAGCGTCGCGCTGATCATCCTCGACGGCTGGGGGATCGCCCCGGACGGTCCGGGGAACGCGATCTCGCTCGCCAGGACGCCCGTGTTCGACGACCTGTGGGACAAGCACCCGCACACGCAGCTCACCGCCAAGGGCGAGGCGGTCGGGCTGCCCGAGGGCCAGATGGGCAACTCCGAGGTCGGGCACCTCAACCTCGGCGCCGGCGCGATCGTGCCGCAGGATCTCGCCCGCATCGACAAGGCGGTGCAGGACGGCTCGCTCGCCCGGAACGAGGTGCTGCAGGCGGCCCTGAAGGACGCGCCGCGCGTCCACCTGATCGGCCTCGTCTCCGACGGCGGGGTCCACTCGTCGATCGACCACCTCGAGGCGCTGGTGAAGATCGCGGCCGACGCCGGCGTCCAGGACCTCGTGATCCATGCGTTCACCGACGGGCGCGACACCTCGCCGACCTCCGGCGCCGGCTGCCTGGCGCGCGTCGAGAGCTGGGGCGCCGGCCGCGTCGGCACCGTCGTCGGCCGCTACTTCGCGATGGACCGCGACAAGCGCTGGGACCGCACCGAGAAGGCGCTCAAGCTGCTCGTCGACGGCGAGGGCGAGCACCGGGCGCCGACCGCCGAGGCCGCCGCGCGCGCGGCCTACGAGCGCGACGAGACGGACGAGTTCATCACGCCCACGGTCGTCGGCGACGAGGACTCGACGATCCGGCCCGGCGACTCGGTGATCGCGTTCAACTTCCGGCCCGACCGGATGCGGCAGATCACGGAGAAGCTGAGCGGGGTCGTCGACCGCTACGCGACGATGGCCGAGTACGACGAGGACTGGACGTATCCGGTGCTGTTCCCGCCGCACCGGCCGGCGATCACGCTCGCAAGAATCATCTCCGAGCGCGGCGACAAGCAGCTGCATGTGGCCGAGACCGAGAAGTACCCGCACGTCACGTACTTCTTCAACGGCGGCGAGGAGCACCCGTACGAGGGAGAGATCCGCGAGCTCGTGCCGTCACCGCGCGACGTCCCGACCTATGACCACAAGCCCGAGATGAGCGCGCGCGAGGCGGCCGACGCGTTCGTCAAGCACTTCGCCGAGGACGAGCCGATGTTCGCGATCATCAACTTCGCGAACCCGGACATGGTCGGCCACACGGGCGTGATCGAGGCGGCCGTGAAGGCGGTCGAGACCGTCGACGAGTGCCTCGGGCGCGTGGTGGAGGCCGTGCACGCCGGCGGCGGCTCGTGCGTGATCACCGCCGACCACGGCAACTGCGACCACATGCTCGAGGACGACGGATCGGTCAACACCGCGCACTCGCTCAACCCGGTTCCGTTCATCGTCACGGCCGACGGGGTCTCGCTCGACGGGGAGGGGATCCTCGCCGACGTGGCGCCGACGATCCTCGAGCTGCTGGGGATCGAGCAGCCGCCGGAGATGACGGGCCGCTCCCTGCTCGCCTAAGCTCCCGAGCCTGATGGGCGAGCGCGAGAGCTACGCGCCGGGGACGTTCTGCTGGGCGGACCTGGGCACCACCGACGCCGACGCCGCGAAGGCGTTCTACACGGGCGTCTTCGGCTGGGAGGCCGTCGACCAGCCCGCCGGGGAGGCCGGCACGTACACGACGTTCAAGCTCGACGGGCGCGACATCGCGGCGCTGTACGAGATGGGGGAGGCCGAGCGCGGCTCGCTCATGCCGCACTGGTCCTCGTACGTGTCGGTCGAGGACGTCGACACGCTCGCGCCGACGGTGCTCGAGCTGGGCGGCGAGGTGCTCGCGCATCCGTTCGACGTCATGCAGTCCGGGCGGATGACCGCGCTCAAGGACCCGACGGGCGCGACCGTGCACCTGTGGCAGCCGCGCGAGCAGATCGGCGCCGGCCGGGTCAACGACGCCGGCTGCATGGTCTGGAACGAGCTCGCCACGCCCGATCCGGCCCGTGCGCGCGACTTCTTCGGCCGGCTCCTCGGCTGGACGGTCGAGCCGGAGGAGTCCGGCTACGGCGTGATCAAGAACAACGGCGCGCTGAACGGCGGCATCCGCCCGCCGCAGGACGGCGAGCCGACCCACTGGCTCGTCTACTTCACCGTCGCCTCGCTCGATGACACGATCAAGACCATCCGCGGGACCGGCGGCTCCGTGATCGCCGGCCCGATGACGACGCCGGTCGGCCGCGTCGCCGCCGTGCGCGACCCCCAGGGCGCGGCGTTCGCCCTGTTCGAGGGCGACACCGACGACTAGCGGAACAGCGTCACGACGAAGTCGGC
>DASSUW010000120.1:0-2557 GCA_035706585.1 Solirubrobacteraceae bacterium | reverse complement strand
CGGTGCTCGGCGTCATCTATCTCGTCGACGCGCTGCTGGCCGGGCGGCCTGCTCGCACTGATCGCGCACGAGCGGCGTCGCCGGCTCGACAACGAGCTCGCGCTCGGGCGCGCCTACCGGCGGTCGACCGAGGAGCTCCGGCGCGCGCGGCTGCGGGTGGGCGAGGCGGTGGCTTCGACGCTCGATCCGGCCGGCCTCGAGCAGCTGCTGCTGGCGACCACGGTCGAATCCGTCGAGGGCGACTGCGGCCGCATCAGCGCGCGCACGCACGACGGACGCCTGGCCGAGCGGCTGGCGAGCGGCGACGTCGAGCGGTTCGCCGAGGCGCTCGCGGCGGCCGAGGCGGCGCTGCTGGCCGTGCCGATGCCGCAGGAGGTGACGGTCGGCGAGGCCACGGCGCTCGCGATCCCGCTCGGGGACGACGTGCTCGCCGTCGCGCGGGCGGGCCGCCCGCTGTCCGCCGACGAGGCCGATCTGCTCGAGCACCTTGCCGCGCACGTGCGGGTGTCGCTCGACAACGTGCGGCTCCGGGAGCTCGAGCGGGCGGCGGCGGAGGCGGTCCGGGAGCTGTCCACGCCGGTGCTCGTCGCGCTCGAGCGGCTCCTGATCGTGCCGCTCGTCGGTGCGCTCGACGCCGACCGGGCGCGCCAGCTGACCGACGCGCTGCTGCGCCGGATCCGCACGGGCCGGGCGCAGGTGGCGGTGATCGACGTGACCGGCGTGCCGGCGATCGACATCGAGGTCGCGGGCCAGCTCGTGGAGACCGTCGAGGCGTGCCGGCTGCTCGGCGCGCGCGTGATCGTCACGGGGCTGTCGGGGGAGACGACCCAGGCGCTGGTCGCGACGGGCGTGGACCTGCGAGGGATCCACGCCGTCGCGGACCTGCAGCGGGGCATCGAGGAGGCCCAGCGGCTCCTCTAGTCGACGCGGAGGGCGATCAGGCTCGAGTTGCCGTAGGTGTCGTCGTCGCCGTCGCCGGTGCAGCTCACGTACGCCGAGAACAGGCTGCTCGAGGTCACGACCTCCTGCATCGTGATCGTCTCGGTGCCGGCCACGACGAAGTTCGTGGTGTCGTTGCTGCCGGGGACGTCGAGGGTGCAGCTCTCGGCGGCGGACACGCCGTCGTTGTCGTAGGTCAGCTTCGCCATGATCACGTACGTGCCGGCCGCGAGGTCGGTCAGCGTCACGAGCGGGGCGCCGGAGCCGAAGTCGGTGACCGTGCCGCGGTTGGCCTCGAACGCGCGCTCGCCGCTGCGCATGAAGCCGGTCGAGTCGAGCCCGTCCAGCTTGTCGGCGTTGGCGGCGGTCGCGGCGGTGTCGGCGGCGGTCGCGTGGTCGGCGCTCGGGACCGGGCCGAGCAGCGACTCGTTGATCTGGACGCCGGTGAGCGCGTCGCGCTTGACCTTCTTGGCGCCGAGCGTCTTGTTGGCGACGTTGCCGCCCTTGATGGTCTTCTTGGCGATCTCCTTGCCGGTGATCTTGGTTGCGGCGTAGCTGGTGCCGCCGAGCGCGGCGAACAGCGCGACCATGGAGATGACGAGCGGGGCAGAGGGACGACGCATGGTGGGGCCTCCTTGGGCCTCGGGGGTTCGATGCGCGTCCAACCGGCGGAGCGTCGTGTTCTTACGGCGCTGCCCGGATGACTGAACGAACGGGCAGTCTTGGCGGCGGCCGCGTAATTCCGCGCCGCGTCGCGTGTTCTCCATCCATGCGCGCGGACCACGACACGGTGCTCGCGCGGCGTGCGGCGGCGGGGGACGCGGCCGCGTTCGCTCTGCTCTACGACCGTCACGAGCGGCGCGCCTACAACCTCTGCTACCGCATCACCGGCTCGGCCGACGACGCGGCCGACGCGACGCAGGAGACGTTCCTGAAGGTCCTCGAGCGGCTGCCCGGGCTGGCCGACCGCGAGCTCAACTTCGGCTCGTACCTGCTGACCGCCGCGCGGCACGCCAGCTACGACGCGATCGAGCGGCGCAAGCGCGCGCTCCCGTCGGGCGACATCCCCGAGTCCGCCGTGCCGCCGGCCGCCGCCGCGGACGAGCCCGCGCTGCTGGCGGCGCATCAGGAGCAGATCCGGGCGGCGAACGCTCTGCTGCCCACGCGCCAGCGCGAGGTGCTGGCGCTGCGCGAGCTCGAGGAGCTCTCCTACGACGAGGTCGCCGAGATCATGGGTATGAACCGCAACTCGGTCGCCCAGCTGATCTCGCGCGCGCGCCTGAACCTGCGGGACGCGCTGCGCCGCGGCGCGCTCGGCGCGATCCCGGCGGCGTCGCCGGACTGCGAGGCGGCGCTGCCGCTGCTCGCGCTGGCGCAGGACAACGGGCTCGACGACGCGGCGCGCGCGGACTGGCTCGCCGGGCACCTGGCCGGGTGCGCGACCTGCCGTGTGCGGGTCGAGGCGATGGAGGAGGCCGGCGCCGCCTACCGGCTGTGGCTGCCGCTGGCGCCGGCCGCTTGGCTGCGGTCCGAGGTCGCCGAGGCGGCCGACGGCGGCATGGAGCTCGCGGGCACGGCCGGGCGCAAATCGTCATACGGCGCGGGCTCCGCAGCGCCG
>DASSUW010000119.1:0-2390 GCA_035706585.1 Solirubrobacteraceae bacterium | reverse complement strand
CGCTCATGCCGCGGCGCCTTCCACCGCCCGCGGCCGCACGGGTAGCGCGTGCCCGCGCGCCCGCGCCCGCTCGGCGCCGCGGCGGCGCTCCTTCGCGAGGTCGGCGAGGTAGTCGTCGTAGTCGACCTGCATCGTGTGCCGCTTCGACGCCACATAGCGCTTGAACATGCGCTCGCGCTCGTGCTCGATGTCGGCCCGCAGCGCCGCCGGATCGGGCAGCGCGTAGCGGCCGCTGAGGTAGTCGCACACCCACTCGGACTGCGCTGCGGCGATCGGCATGATCGCTCCGAGCGGCTGCAGCAGTCCGATGAAGAACACGCTTCCGAACCGCGGGTGGAACACGCGGCGGAACAGCGGCAGGTCGTTGTCCGGGGCCGCGATCAGCGCTTCGTCGAAGAACGGGAACGTCACCTTGTAGCCGGTGCAGTAGACGACGATGTCGGCCTCGACCTCGCTGCCGTCGGCGAACACGACGGTCCGCTCGGTCAGCCGCGCGATGTTCGGCTTCGGCGCGATCTCGCCGTGCGCGATGCGCGACAGGATGTCGTCGGAGATCGTCGGATGCGCCTGGAGCACGCCGTGCTCGGGCTTCGGCAGCCCGTAGCGCTCCATGTCGCCGACGCCGACCTTCAGCAGCGCCCGGAAGAACGCCTGCCGCACGGGCAGCGGCACGCCGGCCTGGGTCGAGATCTGGTCGAGCGGCCGGCCGAACAGGTACTTCGGCACCACCCAGGCGCCGCGTCGCGCGGCGAGATGGACCGCGGCGGCGGAGAAGCTCGCCTCGACCGCGATGTCCATCGCCGAGTTGCCCATGCCGAGCACGACCACCCGCTTGTCGCGGAAGAAGTTCGGGTCCTCGCCCGTGTACTCGTGCGAGTGCATCTGCACCCCGGCGAACACGTCCGACCCCGGGAACGCGGGCTCCGGCCAGCGCGCGTCCCAGTGGTGGCCGTTGGCGACCATCAGCGCGTCGTAGCGCCGCGTCTCGCCGCTCTCGAGCGCGACCTCCCACACGCCGCCGCTGCCGGGCGCCGCGTGCTCGACCCCGGTCTCGAACGTGATCCGGTCACGGAAGCCGAAGTGGTCGACGTAGCTGTCGAAGTACTCGGCGATGTGCGTGTGATGCGGGAAGTCGGGATACGACTTCGGCATCGGGAAGTCGGAGAACTCCATCCGCTCGCGCGACGTGTTGATGTGCAGCGAGCGGTACGCCGACGACATCCCGTTGCGGTTCTTGAACACCCAGTTGCCGCCGACGCGATCGGACTTCTCGAAGCAGTCGAACGCGAAGCCGCGCTCGTGGAGCGCCTTGGCGGCGGCGATGCCCGAGGAGCCGGCACCGATCACGCAGACGTTGGGCAACCCCCTCACGAACCTGAGGCTGGCAAAAGATGACGCCTGCGTCAAGTTTTCACGGCGTACCCCAGGATGAGCGGCCGGACGATGCGCGGCATCTTGCGCCAGCTGGCGGTCTCGACGTCGCTGACGGCGAACCCGTTGGTATCCAGCGCCGTGAGCGTGTCGCGGTTCGCGTGACAGCCGTGGGCGAAGCGCCGCCAGAGCCCCGCGAACCGGTCCTGGCGGCGCGCGAGCGGGCCGTCCCCGCGGACATGCTCGATGAACAGCAGCCGCCCGCCGGGCCGCAGCACGCGACGCGCCTCGGCGAGCGCGCGCTCCGGGTCCTCGACCGTGCAGAGCACGAGCGTGGAGACGACGGTGTCGAAGCTGGCGTCCGCGAACGGCAGTTGCTCGGCGGCGGCGGGCACGATCTCGGCGCCGTCGGCGCGCTTCTGGAGCCGCCGGGCCATCGGCGCCTCCGGCTCGGTGAGCACGAGCTCGTCGACGGCGTCGGTGTAGAACGGCAGGTTGAGGCCGGTGCCGGCCCCGATCTCGAGGACGCGCCCGCGGGCGGTCGCGAGCAGCCGCCGGCGGCGCTCGGCCATGCCGGCCCGCTCGCCACGGTGGAGCGATGCGTCGTAGATCGCGGCGAAGATGCGTGCGTAGATAGCCATGGACACGTTGTACGCCGCCCGCGGTCGCCCGACTTCCCCGTAACCGGCCATCCCGCCGCTGGCCCGTTCCGGCCATTACCGAAGATGGCCGGTCGCGGTGAAGTCGCGCGACGTGCGGCCGCGTTCAATCAGCGGCATGACCGAGAACTTCGCCATCGTGCTCGCCGGCGGCGGCGAGCGCGTCATCGCCTGGGAGACCGGCGTGCTCGCCGGACTCGCGAATCGCGGCACCGACCCGCGCCGCGCCGCGGCCGTGATCGGCACCTCGGCCGGCGCGCTCGTCGCGGCACGGCTGGCCGCGGGCCGAGACCCGCGGGACGACGCCGCGCGCCTGGCCGCGCCGGGTGCCGGAGGGATGGCCTCGGGCGCGACCGCGCC
>DASSUW010000118.1:0-12839 GCA_035706585.1 Solirubrobacteraceae bacterium | reverse complement strand
TACATGAGTCCGCCGACGAGCGGGAACAGCGCCCAGACGGCCGCGTCGTTGAGCAGCTTGCTCGGTGAGCGACGCGACACGATCGCGTATACCAGCGTCGTCCCCAGCCCGATGGCGGACGCCGGCGCCGGCCCGAGCAACACCATCGCCAGGACGACCGAGAAGAAGGCCCCCGAGACGCGCAGGCCCTTCATCTCGACGATCATCACGTCGCTCGCAACGGCCAGCGCGAACAGCACGACGACGAGCAGCACAGGCTGCCAGTCCTCCGCGCGCGACGAGAGCGCAGCGAGGAGCAGCGCCGCGCTCAGCAAGGCAGTCTGCGCGGCCGGGATGAACCCAAGACGGTTGGACACGACATCCCGGTCATCGGCAGGTCGCCTGCGCGCCTTAATGCGGCATGAGCTTCGAGGTACCGGACATTCGTCCGGACTCGCGAAGGTCTGCTGGAGGACTACGATGATGGCCGTGAGGGGGCGCGTTGCACCGCTGTCTGTCAGGCCCTTTGGCCGGCTCCTGTTCTCGTACACGCTCAACGAGCTGGGAGACAGCATCGGCATCGTCGCGCTGGCGGTGCTCGTCTACGACCGCACGGAGGCCGTGGCGCCGACGGCAGCGTTCTTCTTCGCCGCCAAGTTCCTCCCCGCGCTGCTCGCGCCGGTCCTGACCGCCCGACTCGACCAGGTGGCGGTGCGGCGAAGCCTGCCGGCGCTCTACGTCGGTGAAGCGTTGGTCTTCGCCGCCCTTGCGCTGATCGCGCACGGCGACTTCCTGCTGGGCCTCGTGCTCGTTCTCGGCCTGCTCGACGGCGCGCTGGCGCTGACGGGTCGCGCGCTCACGCGCGGCGCGGTCGCGGCCATCCTGCAACCCGCGGGTCTGCTCAGGGAGGGCAATGCGCTCCTGAACATCGGCTTCGCCATCGCGACGGTCGGCGGATCAGCGCTCGGCGGCCTCCTCATCTCCCAGATCGGCATCTCGACCGCGCTGCTCGTCGACGCGTGGTCGTTCCTGGCCATCGCGCTGCTGCTGGCGATCACGCGCGGCCTGCCCGCGGTCAAGGTCGCGCGCGAGCCGTTCCGCGAGCGCCTCAACGCCGGCCTGCGCTTCGCCCGCACCAACGGCCTCGTGCGGCTCCTCCTGATCGGCGAGGCGCTCGCCCTGATCATGTTCACGCTGGTCATCCCGATCGAGGTCATCTACGCGAAGGAGAGCCTGGGAACCACCAGCGCGGGCTTCGGCATCCTGCTCGCCTCATGGGGCGCCGGCATCGTCGTCGGCAGCCTCATCTATCTGCTTGTCAAGCAGCGCTCGGCATTCGGGCTGATCGTCGTCTCGACCGCCGCGGTCGGCCTGGCGTACCTCGGCATGGCCAGCGCCGACACCCTGTTCCTCGCGTGTCTGGCCTCGATCGTGGGTGGTGCCGGCAACGGCGTGCAGTGGATCTCCGTGCTCACCGCGCTCCAGGAGGCGACGCCCGCCGATTACCAGGCCCGCGTCGTCGGGCTGCTCGAGTCTCTCGGCGCCGCGATGCCGGGTGTCGGCTATGTGCTCGGCGGCGCGCTCGTGGCGCTCGGGTCGCCGCGCACCGCATACGCATTCGCCGGCGCCGGCGTGCTGCTGCTCGTTCTCGCCGCGCTGTTGCTCCGCTCCCGGCTGAGCGCCGGCGCGCGCGCGCAGGCGCGGTTTGCCGCGAACGGAACGGCGGGCGAGATCCAGTTGCCGGAGCCCACACGGGGAGCCGCAACGCGCCAGGGCACTTGAACCTCACGTCGCTGCTCGACGGCGGGCACCACACCGAACGACTCCTGGAGGCCCTGTGGGCGGAGCTGTTCGCCGCGCTGCGCGCGTTCCGTGAGCGCGGCACGGACCCGGCGGATGTACCAGGTCGAGGGACCGGAGCGCGCCTCGCGCGGGATGGCGAGCCCCGAGGACCTCGACTACCTGGAGAAGGCGCGCCAGGCGCGGCTCAGCCAGTCGTGATGCCCAGCGACGGCCAGTCGGCCTGGAGCGACACGGCGAGCTGGCGGATCGCGCGGCGCCACTGGTCCGGCGCGTCGTCCCACGAGTAGTCGCCGGCCGCGACCTTGGTCGCCGTCCGCAGGTCCTCGTCGAGCATCACCAGGCCATGGGCGTCGGGCACGAGCGACTCGAGCCCGTCGAGGTCGAGCCGCGCGTCGCGCTTGCGCGGCATCTTGTTGACGAGCAGCGTCAGGGGCGGCCCGGCGGTTCGCAGCAGCTCGGCGGCCTCGGCCACCAGCGACGCGGTCGACGGGTGGGCGTCGGACACCAGCACGATCTGGTCCGCCGCCGCCTGCGCCGCGCGCGCCGCCGGCTCCTGCAGGCCGGTGCCGCAATCGAGCACGAGCACGCCGACCATCGACTGCAGCCGCGCGATCACGCGCCGGTACTTCTGACTCGGGGCGCTAGACCTCGACGACCACCGGCAGCACCATCGGGCGCCGCTTCAGGCGCTCGTAGATGAACGCTGCGATGTCGTCGTGCAGGAACGACTCCAGGACGTCGATCTCGGTGATCCGCTGCTCGGCGGCGCGGTCGAGGGAATCCTCGACCGCTTCGCGCAGCTCGTCGACGATCGTGCCGTTCTCGTCCAGGAACGGGACGCCGCGCGCGAGCACCTCGGGCGGCACGACCGACGAGCCGTCCTGCTCTGACACGGTCGCGACGATGATGAAGATGCCGTCCGCCGACAGCATGCGGCGGTCGCGCAGCGCCACGTCGGCGACGTCGCCGATGTCGACGCCGTCGACGAACACCAGGCCGGCGGTCTGGCGCTCGCCGAGCCGTGCGCCCTGCTCGTCGATCTCCAGCGGCGTGCCGTTCTCGGAGCGGAAGATGTTCTCGGGCGGCACGCCGACCGCCTCGGCCAGCTGCCCGTGGATGAGCATCCGCTTGAAGTCGCCGTGTACCGGCATCACGTACCGCGGCCGCGTGAGGTTGAGCATCATCTTCACCTCCTCCGCGTAGCCGTGGCCGGACGCGTGGATCGGCGCGTCGCGGGCCGTCACGACGTCGCAGCCGATGTGGTACAGGCGGTCGATCGTCTCGTTGACGGCGCGCTCGTTGCCGGGGATCGGCGTGGCGGAGAACACGACGGTGTCGCCCGTCTTGAGCTCGACGGCCGGGTGGTCGCGGTAGGCCATCCGGCGCAGCGCCGACAGCGGCTCGCCCTGTGATCCGGTCGAGATGATCACGAGCTTGTCGTCGCGGAACGTCTCCAGCTCGCGCGGCGGGATCAGCTGGCCGTCCGGGATGTCGATGTGCCCGAGCGAGCGCCCGATGTTCACGTTCTTGCGCATCGAGCGACCGATCAGCGCGACCTTGCGGTCGTGCGCGGCGGCCGCGTCGACGACCTGCTGGACGCGGTGGATGTTGGAGGCGAAGCAGGTCACGACGATGCGGCCGTCGCAGTGGCTGAACAGCCGCTCGAGCTGCGGGCCGACGATCGACTCGCTCGTCGAGATCCCGGGCCGGTCCGCGTTGGTCGAGTCGCCGCACAGCAGGAGCAGCCCCTCGCGGCCGAGCTCGGCGAGGCGCGCCATGTCGGCCGGTGCGCCGCCGACCGGCGTCTGGTCGAACTTGTAGTCGCCGGTGAACAGGATCGTGCCGAGCTCGCACGTCAGCGCGACGCCGCAGGCGTCGGGGATCGAATGCGTGAGGTGCACGAGCTCGATCTCGAACGGGCCAGCCGTGGCGCCCTGCCCGATCGGCAGCACCTCGAGGTTGACCTCGCGGAGCTTGTGCTCGTCGAGCTTCGAGCGGGCCATCGCGACGGTCAGCTGGCCGCCGTAGACGACCGGGACGCTGTCCTGGCCGAGGTCGCGCAGCACCCACGGCAGCGCGCCGAGATGGTCCTCGTGCCCGTGCGTGATGACGATCGCCTCGATGTCGTCCACCCGCTCGCGGAGGTACGTGAAGTCGGGCAGCACGAGGTCGATGCCCATCATCTCGGCGGTCGGGAAGCGCAGCCCGCAGTCCACGACCACGATCCGGTCCTCGTACTCGACGACCGTCAGGTTCTTCCCGATCTCGCCGACGCCTCCGAGCGGGAGGACGCGCAGCCTGCCGCTCACCCGGCGTGTGCTCCGGTCAGGAGCCCGTGGCGCTCGAGCGCGCCGCGGATGATGGTGAGCTCGGACTCGTCGGCGTCCACCAGCGGCAGGCGCAGCGGCCCGACATCGTGCCCGAGCAGGTTGAGCGCGGTCTTGACCGGGATCGGGCTGGCGGTGCAGAACATGGCGTCGTAGACGTCGCGCAGCGACGCGTCGATCTCCGCCCGGCGCGCCGGCTCGTCGAACATGCGGCGCATCTCGGTGCCGACGATGTGACTGGAGACGCAGATCCCGCCGGCGCAGCCCAGGTCGAGCGCGCGGGCGAGGTCCTGGTCGTTGCCGGTCATCACCGTGAGGCCGTCGATCGGCCCGAGATCCGGCGTGTGGGACTGCTTGACGGCCGCGATCCCGTCGATCTGGCCCAGCTCGGCGAGCAGCTCGCGATCGATGTTCACGGTCGTCCGGCTCGGGATGTTGTAGACGATCACCGGCGTCCCGCCCGCGGCGGCGGCGACCTCCTGGTAGTGCCGGATGATCCCGCGGCGGTTCGGCCGGTTGTAGTAGCCGGTCACCGACAGCAGCGCCGCCGCGCCGGTGGCGGCCATGCGCTCGGCCAGGTGCGCGGCGTGGTGCGTGCTGTTGGAGCCGGCCCCGGCGGCGATCAGCGCCTCGTCTCCGAGCTCCTCGACGATCGTCGCGACCAGCGCGACCATCTCGTCGTCGCTGAGCGTGGGCGACTCGCCGGTCGTGCCGCAGACGACCAGCCCGTCGGAGCCGTTGGCGAGCAAGTGCGCGCCGAGCGCGACCGCCGCCTCCTCGTTCACGGCCCCGTCCGCCCTCATGGGCGTGACCATGGCCGTGAGCAGTCCTTCGATGGGACGCATGGACCCCAAGTCTGGCACGCGGCTCAGACACGCGCGGCCCAACCTGGCCGAAATTGCGCCTCAAGACCCCTTGGGGGTTGGCCGACACTGCCTCTAAAGACATGGTTCGACTCGTGACAGCCGCGACGCCCACGCCTGCTCTCCCCGCGGAGCAGCGGCTCGCCGACGCGGTCGAGCAGCTCGGCCGGCTGCCCGTGCTCAGCGCGACCGTCCGCCGCGTGCAGGCGATCGCCGAGAGCGAGGACGCCGGCATCGGCGACATGGTCGCCGCGCTGGAGGCCGACCAGGGCCTGGCCACCGACCTGCTGCGCTATGCCAACTCGGCCGCCTGCGCGCGGCCGCTGCGCGCCCGCAGCATCCGCGCCGCGGTCACGCTCGTCGGCCGCAAGGCGATCGCGCAGCTGGCGATCGAGGCGGCCACGTACCGCTTCTTCCAGCGCGCGCCCGGCAACGGCGGGCGCTCGATCGGCCACCTGCATCTGCATGCCGCCGCCGTCGCGGGCTGCGCGCAGGCGATCGCCGAGCGCACGGGCGCGAACGTCGACGTCACGCACCTGGGCGGGCTGCTGCACGATGTCGGCAAGCTCGTCATGCCGCTGGCGTTCGGCACCGCGGCGCTCGACGCGATCGCCGCCGAGCACCCGGCGGGTACCCCGCGCGCGGAGTGCGAGCGCAAGCGCCTCGGCGTCGATCACGCGGCCGCCGGCGCGCTCGTCGCCCGCGCGTCGCAGGTCGAGACCGAGGTCGAGACCGCGATCGCCTTCCACCACGGCGGGATCGACGGCCGCACCGTCGCCTCCCCGGAGTCTGCCTGCATCATCATCGCCGACGAGATCGTCGGCCTGGCCTCGCGGCCGGAGCCCGACTACGCGCTGCTCGGCCCCGCGCTGGAGGCGCTGGAGCTGTGCGACGAGGACTTCGACGACCTCGCGCTGGACGCCGTGCGCGGCGGCAAGGCGGGCGCCGCGATGGCCGCCCGCGTGGCCGAGCTCGAGCGCCAGGCGCGCGTCGACGACCTCACCGGCCTGCTCAACCGCCGCCACTGGATGGCAACGGTCCGCCGCGCGGTCGCCGACCGCGAGCCGGGCACCGTCCTGATCTGCGACATCGACCACTTCAAGGCCGTCAACGACGGCCACGGCCACGCCACCGGCGACCTCGTGCTGACCGAGGTGGCCCGCCACCTGGCGGCCCAGGGCGTCGCCGGCCGCTTGGGCGGCGACGAGTTCGCCGTCTGGGTCCCGGGCGGCCCGACACGCGGCGACGAGGCCGCCGCGGCCGTCCTGAACGCCGTCGCCGCCGCGTTCGCGGGCGAGGACGCCGCGCCGGATGTCGGCGTGTCGATCGGCACCGCCAGCCCGGCGGCCGAAACCGACTCGCTGTCGATCGTGCTCTCGCGCGCCGACGAGGCGCTGTACGAGGCCAAGCGCGCCGGTCGCGGGCGCGCGGTCAGGTACTGAACGCCGCGGCGAGCGCCACTTCGAGCTCGGTCGCGAGGTCCGGGCCGGGCTCCGGCACCGGAGCACCCTGGCCGGCCGCCAGGACGGCGCCCAGTTCGTCGAGGTCCTCGACGACCGTCGCCAGCCCGGCGGCCTCGAGCCGGCGGGCGAAGAACACCTGGTGATCGTCGACCGCCTCGCCGTGCGCGTGCAGCCGCGGCACCACGATCGGGCGTCGTCCGTGGGCGAGCGCCATCGCCACCGAGCCGATCCCGGCGTGGCAGACGACGGCGCGCGCGGACCGGGTCAGCGCGTCGAGCTCGTCGAACGGCAGGAAGTCGATCAGCTCCGCGCCGTCGGGACGCACGCCGGAGGACCCGTACTGGACGATCACGCGCTCGCCGCCGAGGTCGAGCCCGTCGACGGCCCGCAGCAGCCGGTCGAACCGCGCCTCGTTGGTCCCGACGGTCACGAGGACGCCGGAGCCGGGCGGCGGCGGCTCGTCACGCGTGCGCAGCAGCGTGTTGCCGGCGTAGCGAGCGCGCTTCCACGCCGCGGCGAGTTCGGGCCACTGGGCGTAGATCGCGTGCGCGACGGGCGCGATCAGCCGCGCGCTGAGCGACGGGCGGTCGACCCGGCCCGCGCACTCGACGTAGATCACGTGCACCCCGCGCAGGCGGGCCAGCCACGCGAACGGCACGGCCACGCCGGCACCGGTCGTGACGAGCACGCGCGGGCGGGTCCGGCGCAGGATCCGCGCCGCGAGGCCGAGGTTGCGGAACAGGTTGGGGATGTTGCGGTTCGTCGGGCCGTAGGCCGTGTAGACCTGCTCGTCGCGCAGCAGCGAGCGCACGTCCGCCTTGTCGAAGCTGACCCACGCGCGCGAGCGCTCCCGCCACGCCGGCGACACCGCGACCGCGTCGAACAGGTGCCCGCCGGACGAGCACACGACGAGGACGTCGACGGCGGCCGTCATGCCACCGCGACCGGGGCGGCGGTGCCGCGGCGCTCGGCGACGACGTCGCGAATGATGGTGTCGAGGTCGCGCCGCGGTTCCCAGCCGACGCATGCGCGGATCTTCGTCACGTCCGGCACCCGGCGACGCGACTCGCGGAAGTCGTCCGGATACGGGACCAGCTCGACCGGTACGGCGCCGCCGGTCGCCGTCATGATCCGGTGTGCGAGGTCGAGGATCGCGACCTCCTCCGGCCGCCCGACGTTGAACACGTCGCCCGTGGCGGCCGGCGCCTCGGCCAGCCGCTGCAACGCGTCCACCACGTCGAGCACGTGCCCGAAGCTGCGGGTCTGCCGGCCGTCACCGAGAACGCGCAGGGGACGCCGCGCCAGTGCGTGCTCCACGAAGCGCGGGATGACCATGCCGTGGTCCGCCCGCTGGCGCGGCCCGACGGTGTTGAACAGCCGCGCAACCACCACCGGCAGCCCTTCCTGATGCGCGCAGGCCAGCGCCACGCTCTCCTCGAACGCCTTGGACGCGCCGTAGGAGGCCCGCATGTCGGCCGCCGCGCCGGACGTGCGGATCGTGTCCTCGGCGACCGGCACCGGCGCCGTGTAGCCGTACACCTCCGAACTCGACGCCAGCAGCACGCGGCGCCGGTGCCGCACGGACTGCTTCAGGACCGTCAGCGTCGCGAGCGCGTTCGTGCGCGCCGACGACAGCGGACGCGACCGGATCAGCTCGACCCCGACCGCCGCGGCCAGGTGGACGACGACGTCCGCCTCGCGGACGAGCCGATCCATCAGTCGCGCATTCGTCGCCGACCCGACGATCAGGCGGAAGCGGTCGTTGCCGGCGAGCTGCGCGAGGTTCGCGCGACAGCCTGTGGAGAGGTCGTCGACGGCCACGACCGCGGCGCCGCGGGCGACGAGCAGGTCGCAGAGATGGGACCCGATGAAGCCGGCTCCCCCGGTTACGAGATAGCGGACCATGCCGGCACCGTGAACCTAGACGCGGCGGCTGCTCGTGACACCTGCCTCATGGTCTAGTTTCCTGACTCCCGCGGACCTCGCGCCAGGTGCGGTAGAGATGACGGGCTGACTGGCGGCGGCGGACATACGCCACGGCGTGGACGTCGGGGCAGCGGCCGCGCCTGCTCACCGAGGCCGTCAGATAGCCCCAGAGCATCGCGACCGCGGCGGGCTCCGTGCGTGCGTGCCAGGCCGCGCGCACCAGCAGGTAGCTCGGCCGGTACCCCATGTAGTGGGCGGCGTGGCCCTCGGCGGTGCGGGCGCGCAGCCGGCTCCCGTCGCGCGAGCCCATGACGCGCCGGTGGCGGAAGTCGAGCTCGTCGACGACGTGCGTGTGCCAGCCCGCCACGACCGCCCGTGCCTCGTCCATCCCGTCCCAGCCCATGCGCGGCTCGATCGGCTGCAGCTCCTGCCAGCATGCCCGCCGGTAGGTCCGGCACTGGGCTTCGACCGCGGTGCCGGTCACGTGCCGGCGGCGCCATTGGCCGCGCTCGAGCTCGCAGCGGCGCCCGCTTGCGAGTCCGAGTCGCGGATCGGCGGCGAACGCTGCGCACAGGCGCTCGAAGTAGCCCGGCGGCAGCGCGACGTCGGCGTCGAGCTTCGTGACCGTCTCGACGTCGGCGGGCAGCGCCTCCATGCCCTGCTGGAGCGCGAGCAGGTCGCGCCCTTCGCGCCGCCCCTCGGTGAGCTCGCCGTTGCCGCGCCCCGTTGTCAGAACGGTGATCCAGTCGTGGCGCTCCGCCAGGGCGGCGGCGTACTCGGCCGTCCCGTCGGATGAGCCGTCGTCGACGATCACCCACGCGGTGGGCGTGAGCGTCTGGGCGACCACGGTGGGCGCCAGCACGGCGAGGTTCTCCGCCTCGTCGCGAGCGGGTGTGACGAGTCCGTAGCGGATCAGGCGAGCCTATGCCCGTCCGGCGGGGCCGACCCTGGCAGAACGTCTAGTTGGTGAAGGATCCTGAGTGCGACGCCCTCCCAAGTGAACCGCTCGGCATGCGGTCGCGCGAGCTCGCCGAGCCGGCGCGCGGTGTCCGGATCGGCCAGGGTGGTCATGGCGCGGACCAGCGCCTCGTGGTCGCCGGGCTCGACGGTCGTGCCGCCGGGCCCGATGACCTCGGCGACGCCGCCCTCCGTCGTGCCGATCGACGGGATCCCCGCCATGCCGGCCTCGGCGTGGACGATCGCGAACGGCTCGAAGCGCGACGGCATCACGAAGCAGGTGGCACGGCGGTAGGCCGCGAGCAGCGCGTCGCGGCCGGTCGTCGTGCGCATGTCGAGCCAGCCGTGGACCGTGACCCCGGGCTCGGTGATCTGCGGTACGCGGCCGATCAGCTCGAGCGTCGCCGTGGGAATCGCCCGTCGCACGTCACGGAACGCATCGACGACCCGCCCGCCGCCCTTGCGCTCCCAGTCGACGCCGACGAACAGGAACCGCGGCGTGCTCCAGTCGCGATCGTCGACCGGCGCCGACACCGTGTTCGCGCCGATCCCGACGGTCGCGATCCGGGCGGGGTCGATGCCGTAGTCGGCGACGAGCGAGTCGGCGACCCACGTCCCCGTCACGCAGCACGCCACGGCGTCCTCGAGCGCCCGTGCCTGGCGCGCGCGCCACGGTCGTGTGACGGCGTCCGGGAGCCGCTGCAACCGGGCGAACTGGGGCACGGTCATGTCGTCGTAGGTGACGTACGGAATCGTCCGCGGGATCTCGAACGTCGTGCCCATCAGCACGAGCGCATCGGCCGGCACCCGCCGGCGGTGTGCCACGTGCGTGCGCCGGCGTACCGCCAACGTGGTCATCGCGCCCAGGCCGCGGCGGCGGTAGCGGGCGAGCGCGAGCGCGTCGGCCGCGCGCCGGAGCACGAGCGGGATGCCGAGCGGCACGTGCCGCGGCTCGTGCCCGAGTGCCTCCAGTCCCCGGGCGAGCCCGGCCGGGATGCCGGACCAGTCGACCGTGCCGCGGCCGACGCTCGGGTAGACGAGCGCGATCCTCACGGGCGGCGCCTCCGGCGCAGCGCATCCGTGAACTCGCGCGGCACCGCCGCCCCCTCCCCCTCCTCCCACAGCGTCACGACCACCAGCTTGTCGCGCGGGCGGTCCAGCACGCAGACGTAGACGAGGTCGCGGCGGTCGACGTCGCGAACGTGGACCGTCCCGCGCTCGGCCGCGGTCACCCGGCCGGCGTCCCAGGCGGCCCGCACCCGCCCGGCGATCTCGGGCCGCGGGTCGAGCACGCCGCGCACGCGCTGCAGATAGCGCTCGACGGCGTGATCGGTGACCCCCACCGTGATCAAGGCGCTCGCACGAGCTTGCGAGTGCGAGTACGCCGCATGCTCAATCGAACAGGAGGTGCTCGAGCCCGACGACCGGGGACTCGGGCAGGTCCGCGACGCGGCGGATCGCCAGCAGCACGCCCGGCATGAAGCTCGTGCGGTCGGTGGTGGCGTGGCGGATCGTCAAGGTCTGCGCGACGTCGCCGAGGATGACCTCCTGGTCGGCCACGAGGCCAGGAAGGCGGACCGAGTGGATCGGCACGTCGCCCTCCATCATCTCGGCCGTACGGGCGGCGGTGCCCGACGGCGCGTCGAGCTTGCCCTCATGGTGGAGCTCGATGATCTCGGCGCGCGCCATCACGCGCGATGCCTCGGCCGCAAAGCGCATCATCAGCACGGCGCCGATCGCGAAGTTCGGGGCGAAGAACGCGTTCGCCGAGGACGACGCGGCCGCCGCGCGCAGGCCGTCGAGGTCGAAGCCGGACGTGCCGATGACGACGTGGACGCCGGCGCCGAGGGCCGCGACCGCGTTGTCGAGCGCCGTGTCGGGCCGCGTGAAGTCCACCAGCACGTCGGCCTCGCCGAGCACGTCGGCGACCGAGGTGCCGAGGACCGGGTCGGCCCGGCCCGTCAGCTCGAGGTCGTCCGCGGCGGTGACCGTGTCGCACACCATCTGGCCCATGCGGCCCGCCGCGCCGGCGACCGCGACGCGGATCATGCCGCGACGCCGGCGCCCGGGCAGACGTCGGTGACCGCGTCCCGGAACGCCTGCTCGTCCGGGCCGATGCCGGCGGCGCTCAAGCGCTCCGGCGCCCACAGCTCGTCGGTGAGCTCGCGCAGCTCGTCCATCGTCACGGCATCGAACCGGGCCATCACCTCGTCGGCCTCGAGCAGAGGCAGCCCGAACAGCAGCGACGCGCCGAGCCGGTTCATGCGCGCGCCGGTGGACTCCAAGGCCAGGACCACGCGCGCCTTGACGTTCTCGCGCGCGCGCTCGAGCTCCTCCGCGGTGGCGGGCTGCTCGCGCAGGCGCGCGAGCTCCTCCCCCACGACCTCCATCGCCTCGCCGATCTTGTCCGGCCGCGTGCCGACGTACAGGCCGATCTGGCCGGTGTCGGCGTACTGACCGGCGAACGAGTAGACCGAGTAGGCGAGGCCGCGCTCCTCGCGCACCGCCTGGAACAGCCGCGACGAGGACAGGCCGCCGAAGATCGCGTCGAGCACGCGCGAGGCGAAGCGCCGGTCGTCGCCGCGCGGCAGCCCGAGCCCGCCGAGGCAGACGTGGCACTGCTCGGTGTCCTTGCGCTGGAAGCGGACCGTCGGCGCGGGCTCGGCCGGCGCCGGCTCGATCTCCGGCGCGCCGTGCTCGACATCGCTGCCGAGCGTGCGCTCGGCGAGCTCGACGATCTGGTCGTGGTCGACCGAACCGGCCGCCGCCACGACGACGGACCCCGGCACGTACCGCGCGGCATGGAACGCGGCGATCTGCTCCACCGGCGTGTCGCGGATCACCGGCGCGCGGCCGATGATCGGGCGCCCCAGCGGATGCCCGCCGAAGACCGCCTGGCCGAGGACGTCGAACACCGTGTCCTGCGGGTCGTCCTCGTACATGGCGATCTCCTCGAGCACGACCTCGCGCTCGGGGTCGACCTCGCGGAACGCGGGCCGCCACACCATGTCGGCGATGACGTCGAACGCCCGCGGCAGATGCTGGTCGAGCATCCGCGCGTAGACCGTCGTGCTCTCCTTGTCGGTGCCGGCGTTCAGCTCGGCGCCCATCGCGTCGAACAGCTGGTCGATCTCCGCCGATCCGTAGCGGTCGGTCCCCCGGAACAGCAGGTGCTCGAGGAAGTGCGACAGGCCCGCCTGATCCACCGACTCGCCGCGCGACCCGGTGCCGACGAAGAAGCCCAGGGCTGCGGACCGCACGGAGGGCATCGCCTCCGTCGCGACACGCAGCCCGCTGGGCAGATCTGTGATTCGGTGGTCAGGCATCAGGACACGGGTGGCCGGAAAGGCACATTCTTCCCTGACTCGTCAGGGAAGTAGTCGGTGTTGCGCCGACTGTGCCGTTCCGGCCGTTGCCGTTCAACCCCGATCGGGATCGCGATCGGCGCGCGGGCGCCGCTCGCCGCGATCGCGGTCACGCCCGCGGCCGCCGCCGTTGCGCCGGTCGCCGCGCCCGCGGCC
>DASSUW010000117.1:0-2702 GCA_035706585.1 Solirubrobacteraceae bacterium | reverse complement strand
ATGGGTGTCGCGGGCGCCGGCGACGAGCCAGTTCCAGAACGCGTGCAGCGCGGCCGACCCGAGCACGAGCACGACCGCGGCGGTGCTCAGTGCCGCACCGCCCGCGCGTCCTGCTCGCGCGTCTTGGTCGCCGCATCCATTTCGAGCGCCGGCGGGTGGCCGAGCTGCCCGAGCTCGGATGTATCGCGGCCGAAGAGCAGATCGACGGTCCAGTCCACGACGAGCCGGAGCTGACGCTTCATGCCCGGCATCATCGCGAGGTGGTAGGTCCGGGCCAGGAACCACGCCGGGAAGCCACGCCACTTGATGCCGACGGTCTCCGCGACGGCCTTCTGGTGGCCCATGTCCACGAACACGCCGAGCGTCTTGTAGCTGAACGGCTTCGGCCGCCCCGCCCCGAGCGCGGCGGCCACGTTCTCGGCCACCGTCCGGCCCTGGCGCAGCGCGTGCTGGCAGGTCGGCGGCGTCGGCTGGCCGTGACGCGCGGGATCCGGGACCGCGGCCGCGTCGCCGATCGCCCACACGTCCTCGCGCCCATCGACCCGGCAGTAGCGATCGACGACGATCCGGCCGGTGCCGTCGAGCGGCAGCCCGAGCTCGGCGACCACCGGCGCCGGCCGCACGCCCGCCGTCCACGCGACGGTCCGGCACGGGACCAGCTCGCCGTCGGACAGCTCGACCGAGTCGGCCGAGATCCGCTCCACGGTCGTGCCGGTCCGGACCTCGATGCCGCGCCGCCGCAGCTCCGCCGTCGCGAACTCGGCCAGCTCGGCGGTGATCTCCGGCATCACGCGGTCGCGCGCCTCGACGAGGATGAAGCGCAGCCCGTCCACCCGCGCGCGCGGATAGAGGTCGACCACGTCGGCGGCGAAGTCCTGCAGCTCGGCGAGTCCCTCCAGACCCGCATACCCGGCGCCGACGAACACGTAGGTGAGAAGCGCGCGGCGCGCCGCCTCGTCCTCGACCGATTCGGCCCGCTCGAGCGTGTGGATGATCTGGTTGCGGAGCGCGATCGCGTCGCTGAGCGTCTTGAAGCCGACCGCATGCTCGCGCAGGCCGGGCACCGGCAGCGTCCGCGAGATCGACCCCAGCGCGACGATCAGCTGGTCGTACCGGAGCTCGCGCTGCGCGCCCTCGGCGGTGGTGACGGAGACCGTCCGCGCGTCGGGATCGGCGCCGGTCACGTGCCCGAGCAGCAGGTCGGTGCGGCGCAGGTGCTCGCGCAGCGGCACGACGACGTGCCGCGGTTCCAGCGTGCCGGCCGCCGCGCCCGGAAGCAGCGGCGTGTAGAGCATGAAGTTCACGTCGGTGACGATCGTCACCTTGGCCGCGTGGCGGGGCAGCGTCCGTTCCAGCTTGCGCGCGGCGTACAGGCCGCCGAACCCCCCGCCGAGGATCACCACGTTCCACGCCATGGCGCCGAGACTACCCACGGGCGGCGCCGCGACGCGGTCAGGCCGCGAGCGGGCGACGCGACGCGGTCGCGCGGCGAGTGGGCGCCGCGACGCGGTCAGGCGGCGCCGCGCGACCCTCAGGCGGCGAGCAGCGCCGCGAAGCGATCGGCGGTCACGTTCCCGCCGGTGATCGTCACGCCCACACGCAGACCGCCGACTTCGCCGACGCGCTCGGCGAGCAGCGCCGCAACGGCGCAGGCGCCCGACGGCTCGGCGACGGTCTTCAGGCGCTCGAACAGGAACCGCATGGCGTCGACGATCTCGGCGTCGGACGCGAGCTCGACCGCGTCGACGCGCTCGCGGATGACCGGGAACGTCAGCTCGCCCGGCGCCGGCAGCTGCTGGCCGTCGGCGATCGTGCGCGGCACGTCGATCCGCACGCGCTCGCCGGCCGCCAGCGAGCGGCGGACGTCGTCGCCCGCCTCCGGCTCGACGCCGACGACCCGCACGTCCGGCAGCAGGCCCTTCGCGGCCGTGGCGCAGCCGGCGATCAGCCCGCCGCCGCCGACGCACACGAGCAGCACGTCGAGCGGCCCCGCGTCCTCGATCAGCTCGAGCGCGACCGTTCCCTGACCCGCCATCACGCGCTCGTCGTCGTACGGATGGATCGGGATCAGCCCGCGGTCGGCGACCAGGTCGGCCAGCAGCTGCTCGCGATCCTGCGCGTAGCGGTCGAACTGGATGACCTCCGCGCCGTAGCCGGCGGTCGCGGCGAGCTTGCCCGGCGGCGCATCGTCGGGCATGAGGATCACCGCCGGAGCGTCGTGCAGCCGTGCCGCGAGCGCGACCGCCTGGGCGTGGTTGCCGGACGAGACGGTCGCCACTCCGCGGGCGCGCTCGGCGGCGGCCAGCGACGCGACCGCGTTGTAGGCGCCGCGGAACTTGAACGCGCGGACGCGCTGCAGGTTCTCGGCCTTGAGGAAGACACTCGCGCCGACCGCCTGATCGAGCGCCCTTGACGTGAGGACCGGCGTCCGGTGCGCAGCGCCCTCGATCCGCCGCGCGGCGGCCCGTACGTCGTCGAGCGAGATCATCGAGCCAGCAGGATGGCGGACCAGCCGTCGCCCGTGCGGCGCGCCGCCTCGCGGAGCCCGTGCGGCGCGAACGCCGCCGCCACCTCGTCGGCCTCCGCGGTCTCGAGCCCGGATGCGATCAGCCGCTCCGGCGGCCGGTCCATGAGCCCCGCGACCTCGAGCAGGAGCGGCCGCACGAGATTGGCGGTGACCGTCGGCGCCCACGGCCCCGGCG
>DASSUW010000116.1:0-4080 GCA_035706585.1 Solirubrobacteraceae bacterium | reverse complement strand
CGAAGCACGCGCACGGAGCGCCGCCGCGGCCGCGGGCCAGCGCCACGCCCTGGGCGACGGCGAACACCGCCATCAGGGCCGCGGCGACGTAGGCGGCGGCGGCGATCCCGGCACCGACCCCGGCGGCGAGCACGAGCTCGGCGGCGACGACCGCTGCCCACACGACCGCGGCGCCGCGCCGGATCCCGTACGTCGCCAGCGCGGACCGGGTCCCCTGGCGGTCGACCAGCTTGAGCATCGCGGATGCGACCAGCACGCACCCCAGGACCAGGCAGACAGCGACCGACAGCATGAAGCCGCCGACGGTAGCAAGCCGCGCGGCCGGCGCCCGCCGGTACGCCGCGCCGAGGCGCGCCTCAGCAGTGCTTGCGGAGCTTCCTGGAGCCGGGCTTCAGGCAGCGGGCGACGATCTTCGGCGCCTTGCGCGGGCGGATCGTGACGACGTTGGCGGCGCCGACGAGGCCCTTCTTGGTGACCGTCACCGTGATCCGGCTGCCGACCTTGAGGTCGACTCCGACGAAGCGCTTCGCGAGGCTGATGTTGCCGCGCGCGCGCCGCTTCACCAGCGGCCGGCTCGCCTTGCCCGCGCAGTGGTGGCCCCTGAACCGGCACACCGCCCGCACCTTGGAGCCGCGCGGGACTTTGCGGAGCACGAGCTTGGTGAGCCGCGTGTGGTCGCTGAACGACAGGTAGGCGTAGCTGAGGCTGACGCCGCGGATGCCCTTGGCCCTGCGCTTGGCGATCGTGATGTCGAGCGCCGCCGGCGCGCTGGTGAGGCCGCTCGCGGTCGCCCGGAACGAGAAGCTGTCGGTGCCGGTGAAGCCGGTGAACGGGCTGTAGATGACGTTCCCGCCGGCCTGGTTGATCGCGCCGAGCGTGCCGGCGCCGGGCGGCTGGAGGATCGTGCGCGTGATCGCGTCGCCGTTGCGGTCCGAGCACGCGAGCGGAAGCCGCTTGGCGTGGTTGCGGCGCACGGTCACCGAGCGCCCCTGGCAGACCGGATAGAAGTCGCGCTTGACGACCGCGATGCGGTCGCCGCCGAAGAACCCGGCGTAGATCAGCCCGTTGCCGAAGAAGCGGATGTGGCCGAAGAAGCTCATGCCCGTGGCGGCACGGCACGCGTCGGCGACGGCGGCGCCGTTGTCGAACCCGTTCCCGTCGGGCGTCAGGCAGCCGTCGCGGCCCGGCCGGCGCGTCAGCGAGCCGGTGGAGGCGTCGCGCGCGAACGCGGCAAAGCCGCCGGCGCCGCCCTGCGGCACCGCCACGACGTCCTGCCCGTCCGGGCTGACCGCCATGAACGTGAGGTTCGAGACGTTCGAGCTGTTCGCGCAGCCGCTTGTGCCGGCATCGTTGATGCAGCTGCGGAAGCTGAGGCCGCCGTTCGCGTTGCGGGCGAACGTGACGATCCCGTCCACGTGCGAGAGATAGACGTTCCGGCTGTCGGGGCTGATCACCAGGTTGCGCGGCGCGAGGCCGATCCCCGGCACGCGCCCGCACCCGGCGCCGCTTCCGTCCTGCGTGACGCAGCCGGCGGGCGTGAGCGCCCCGGTCGAGGTGTCGCGGCTGAAGATCCGCAGCCCGGTCGGGGCCGGGGTGTACAGCTGCCTGCCGTCGCCCGACAGCGCGAGCTGGCGCCCGCCGGGGCGCGGGCTGGTGTCGACGCAGTTGTCGCCCGAGCCTGACAGGCCGAAGCAGCCCGGCAGCGCCTGGCCGAGCGTCCCCGTCGTCGGGTTGCGCTGCAGCACGGCGAGCGACTCCTGGCCGAGCACGTAGATGTTCCGCTGGTCGGCACTGAGGACCGCGCCGCGGCCGCCGATCGCGTGGCCGTCGAAGCAACCCTCGCTGCCGTCGTCGTTGATGCAGCCCTGCTGGCCCGGGAGCTGCGTGAGCACGCCGGTCGCCGTGTTGCGGCTGAACACCGCGACGGCGCCGGCGAGCATGTTCGGCGTCGCCGTCACGTCGTCCTGGCTGGCGACGTACACGAAGCGGCCGTCCGCGCTGATCATGATCTCGTCGGCCCGGCCGATGCCGCGCGCCTGCGCGCACCCGGCGACCGGCATGTCGGCATGGGTGATGCACCCGTCGGTGCCCGGCTTGAGCGCCAGCGTCCCGGTCGCCGGGTTGCGGCTGAAGACGTGGATGCTGCCGCGGCCGGCGCTTCCCGCGGTCTTGAGCGAGGTCGTGTACGCGGTGCGCCCGTCGGGGCTCACGGCGACGTTCCAGGCGCCGCCGAAGCCGGGAATCGGCGTGCAGCCGGCGACGAGCGCGCTGCCGGCGAGGCACTGCCGCTGCACGGGGCGCCACTGCGCGGCCGCCGGTCCGGCGGCGACGAGGAGCGCCGTACATGCCAGGGCGACAGCCCAGCCGGTTCGCCGTGACATGCGCCGACGGTACTCCGCCCGCGCGAGGCCCGTCAACACTAGGGTTTCAGCGGCCGCAGATCGCCGCGACCTCGGCGTCGGTCAGTGGGACCGGCGCCCAGCGGACGACCTCGTCGGCCGCCTCCGGATCCGGGCGCCGGGTCAGGCGGCTCAGGTCGCCGCCGGCGATCTCACCGCACCGCCGGCCCGCGGCGAGCGCCATGTCGGCGCGCAGCGCCGCCTCGACCTCCGGCTCGGCGCAGTAGGCGGCCAGCTCGGTCACCGGGAGTCCGGCCTGCGCCGCCGCCGTCTCCAGCGTGTCGGAGTCGTCGAGCAGCTCGCCGGCGGCGGCGAGCAGCTGCAGGCGTCGCAGCATCGCCTCCGTGCGGTCGGGCCAGCGCAGGCGCGTGCCCACGACGGCGCGGCAGGCGTGGATCGTCGCGTCGCTCCCGCGCTCGTGCGGCCAGCCGGCGCCGCGCTCGGGCCGCGCCGCGATCATCCGCAGATCCCAGGCGATCTGATCGCCGTACAGCCAACACAGCCGCATCCGCGCCGGATCGGGCGGGCAGGCGGGATCGGTGAAGTAGCGGACCGTGAGCGGTTCGCTCACGCCCGCGTGAGCTTCTTGTAGGTGATGCGGTGCGGGCGGTCGGCCTCGGCGCCGAGGCGCTCGTGCCGCCACTCCTCGTAGGCCTCGAAGTTGCCCTCGAACCACGTCACCTGCGAGTCGCCCTCGAACGCCAGCACGTGGGTCGCCACGCGGTCCAGGAACCAGCGATCGTGGGAGATGATCACGGCGCAACCGGGGAACGCGAGCAGCGCCTCCTCGAGCGCGCGCAGCGTGTCGACGTCGAGGTCGTTGGTCGGCTCGTCGAGCAGCAGCACGTTCCCGCCGCGGCGCAGCAGCTTCGCCAGGTGCACGCGGTTGCGCTCGCCGCCGGACAGGGCGCCGACCTTCTTCTGCTGGTCGGACCCCTTGAAGTTGAAGCCCGCGACGTACGCCCGCGAGTTCATCTCGCGGTCGCCGACCTTGATGTTGTCGTAGCCCTCGGAGATCTCCTCCCAGACCGTCTTGTCGGGGTCCAGGGCGTCGCGCGACTGGTCTACGTACGCGAGGTCGACCGTGTCGCCGAGGGCGATCGTGCCGGCGTCGGGCTTCTCCTGGCCGACGATCATGCGGAACAGCGTCGTCTTGCCGGCCCCGTTGGCGCCGATCACGCCGACGATGCCCGCGGGAGGCAGCGAGAACGACAGGTCCTCGATCAGCAGCCGGTCGCCGAAGCCCTTGCGCACGTCGTCGGCCTCGATCACCTTGCCGCCCAGCCGCTGGCCGGACGGGATGTGGATCTGCACCTGGTCGAGCTTGACGTTGCGCTCCTCCGCGAGCAGGCGCTCGTAGTTGCTCAGGCGGGCCTTGGACTTCGCGCGCCGCCCCTTGGGGTTCGTGCGCACCCACTCGAGCTCGCGCCCGATCGTCCGCTGGCGCGCGGACTCCTGCTTCTCCTCGACCGCCAGGCGTTGCTGCTTCTGCTCGAGCCAGCTCGAGTAGTTGCCCTTGAACGGGATCCCCTGGCCGCGGTCGAGCTCGAGGATCCAGCCGGCCACGTTGTCGAGGAAGTAGCGATCGTGGGTGACGGCCACGACCGTGCCCTTGTACTCCTCCAGATGCTTCTCCAGCCACGCC
The DNA here is from genome assembly GCA_035706585.1 of Solirubrobacteraceae bacterium. GTDB lineage: Bacteria > Actinomycetota > Thermoleophilia > Solirubrobacterales > Solirubrobacteraceae > DASSUW01. Next base: position 36 of record DASSUW010000116.1, on the reverse strand, counting down.
ACCGACTCGGCGTCGAGGTGGTTGGTGGGCTCGTCG